>NZ_JBNNVP010000068.1:0-18902 GCF_050280605.1 Pseudomonas sp. NPDC089918 | reverse complement strand
CAGTATGAATCACCCAGTCGCCGATGGGCACGATCAACCCGGTCTCTTCGGCCTGCGGAATGAATTTGATTGGAGACACCATGCCGAGCTCGGGACGCTGCTACAACTTCGGGATGCGCCGCTTTCATCATTGCTCCGACAGGTATTGCTGATATTCCGGCGTACCGGGATAGAGTCGTTTTAATTGCAGGCCAAAACTGGCGGCCTTGTCGCGATCTTCGAACACTTTTGCCAACCGAACGCCGAGCAATAGACTACGTGCATTTTGCTCGGTGAGCAGGCTAAAACGGTCGTAATAGTCACGCGCGGGCACATAATGCCTGTCTTCGTAAGACAACTCAGCCATTTCCAGCAATGCACGTGGCTGTTGGCGATTCAGACGCAGGGCTTTTTCCAGTTGCTGGCGGGCCAGATCACGCTGGCCAAGCTTTGAAGCGGTCATGCCCAGGTTTTCGAAAACCCGTGAACGCTCAGGATACAAAGTATCGGCGGCGGCCTGTTCGAAGTGTTCGTACGCCTCTTTGTAACGTTTCTCTTCGAAAAGAAAACTGCCGTAGTTATTCAGGATTCGCGCATCGGCGGGACGAGAAGACAGCGCCTTGCGAAAATGCTGATCGGCCAGTTCCGGCTCCATCTCAGCCTGGAACACCAGCCCCAGAGCCGCGTTGGCATCAGGATCCGAGCTATCCAGGTCCAAGGCCTTCTTCAACGGGACTTTGGCGCGCTCGGTCATGCCTTGCTGCAGATAACCCAGGCCCAGCTGCACGTAGGCGGCACGCGCCTCATCACGGCCCTTGCTGGTCTTCATCGGGTTGAAATCGCCCGACAGGACACAACCAGCACAGAGACTGGCCAACAGCACAAGCAGCGCGAAGCGCAGGGACATAGAGATCCTCTCTTAATTATTGTTCGCAGCGTTTGTTGCGATATCGTTTTCGGCGCTCAACTCGCGCACGGCGATATAACGTTCGCTGCGACGGGTGCGATCCAGCACCTGCCCTACCAATTGGCCACACGCGGCATCGATGTCTTCACCGCGGGTGGTGCGTACGGTGACATTGAAGCCTGCATGGTGAAGCTGATCCTGAAACCGGCGAATCGCGTTGTTGCTTGGGCGCTCGTAACCGGAATGCGGGAACGGGTTGAACGGAATCAGGTTGATCTTGCACGGGATGTTCTTGAGCAGCTCGATCATCTCAACGGCGTGTTCAACCTTGTCGTTGATGTCCTTAAGCAAGGTGTACTCGATGGTCAGCACGCGCTTTTCGCCCAGGGACGACATGTAGCGCTGGCACGACTCGAGCAGCATCTTAAGCGGATATTTCTTGTTGATCGGCACCAATTGGTTACGCAATGCGTCGTTTGGTGCGTGCAGCGACAACGCCAGGGACACGTCGATGTGCTTGGACAGCTCATCGATCATCGGCACCACGCCCGAAGTGGACAGGGTCACGCGGCGCTTGGAGATCCCGTAGCCCAGGTCATCCATCATCAGATGCATGGCGGCCACGACGTTGTCGAAGTTCAGCAGCGGCTCACCCATGCCCATCATCACCACGTTGGTGATGGCACGGTCGGCGGTCGCCGGGATGCTGCCGAACGATTTATTGGCAATCCACACCTGACCGATCACTTCGGCGGCGGTGAGGTTGCTGTTGAAACCTTGCTTGCCGGTGGAGCAGAAACTGCAATCCAGGGCACAGCCTGCCTGGGACGAAACGCACAGAGTGCCGCGTTTGCCCTGGGGAATGTACACGGTCTCGACGCAGCTCCCGGACGCCACGCGCACCACCCACTTACGGGTGCCATCGGTGGAGATGTCCTCGCTGACCACTTCGGGGCCGCGGACTTCAGCAATGGCCTTGAGCTTGTCGCGCAAGGCCTTGCTGACGTTCGTCATGGCGTCGAAATCATCAACGCCAAGATGGTGAATCCATTTCATTACCTGACCGGCACGGAAACGCTTCTCCCCGATTGAGTCGAAGAATTTTTCCATTTCCTGTTGAGTCAGACCCAGCAGGTTGGTTTTTACAGTCGATGTAGTCATGGATTCACCTTCACTCTTAAGCCAATGCTTAGCGAGTGGTTACTTCAGTAGCTGCGAAGAAGTACGAGATTTCGCGAGCAGCAGCGGCTTCGGAGTCCGAACCGTGTACAGCGTTGGCGTCGATGGAATCAGCGAAGTCAGCGCGGATGGTGCCGGCAGCAGCTTCTTTAGGGTTGGTAGCGCCCATCAGCTCACGGTTCAGAGCGATAGCGTTTTCGCCTTCCAGAACCTGAACGACAACCGGACCGGAGATCATGAAAGCAACCAGGTCGCCGAAGAAACCACGAGCGCTGTGCTCAGCGTAGAAGCCTTCAGCTTCAGCTTTGGACAGTTGCTTCAGTTTCGAAGCTACAACGCGCAGGCCAGCTTTTTCGAAACGAGTGGTGATCTCGCCGATAACGTTTTTTGCAACAGCGTCAGGCTTGATGATGGAGAAAGTACGTTGAACAGCCATGGTGTAACTCCAGAAACGGTAATTTGCGAAAAATTAAACCCGCGAATTATACGCGGGTTCTTTGGTATTGCCTAACTGCGTACGGTGCAGAATCAGTCTGCTTCTTCGATCCAGGCAGCCTGAATGGCTTCAAGCACCTTCTCGCCACCGCGGGTCGGATCATCACTGAACTCCGGCAATGCCAGCACCCATTGGTGCAGATCGACGAAGTTCACATAACGCGGATCCACTTCCGGCCTGGACTCAGCCAGCTGGATCGCGATTTCAAGCACATCAACCCATTTCAGACTCATGTCGGTTCCTTGAATCAGTGCGGCGCTTCGGCTGCATGGTTGAGCGAATATTTCGGAATTTCGATGGTCAGGTCTTCTGTCCCGACGATCGCCTGACAGGCTAGACGAGATTGCGCTTCCAGACCCCACGCCCGATCAAGAAAGTCTTCTTCCAGCTCATCAGCCTCTTCCAGCGAATCGAAACCTTCGCGAACGATGCAGTGGCAGGTAGTGCAGGCGCAGACGCCGCCACAGGCGCTTTCCATCTCGATATGATGTTCATGGGCCAGTTCGAGAATGGAAATACCGGGTTCAGCCTCTACAACCATGCCTTCCGGGCAGAACTTCTCGTGTGGCAGAAAAATGACCTGCGGCATCAGTTATCCTCGATTTCATTCAGATTGCGCCCCGCCAGAGCGGCTTTCACCGTAGAGTCCAGGCGGCGGGCAGCAAAGGCATCGGTCACCTGCGACAGACGCTTGGTCTGCTGCTCGATGGCGTAACCATCGGTGCCTTTCATCAATTCGGTCAGTTCCTGCATCTGCAATTCGATGACCATGCGCTCTTCGGCGTCAAGCAGGCGTTCGCCGTCAACCTCCAGAGCGCCCTGCACCGCCTCGATCAGGCGCTGGGCATCGACTTGCTGCTCACGCAATACGCGGGCGACTTTGTCATCGTTGGCATGCTGGAACGAATCCTTGAGCATCTTGGCGATTTCGCCGTCGGTCAGGCCGTAAGACGGCTTGACCTGAATGCTGGCTTCGACGCCCGAACCCAATTCGCGAGCCGAGACACTGAGCAGACCATCGGCGTCGACCTGGAAGGTCACGCGAATCTTCGCCGCGCCAGCCACCATCGCCGGAATACCACGCAATTCGAAGCGTGCCAGGGAGCGGCAGTCGCTGATCAACTCGCGCTCACCCTGCAATACGTGGATCGCCATGGCCGACTGGCCATCTTTATAAGTGGTGAAGTCCTGAGCCCGGGCGACGGGGATGGTGGTGTTGCGCGGAATCACCTTCTCCATCAGACCACCCATGGTTTCCAGCCCCAGGGACAACGGAATCACGTCGAGCAACAGCAGTTCGCCGCCATCACGCTTGTTGCCGGCCAGGGTATCGGCCTGGATCGCGGCACCGATGGCGACGACTTGATCCGGATCGATTTCGGTCAGCGGCTCGCGACCGAAGGCCTGCGCAACAGCTTCGCGGACGCGAGGCACACGCGTCGAGCCGCCGACCATGACCACAGCGTGTACGTCTTCCAGCTCGATACCGGAATCACGCACCGCGCGACGGCAGGCTTTCAAGCTGCGAGCAACCATCGGCTCGATCAACGCATTGAAGGCGTCTCGGGTCAGCTCGGCCTTCCAGTCGCCATAAGCGACTTCGACGGACGAGCAATTGGTCAGGGCTTCTTTGGCTGCGCACGCGGTTTGCAGCAGATTACGTTGCGTACCCGGATCGAGGTCGGCCGACAGACCGGCGCTCTCGATGATCCAGCCAGCGATAGCATGGTCAAAGTCATCGCCACCCAGGGCGCTGTCGCCGCCGGTGGCCAGCACTTCAAACACACCGCCGGTCAGGCGCAGAATCGAAATATCGAACGTACCGCCGCCCAGGTCATAAATCGCGACCAAGCCTTCGGCGTGCTGATCCAGACCGTAGGCGACAGCGGCGGCGGTTGGCTCATTGAGCAGACGCAGCACGTTCAGACCGGCCAGCTTGGCCGCATCCTTGGTGGCTTGACGCTGAGCATCATCGAAATAGGCCGGAACGGTGATCACCGCGCCAACCAGCTCGCCACCCAAGGTCGCTTCAGCGCGCTGACGCAGCACCTTGAGGATATCGGCGGAGACTTCGACCGGGCTTTTCGGACCTTGCACCGTGTCGATGAACGGCATATGCGACTCGCCGTCGACAAACCGGTACGGCAGCTGATCGCCCAATTGCTTGACGTCGGACAAACCACGACCCATCAAGCGCTTGACCGACAGCACAGTATTCAAAGGATCGGACGCAGCGGCCAGTTTGGCCGACTCGCCGACTTCGACGCGATCGGCGTGATAGCGCACGGCAGACGGCAGGATGACCTGCCCTTGCGCGTCGGCCAGAGGCTCGGAAAGACCACTGCGCAACGCAGCGACCAGCGAATTGGTAGTGCCCAAGTCGATCCCCACAGCCAGACGACGCTGGTGCGGTTGAGGACTTTGGCCGGGTTCGGCGATCTGCAGTAGGGCCATCGTGATCAGGACTTATCTGTATATCAGGCGTGCGACCGGAGCGGCACTGGGTTAATCGTCGAGGCGCTCTTCTAACTGGCGCACTTCGTAGGTGAGCTTGTCGAGGAACTGCATGCGCCGCATCAGGCGTTCGGCCTGTTCACGTTGCGCTGCATCATCCCAACAGGCTGCGAAGCTTTCGTTCAGTTCATCCTGCGCGCTCTTCAAGCGACGCTTGAACACTGCAACACCCGCCAGGTCGGCGCTGTCTTGCAGGTCTTCGAGCTCTTCACGCAACTCCATCTGCTGCAGAAGAAACTCCGGATCATGCACCGTGACCTCCAGCGGCAGCTCGCGACCACCCATGGCGAGCAGGTATCGCGCGCGTTTGGGGGGACTTTTGAGCGTCTGGTAGGCCTCGTTGAGGCTCGCGGATTGCTCGAGCGCCAGCCGCTGCTCACGCTCGGAAGCGTCAGCAAAGCGGTCCGGATGAACACCGCGCGCCAACTCACGGTAGCGCGTGGCCAACTGATCGAGATCCAGACGGAAGCTCGGTTTCAGCTCAAATAAAGCGAAATGACAAGGAGTACCCACGCGCAGCCTCAGATGTTGAAGCTTTCGCCGCAGCCACATTCACCGCGCACGTTGGGGTTGTTGAACTTGAAGCCTTCGTTCAACCCTTCCTTGACGAAATCGAGTTCGGTGCCGTCCAGGTAGGCCAGGCTTTTCGGGTCGATGATCACTTTCTCGCCGTGACTTTCGAACACCTGATCCTCTGCAACCACCTCGTCGACAAACTCCAGCACGTAGGCAAGGCCGGAACAGCCTGTGGTGCGAACACCCAGACGAATCCCTTCACCTTTGCCGCGCCCGTTGAGGGAGCGTCGCACGTGTTGAGCAGCCGCTTCTGTCATGCTGATAGCCATCGGTGACTCCTTACTCGTCGCCAAATCTTGAAAGTCAGATCAAGCCTTTCTTCTGCTTGTAGTCGCGAACGGCCGCTTTGATAGCGTCTTCAGCAAGTACGGAGCAGTGAATTTTTACTGGCGGCAGGGCCAGTTCTTCGGCCAGCTGAGTGTTCTTGATGGTCTCTGCTTCATCCAGAGTCTTGCCTTTCATCCACTCGGTCGCCAGGGAGCTGGAGGCGATCGCCGAACCGCAACCGTAAGTCTTGAACTTGGCGTCTTCGATGATGCCTTGTTCGTTGACCTTGATCTGCAGGCGCATCACGTCGCCGCACGCCGGAGCGCCGACCATGCCGGTGCCGACATCAGGATCTTCCGCGTCCATCTTGCCGACGTTGCGCGGGTTCTCGTAGTGGTCGATGACCTTTTCGCTGTAAGCCATGATTCTTAATCCTCACTCATCAGGAGTCGCTCTTGAAGCCCTGCCAATCGTGGATTAGCAGAGCCCGGTTGCGGCGACTTGAATATCAGTGCGCCGCCCACTCGATTTTCGAAATGTCGACGCCATCTTTGTACATGTCCCACAGCGGCGAGAGAGTGCGCAGCTTGGTAACGGCCTCGCAGACTTTCTGCGCGGCGTAGTCGATTTCTTCTTCGGTGGTGAAACGGCCGAAGGTGAAGCGAATCGAGCTGTGCGCCAGTTCGTCGTTGCGGCCCAGGGCGCGCAGTACGTACGAAGGCTCAAGCGACGCCGAGGTGCAGGCCGAACCGGACGAAACCGCCAGATCCTTGAGCGCCATGATCAGCGATTCGCCTTCAACGTAGTTGAAGCTCAGGTTCAGGTTGTGCGGTACGCGGGCGGTCATGCTGCCGTTGACGTACAGCTCTTCCAGGCCTTCGACCTGCTTGAAGAAGCGGTCGCTCAGGGCTTTGATACGGACGTTCTCGGCGGCCATGTCTTCCTTGGCCACACGGAAAGCTTCGCCCATGCCAACGATCTGGTGGGTCGCCAGGGTGCCGGAACGCATGCCGCGCTCATGACCGCCGCCGTGCATGGTCGCTTCGATGCGAACACGCGGCTTGCGGCTGACGTACAGTGCGCCGATGCCTTTAGGGCCGTAGGTTTTGTGGGCAGAGAACGACATCATGTCGACTTTCAGTTTCGACAGGTCGATCTCGACCTTGCCGGTGGACTGAGCGGCGTCGACGTGGAACAGAATGCCCTTGGAGCGGCACAGTTCGCCGATGGCAGCGATGTCGTTGATGGTGCCGATTTCGTTGTTCACGTGCATGACCGAGACCAGGATGGTGTCGTCACGCAGGGCAGCTTCGATCATTTCCGGAGTCACCAGACCATCTTCGCGAGGGTCGAGGTAGGTCACTTCGAAACCTTCACGCTCCAGTTGGCGCATGGTGTCGAGGACAGCCTTGTGCTCAATCTTGGTGGTGATCAGGTGCTTGCCTTTGGTGGAGTAGAAATGCGCCGCACCCTTGATTGCCAGGTTGTCGGACTCGGTGGCACCGGAGGTCCAGACGATTTCACGCGGGTCGGCGTTAACCAGGTCTGCGACCTGACGGCGAGCGTTCTCGACGGACTCTTCAGCTTTCCAGCCGAACACGTGGGAACGGGACGCCGGGTTACCGAAGTTTCCGTCGACCAGCAGGCATTCACTCATCTTTTGCGCGACACGTGGATCAACCGGGGTCGTCGCAGAGTAATCAAGGTAAATCGGCAATTTCATGGACTATCTCCTAAATCAGGCTGGCTGGCGTGCCGCTAGCTCTTTGGCTGTCATTCGACGGCGGACGCTTCAATCTTGTCCAGGCGTGGCGCCTTGCTGTTGCAACGACGCTGGTCCTGACGCTGGGCTACTTCTTGCACCTCACGACGAGTTACAAGGTCAGCCAAGCTGATACCGCTCAGAAATTCGTGAATCTGCAGGCTCAGATCGCACCACAAGTGGTGGGTCAGACAGGTGTCGCCTTGATGGCAATCACCTTGGCCCTGGCATTTGGTTGCATCGACCGATTCGTTGACCGCATCGATCACCTGGGCGACCTGGATGCCCTGCATGTCGCGGGACAGCTGGTAGCCGCCGCCCGGACCGCGAACACTGGACACCAGATTGCTGCGGCGCAATTTGGCAAAAAGCTGCTCGAGGTAGGACAGGGAGATGCCTTGGCGCTCGGAGATATCGGCCAGGGACACCGGCCCGTGCTGCGCATGCAACGCCAGGTCAAGCATGGCGGTCACGGCGTATCGGCCTTTTGTAGTCAGTCGCATGGACAATTACCACGGAATTCGGAATGGGGCGAGTATGCAATTCCCGAGTATTTAAGTCAACTATAAGACCTAGTGCTTTACTCAGGTTTACCCGCAAAAGAGCGCGCGCATCATAGCAAAGGCTGGCGGTGCACAGCCAGCAGTACCGAGTTATCGTTCATCACGGGCAAGCCCGCGATGAAGTTGACTCGGTTTAGCCGGCCTGGCTCTGATCCTTATCCTTCACACAGGCAAAGTCTTCTTCGCGCAGTTCAGGCAGATCTTTCGCACAGTAATTGCTACCCAGGTCCTTCAGCGCCCCGCACATCCCTTCAAGTCGACCGTCTACAGCCTGCAGATGATCGAGCAACTGGTTAATGGCTCGAGCCACCGGGTCCGGCATGTCTTCGCCGACACCGTAGGCGTCGAAACCGATCTTCTCGGCCATGGCCTTGCGCTTGGCGTCCTGCTCTTCATCGGACTTGACGATGATCCGCCCCGGAATCCCCACCACCGTTGCCCCGGGCGGAACCGCCTTGGTGACCACGGCATTGGAACCCACCTTGGCCCCGGCACCCACCGTAAACGGGCCGAGCACCTTGGCGCCCGCCCCGACCACCACGCCGTCTTCCAGGGTCGGGTGACGCTTGCCCTTGTTCCAGCTGGTGCCGCCAAGGGTCACGCCTTGATACAGGGTGACATCGTTGCCGATCTCGGCAGTCTCACCGATAACGATGCCCATGCCGTGGTCAATAAAGAAACGACGACCGACCTTGGCACCCGGATGAATCTCGATTCCGGTCAACCAGCGACCGAAGTTCGACACCAGACGCGCCAGCCATTTCCAGCCCATACCCCACAACGCCGACGACAGGCGATGGATCCAGATGGCGTGCATGCCCGGGTAGCACGTCAGAACCTCAAAAGCATTACGCGCCGCCGGGTCACGATGGAAAACACTTTGGATATCTTCACGCAAACGCTCGAACATCATTAATCCTTCCGCTTTAGAAGCTCGCCACGGGCCGCTTTCTGGGTTTCCGTGAGGATGCCACGCAATATATTCATTTCCGCCCGGCTGACCGAGCTGCGTCCGTACAACCGGCGCAGACGCGCCATCAAGTGCCGTGGTTTTTCCGGGTCGAGGAATTCGATGGCCACCAGCGTTTGCTCCAGGTGCTCATAGAATCGCTCCAGCTCATCCATGGTCGCCAGCTCACCACTTTTGGTGGACGCCACTTCTTCCTTCTCGACCTTGCTCGGCTGACCTGCAGCCGCCAACCAGGACATACGCACTTCATAGCTCAACACCTGCACCGCCGCCCCAAGGTTCAGCGAACTGAACTCAGGGTCTGATGGGATGTGCACGTGATAATGACATCGCTGCAGCTCTTCGTTGGTCAGGCCGGAATCTTCACGACCGAACACCAACGCGATCTCGGCGCCCTGACCCGCCTCCTCTACCACCTTCACACCGCATTCGCGGGGATCGAGCAACGGCCAGGGAATGCGACGATCACGAGCACTGGTGCCGAGCACCAGATTGCAGCCGACCAAGGCATCTTCCAGGGTGGCGACGACTTGAGCATTTTCAAGGATGTCACCGGCGCCGGACGCACGCGCATCGGCCTCGTGGTGCGGGAACAACCGCGGTTCGACCAGCACCAGCCGCGACAGGCCCATGTTCTTCATGGCACGCGCAGCCCCGCCGATATTGCCGGGGTGACTGGTATTGACCAGGACGACACGAATGTTTTGCAGCAAGGGAGGCGCTCTCGAACACTTTAATGGGGAGCAGAATCTTACAGCTCAACCTACCGTTAAGCTATGAAAGCGAACACTGACCTTCACCTGTAGAAAAGTTCTGATAGAATGCCCGGCTTTCTTTAACAACCTTAGGTGACACATCCATGCAGCCCATGCTGAATATCGCGCTGCGCGCCGCCCGCAGCGCCAGTGAATTGATTTTCCGCTCCATCGAGCGCCTGGATACCATCAAGGTCGACGAAAAAGACGCCAAGGATTATGTATCCGAGGTGGATCGCGCCGCCGAACAGAAAATCATCGATGCACTGCGCAAGGCTTACCCTAATCACTCGATCATGGGTGAAGAAACCGGCATGCACGCCGGTAGCGGCATCGAAGGCGAAGAGTACCTGTGGATCATCGATCCACTGGACGGCACCACCAACTTCCTGCGCGGCATTCCTCACTTCGCTGTCAGCATTGCCTGCAAATACCGCGGTCGCCTGGAGCACGCTGTTGTTCTGGATCCGGTTCGCCAGGAAGAATTCACCGCCAGCCGTGGTCGCGGCGCCCAACTGAACGGTCGCCGTCTGCGCGTCAGCGGTCGCACCAGCCTGGACGGCGCCCTGCTGGGTACCGGCTTCCCGTTCCGCGACGACCAGATGGACAACCTCGACAACTACCTGGGCATGTTCCGCGCCCTGGTTGGCCAGACCGCCGGCATCCGCCGCGCCGGCTCGGCGAGCCTGGACCTGGCCTATGTGGCCGCCGGCCGTTTCGATGCGTTCTGGGAGTCGGGCCTGTCCGAGTGGGACATGGCTGCAGGCGCCCTGCTGATCCAGGAAGCCGGCGGCTTGGTGAGCGACTTCACCGGCGGTCACGACTTCCTTGAGAAAGGCCACATCGTCGCCGGCAACACCAAGTGCTTCAAGGCAGTACTGACGGCGATCCAGCCGCACCTGCCAGCTTCGCTGAAGCGCTAAGCGCCCACGCTCAAAAAGCCGTAGCACTTCAAGCAAACGCCCCGACCTGTTCGGGGCGTTTTCTTTTGTGCGAAAAAAGTCTTCTCCCTTAACGCCGCGATCCCTGTGGGAGCGGGCTTGCCCGCGAAGACGACGCACCAGGCAACATCAATGTCGACTGATATACCCTCTTCGCGAGCAAGCCCGCCCCCACAGGTTCCGCACATTAGCCGACCTTTATATGCAGCCATAACGAAAAATGCCCCGTATCTTTCGATACGAGGCATTTTCTTGAAGAGCCAACCTGAACAGGCTGGCTCTTGCGCATCGGAAGCTGGACTTAAGCCAGTTTTTCCTTGATGCGAGCTGCTTTACCGGACAGGTCACGCAGGTAGTACAGCTTGGCTTTACGTACGTCACCGCGACGTTTAACGGCCATGCTGTCGATTTGCGGGCTGTAGGTCTGGAAAGTACGCTCTACGCCAACACCGTTGGAGATTTTACGAACAGTGAAAGCACTGTTTACGCCGCGGTTACGCTTGGCGATAACTACGCCTTCGAACGCTTGCAGACGCGAACGATCGCCTTCCTTCACTTTCACCTGAACGACAATGGTGTCGCCCGGGGCAAAGGTAGGGATCTCTTTGGTCATCTGCTCTGCTTCGAGTGCAAGGATGATTTTGTTAGTCATGCTGTGCTCCTAAGGTAAATCGTCGGATCTACCATCGATACGTTGTTAACTATCGTCCCGCTCGCGGATGTATTCCTCGAGCAGCTTCTTCTCTTCTCCAGAAAGCGAGCGGCTTTCCAGAAGATCGGCGCGTCGTTCAAAGGTCCTACCAAGGGACTGCTGTAAACGCCAACGCCGGATGTGCGCGTGATTGCCACTTAGCAATACGTCGGGAACACGCTGATCCGCATACACCTCCGGTCGGGTGTAGTGCGGGCAATCCAGCAAACCATCCGTAAAGGAATCTTCCTCGGCGGAGTCCGCATGCCCTAAAGCTCCAGGCAGCAGTCGTGTAACCGCATCGATCAGGACCATCGCCGGCAGCTCGCCGCCAGACAGTACATAGTCGCCAATCGACCACTCTTCATCGACATGAGCATCTATAAAACGCTCGTCAATGCCTTCATAGCGGCCGGCAATCAGGATCAATGCATCCAGATTCGCCAACTCGCGTACCGCCGACTGAGTCAGTTGACGGCCTTGGGGGGACAGGTAAATTACCTTCGCCGCCTCCCCGGCTGCTGCCTTGGCCTGAACCAGAGCATCTTCCAGGGGCTTGATCTTCATCACCATGCCCGGACCACCGCCAAATGGGCGATCATCCACCGTGTGATGTCGATCCGTCGTGTAGTCTCGCGGATTCCAACAGGTGAGCTGCAACAGCCCCTGTTTCACCGCCCGACTGGTGATGCCGTACTCGCTGATGGCGGAGAACATCTCGGGAAACAAACTGATCACTTCTACGCGCAGGTTAGCCACGTTTAGAAGTCCGCATCCCATTCCACCTTCATCTCGCCTGCGGCAAGGTCGACAGCCAACACGCATTGCTCCGTATAGGGCAACAGGCGTTCGCGATCATCCAGGCTACCAGCGCAAGGCTTGACCACCATTACATCATTGGCGCCGGTTTCCAGAAGATGATCGATTTTCCCGAGCAGTTGCCCGAGTTGATCAATAACCTTCAGACCTTCCAGCTGGTACCAGTAGTACTCGCCGTCGGTCAATTCAGGGAACAGGTTGCGCGGCACACAGATCTCATAACCAGCCAGAAGACGCGCTTCTTCACGATCATCAAGACCCTTGAGCTTTGCGACCAGGAACTTGTCGCTCCCACGTCCGCTGACCAGCTCAACCTGCTTCACATTGCCTTCGCGCTTGAGCGTCCAGGTTTTGTACTGCAACAGGTTTTCAGTCGGATCAGTAAAGGAATACACCTTCACTTCGCCGCGAACGCCATGAACAGAATAAATTTTGCCAATAACGATCAAATCATCAGCAACAGCTGGCGTCGCGTTCATATTGCTCAGGCCGCAGCCTTAGCAGATTCCTTCAACAACTGAGCAACGCGCTCAGAAGGTTGTGCACCAACGCTCAGCCAGTAGGCTACGCGCTCTTGGTTCACGGACAGACGAACTTCTTGACCACGAGCAACAGGGTTGAAGAAACCAACCTGTTCCTTGTGCGAACCGTCGCGCGGGTTGCGGCTGTCGGTTACGGTCAAGTGGTAAAACGGGCGCTTTTTGGAGCCGCCAAGGGCAAGACGGATTGTTAGCATGTGAACATCGTTCCTGTAGTCGGTGCTGCAAATCTAAAGGCACAGCGGGCATAGGTGCCCGAAAGGCCGCATATTCTAAGGAATATCCGGACTTTTGCAAATGTCTTTTTCCGGCGGCCTATCGGTCGCCATCCAGATTTGCTATAGAGCCGTCGTTGAAAACGGCCAGTCAGCTCCCGCCAAGTGCGGGTTTGCTGGAGATCCCACTTCCATGTGGGCAGCGCCGACATGACTGCCGGCGCGAATCTTTTACATTTTCGGCATGCCGCCGCCGGGCAACATACCGCCCATGCCGCGCATCATTTTGGCCATTCCGCCTTTTGCGGAGAATTTCTTCATCATCTTCTGCATCTGCTTGTGCTGCTTGATCAAGCGACCGATGTCCTGCACCTGAGTGCCGGAACCCATGGCTATCCGGCGCTTGCGCGAACCGCTGATCAGCTCAGGGTCGCGGCGCTCGGCCGGGGTCATGGAGTTGATGATGGCTTCCATCTGCTTGAACTGTTTCTCTGCCGCGCCCTGGGCGTTGCCCATTTGCGCCAGATTCACGCCGCCCATGTTCGGCAGTTTGTCCATGAGGCCGCCGAGGCCGCCCATGTTTTTCATCTGTTGAAGCTGATCGCGGAAGTCTTCGAGGTCGAAGCCCTTGCCCTTCTTCAGCTTCTTGGCCAGTTTATCGGCCTTGTCTTTGTCGAGGGTCTGTTCGGCCTGCTCGATCAGGCTGAGCACGTCGCCCATGCCGAGGATGCGCGAAGCAATACGCTCAGGGTGGAACGGCTCGAGCGCTTCGCTCTTCTCGCCCATACCGATGAACTTGATCGGCTTGCCGGTGATGGCACGTACCGACAACGCGGCACCGCCACGGGCATCGCCGTCGACCTTGGTCAGGATCACACCGGTCAGCGGCAGCGCATCGCCGAAAGCCTTCGCCGTGTTGGCGGCGTCCTGGCCGGTCATGGCATCGACCACGAACAGGGTTTCAACCGGGTTGATCGCGGCATGCAGCGCCTTGATCTCGCCCATCATCTCTTCGTCGATGTGCAGACGACCGGCGGTATCGACGATAACCACGTCAATGAATTTCAGTTTTGCTTCTTTAATTGCAGCTTGCGCGATGTCGACCGGCTTCTGGCTCAGGTCGGACGGGAAGAAGGTAACGCCAACTTCACCCGCGAGCATTTCAAGCTGCTTGATCGCCGCCGGACGGTAAACGTCCGCGGACACAACCATGACCGACTTCTTCTTGCGCTCTTTAAGGAAGCGCGCCAGTTTGCCGGCGGTGGTGGTTTTACCCGCCCCCTGCAGACCGGCCATCAACACGACGGCAGGAGGAACGGCGCTCAGGTTCAGGTCTTCGTTGGCCGCGCCCATCAGGCTTTCGAGTTCGGCCTGGACGATTTTCACGAAGGCCTGGCCCGGCGTCAGGCTGCGTGACACCTCGGTGCCGACAGCGCGTTCCTTGACCGAATTGACGAAGTCTTTGACCACCGGCAAGGCGACGTCGGCTTCGAGCAGCGCCATGCGCACTTCGCGCAGGGTGTCTTTGATGTTGTCTTCGGTCAGTTTGGCTTTGCCGGTGACATGGCGCAGCGTCTGCGAGAGACGGTCGGTTAAGTTTTCAAACATTGCGCGATCCTTTCAGGCCCTGTGTAGACCGGGATAATGGCGGCCCAGACCGGAATAAACATGTGCTCGGCGAGCCTGCGGCGTGGGCAGGTCGCGGATTATAGCGAAGACTGCGTCTGGCGGACACCTCGCCGTCAGGTTGCATGGTCTTTCGTGCTATGGGGGTTCTATGCCAAACTCAGCGCCTTTCGGGCTTGCCTAACAGGATTTATGCTCCCCTTGTCACCCAGTTTGCTTACCACCCTCGCCGCCGCCTGCTTATATGCCGCTGCGACCCTCTATCAAGGCACTCGTCTGGCCACCGGCGCCAAGGCGAACAAGCGCCTGCTGGTCACGCTCGGTGTGCTGGCCGTGCTGGCTCACAGCGTCAGCCTGATCACCTATCTGCTGACACCGATCGGCCTGGCCCTGGACTTTTTCAGCGCCGCCAGCCTGATTGCCGCAGCGGTCATCGCCCTGACCCTGCTGGCCTGTTCGCGGATTCCGGTGGAAAACCTGCTGCTATTGCTGTTCCCGCTGGGCGCCGCCACCGTGGTGCTGGCACAGTTCGCCCCCGCCGGTACGGTGCAGATCATTGACGAAGCGCCAGGCATCCTCGCCCACATCCTCTTGTCGATCCTCGCTTACGGCATGTTCACCATTGCCGTGTTCCAGTCTTTGCTGCTGCTGGTTCAGGACCATCAGCTCAAACACAAGCATCCATCCGGGCTGATCAAGAACTTCCCGCCGCTGCAAACCATGGAAAGCCTGCTGTTTGGTTTCCTGTGGGCCGGCTGGAGCCTGCTTTCGTTGTCGCTGATCTCCGGCTGGCTGTTCGTCGAGAACCTGTTCGCCCAGCACCTGGTGCATAAAACCTTGCTGGCGTGCCTGGCCTGGATCGTGTTCAGCGTGCTGCTTTGGGGACGTAACCGCCTCGGCTGGCGCGGACACAAAGCCATCCGCTGGACCCTTGCCGGTTTTTGCCTGCTGATGCTGGCGTACTTCGGCAGCAAGCTGGTCCGCGAATACATTCTGCATATCTGACGGGCGGCATTAATGGACGACTTGCCCATAGGGCCGATGCTCGCGGTGCTGGCCCTGCTGATTTTATGGTCGGGGCTGTTTACCGCCATCGAAATTGCACAACAGCAGCTGCTGGCCCAGCGCACGGCCTCGCGTTCGAGCGACAAACCCGTGGCGAAGCTGAGTTTCCCGCTCAACAGCCTGATCCTCTGCAACACACTGTGCCGCGCGCTGGTAGTGGTCATCAGCACCTTGCTGGCGATTTTCACCTGGGCGCAAAACGGTGTATGGATTGCCTGCCTCGGTGCCAGTGCGGTGCTGCTGGTGTTCGCCGACTACCTGCCGCGCACCCTTGCCGTGCGCTATCCCGATGCCGTCCTGAGCCTGGGCAACACACTGCTCGGCATACCCTTGAAGATCGTCTACCCGGCTGCCTGGCTGCTCAATGCCATCAGCCAACTGCTGATGCGACCATTCGCCCGCAAAATCAATGTGGTGCAACAAAGCGAAGACGAGGCGCCAGCAGATCGGCATGACGATCACGAACACGCCGCCAGTCGCCCGCATTCGCTGTCAGGTATCCATGCGCTGGATAACATCACGGTCAACGATATTCTGGTGCCGCGCAGTGACGTCGACGGAATCAATCTGGACGATTCCCTCGAAGAAATCATCGAACAACTGCGCCATAACAGACGCACTCGCCTGCCGGTATTTCACAGCGACATCAATCAGGTCGAAGCGGTGCTCAACACCCGACAGATCCGTCATTTACTACCGGATTCAAGCCTGACCCGGGAAGCGTTGCTGGCCGCCAGTCACGAACCGTACTTCGTACCGGAAAGCACCCCGCTGCAACTGCAATTGCTAAACTTTCACAAGCAGCAGCGGCGTTTGGGCATGGTGGTCGACGAGTACGGCGAAGTGCTGGGCATCGTGACCCTGGAAGACATTCTCGAAGAAATCGTCGGTGAATTCGAAAGCCAGCACAGCCTGGATAATCCGCACATCCATCCGCAGGCCGATGGGCGTTTGGTCATCGAGGGCGCGGCGTCGATTCGTGAATTGAACAAGAGCCTTGGCTGGCATCTGCCCAGTGATGGTCCGAAAACCCTCAACGGGTTGGTGACCGAGGCGCTGGAAACGATTCCGGAGAGTGCGGTTTGCCTGAAGATCGGGCGTTATCGGCTGGAGATTCTGGAGACGGAAGACAATCGCGTCACGCGCGTGTTGATTTGGCATACCAGTTCAGTGCCTGCCCTTTCCAAAATCTGACAGCCCCCCCCGTAGCTAGGGGCTTGCCTGTGGCGAGGGAGCTTGCTCCCGCTGGACTGCGAAGCAGGCCCGATCACAGACAGCGCGATTAGCCTGAAAGAATGCATTCAGCCGTTTGCGGCCGCTACGCGCCCGAGCGGGAGCAAGCTACCTCGCCACAAAAGCCATCGCATCCTCCAAGCCGCTTGTTGAATCATTAGCCGCCTTCCTATAATCGAGCCGCTTACCCAGCCCCGCCATACCCCGTGCTACCCGCACTCTGCGTTAAACCCACATCCCTGGGTATTCGACCATAATAATTCGCTCCACTGGGGCCCATGACTGTCAGGGATTACCGCATGACGACCAGCACAACGTTCAGCGACACCACGCCTGTCCAACCAACCAACTCCGCCACCCGAGTAGCCACCGCGAGTTTCATCGGCACGGCCATCGAGTTCTACGACTTCTACGTCTATGCCACTGCGGCAGCGCTGGTGATCGGTCCGGTGTTCTTTCCGCAGACCTCCGGTACCGCCCAAATGCTGTCGGCGTTCCTCACCTTCGGTATCGCCTTCCTTGCGCGACCACTGGGTTCGGCGCTGTTCGGCCACTTCGGTGACCGCATCGGGCGTAAATCGACACTGGTCGCCTCCCTGCTGCTGATGGGCGTGTGCACCACGTTGATCGGCGTGCTGCCGGGTTACGACAGCATTGGCGCCTGGGCGCCCATCCTGCTTTGCGTGCTGCGCTTCGGCCAAGGCCTGGGGCTGGGCGGTGAATGGGGCGGTGCCGCATTGCTGGCCACGGAGAACGCGCCCAAAGGCAAGCGCGCCTGGTACGGCATGTTTCCGCAACTCGGCCCATCGATCGGATTTCTGGCGGCCAACGGCCTGTTCCTGACCCTGGCCATGAGCCTCAACGACGAGCAGTTCCGTTCGTGGGGCTGGCGGATTCCGTTCCTGCTCAGTGCCGCGCTGGTGATGGTGGGCCTGTATGTACGCCTCAAGCTCCACGAAACCCCGGTATTCGCCAATGCCATGGCTCGTCAGGAACGGGTGAAGATCCCGCTGGTCGAGCTGTTCAGCCAATACTGGGCGCCGATGCTGCTGGGTGCCGGCTCGATGGTGGTGTGTTACGCGCTGTTCTACATCTCGACAGTGTTTTCGCTGAGCTATGGTGTTTCGACGCTCGGCTACACCCGCGAAACCTTCCTCGGCCTGCTGTGTTTCGCGGTGCTGTTCATGGCGGCCGCGACACCGCTGTCGGCCTGGGCCAGTGATCGTTTCGGGCGCAAACCGGTGCTGATCATCGGCGGCGTGCTGGCGATTCTGTCCGGATTCCTGATGGAACCGCTGCTGACCCAAGGCTCGACCTGGGGTGTGGCGCTGTTCCTGTGCATCGAACTGTTTCTGATGGGCGTGACGTTTGCGCCGATGGGCGCGCTGCTGCCGGAGCTGTTCCCGACCCACGTGCGCTATACCGGCGCGTCGGCGGCCTACAATCTGGGCGGCATTGTCGGAGCCTCAGCGGCGCCGTTCTTTGCGCAAAAACTAGTGGCGATGGGCGGTTTGAGTTATGTCGGCGGGTATGTGTCGGGGGCGGCAGTACTCAGTCTGATTGCTGTGCTGTGCCTGAAGGAAACGCGGCATAACGATTTGAATCGGGTTGCCTGATAAAACGCCATCGCGGGCAAGCCCGCTCCCACAGGATTTTCAGGTGTACACAAAATTTGTGATCAACTGAAAACCCTGTGGGAGCGGGCTTGCTCGGGTAGAAACCGGAGACATCCTTTACGTTTTAAACCGGAGACATCGTTTACAGGTATGAAATACGGTCAGGAGGTGCCTGACCATGCCCTGGAA
>NZ_JBNNVP010000067.1:0-19090 GCF_050280605.1 Pseudomonas sp. NPDC089918 | reverse complement strand
GCGTCCGCACCTGTCTTTGAAATACAAAACGCCCGATGCGGTGCATCGGGCGTTAGGGTGAAACAGGTGTAAACCTATTTCAGGACTAGACACTGCGATTTGCAAAACTTTTGCAAAACCCCACTTAAAACGCCAACTCGGCGCCCACCTCCAGGTGCTCGATTTTCTTTTCCCGGTTATCAACTGACTGGGCCAGCTTTGCTCTCCAATCGTTCGGTTTTTCCCGTCTGGCCTGTCGCCACCTTCAGCGAACAGAGTTTCTGAACTAACACAGCCATAACCGTCTACATTGCAGGGGGCATCCCCTTTCTGAGAGAACGGATATGTTTAGATCTCGCTCGTTGATTGCCGCTATGACGTGTCTTGCCTTGGCGTCCGGTTCAATGACTGCATTGGCCGACCCGGGAAACGGGAAGGGCCAGGGAAGCGGCAAGGGAAATCCACAAAACATCCAGGACCATGGCAACGCCAGCCATGGAAACAAAGGCAAAGGTTCAGGGGGGGACGATTGGAGTCACGGCCCGAGCATCAACCACGGAAGTGTCCTCGGTATCCTGGGTGGTTATCGCGACTACTGGAGCCCCGGGCCCGCCTTGCCACCCGGCATTCAAAAAAACCTCGCCCGTGGAAAACCGCTACCGCCGGGGATCGCCAAAAAACTCGATGGCCGATTGCTCGGCAGGCTTCCGCATTACGATGGCTACGAGTGGCGGCAGGCTGGCACTGACTTGATATTGGTGGCGATCGCTACCGGGATTATCTACGAGGTTCTCAATGGCGCATTCGATTGATAATGAAACTGACCAATTCAATCGTGTCCTCGCAGCATAACGACCTGTAAATCACGGGAAGCAATGTGCATTGTTCGATAACTGCACATTGCCTGCCGTTGGTCGTTGACCTTTGAACTGTGTGCCGCCGAAACAGTCAATTACTCCGTGCAATATCAACCACACGGAATCTCCCCATGTTATTAAAAAACAAGAGTTTTGCAGCCGTCATGTCATGCGTGATGATGCTCGCAGCCGCCCCCTTATTGCCCGCTGACCTGTCCATCATGAGTTCCGCCTATGCGAAGGATGGTGGTGGTGGTGGTGGTGGTGGTGGTAACGGCGGCGGCAATGGTGGTGGTAACGGTGGTGGCAATGGTGGCGGTAATGGCAGTGGCCACGGTGGTTCCGGCCATTCCGGCGGCGTCAGCAATGGCCACGGCAATGGCTTGAGCAGTGATCACGCAGGCAAAGCTGTACGCGACCGTGGTCTCAGTGGCAACCACTACGGTAATGATCGTAATGGTGATAGCGGCCATGGTTCGGTGACTTCGGGCATTGCGAATTCCCGGGATACGCGAGGAGTAACGAAGGCTTCTGCCATTTCGGCCTCTACGCCTGGCGATCACAATGCTAAAGGACTAAGCAACGCTCGCACTTCGACTTCAAAAAGAACGGATTAAGTCCAGGTTCTCAAAGCCGGGTATCCATCAGGAGCCCGGCTTTTTTGTGCCCGCTATTTGCCAATTCTGTCTGGCGTTGAAGCCTCCGGCATACTGATCACCCTGGCGGTGGTGATTGCGGATAATCAGCGGAGCCGCGTGCGTGGGCAAATCCCCGCCGATGAACTACTACTGTAGGGCTGTTTCAACTTCGTCTGTAAGGAGTATGTCGATGCTGGCTCACTGGTTTCTGGCGGCGATTCACCTCTTGGCCTTTGCGCTAGGCTTCTGGGCGGTACTGACCCGCGGTACGGCTTTACGTCGTCTGATTGCCGGGACGGGGGAGGCGCGCAGCGTTCTGGTGGCGGATAATCTGTGGGGGATCTCTGCAGTCATTCTCTTGGTCACGGGAGGGATGCGAGCTTTTGGTGGGTATGAAAAAGGCACTGATTACTACCTTCACCAGCCGCTGTTTCACCTCAAAATGACGCTCTTCGTCCTTATCCTGCTGCTTGAAATTGCACCGATGGTGGCGCTGATCAAATGGCGGATTGCGTTGGGTCGTGGGGCGGCGATCGATACCGGGCGCGCAACGCTATTTGCTCGTATCAGTCATATCGAGGCGCTGCTGCTGGTGCTGATGGTTGTGGCCGCCACGGGCATGGCGCGTGGGGTCGCGTTTGGCTAGCCGGGAAGGAGGAAGCCCTTTCTCGCAGCAAATCCGAAACGTCTGACAGTCAGGCATGAGGCGAGGGCGCTAGTATCGGCTCCACGTTGCGAAGGCATAGCAAAGAGAGGCTGGGCGGAGAGCGATGCGGTGCTTGAATCTTTAGCCAGCCGTTATTCGAGGCAGAATGGGCTGGCTACTGACCACAGCAGGATTCAGGGTGTTTGCGGTTTGTCTGGGGCGGTCAGGCCGGCCTGAATGCGTTGATAGATTTCTTCGCGATGCACCGCAACGTCTTTCGGGGCGTTGATGCCAATCCGGACTTGCTGGCCGCTAACGCCCAGAATGGTGATCGTAATGTTGTCACCGATGTTTATGCTTTCACCGACTTTGCGGGTGAGTATCAGCATGGTTTTCTCCTTGATTGCTTTGTAGGGCACCTGATTCGGACAGTGCAGAGGTCGGTATAGGTATAGATTAGTGCGAAGTCTCGCAGTTTGGGTGCCTCTTTCTGACGCGCAGATGCTGCATTAATTCCCAAGGCGTAACTATACAGAGGCCGCAACCATCATTCTCGTTGTTTTGCGCCCATTTTGCGGCGCTCGAGCAGGATCCATGAGTGTTAAAATCGCTGCTTTCAGCATTCAGAGGGAAGCGTTGTGCGCAAAGTGGCCTTGGTAATCGCAGTATTGACGTTGGCCGGGTGCGATGAGGGTAAGGGGGTTAACGCGCAAAAGCCGCAACCGACAGTCGCTTCCGCACCCGCGGCGACAACCGGTCCGCAATGGGACGTCGAGGTGCGCGGCGAAACCCCCCAGGCGGTCAGCGACCTGAGCGGCTGGCTGATTGAGCATAGCTTCGTTTCCAGCGTCATCAGGGAGAATGGAAAGGTTCGGATCCTGATAGGGCCGTTTAATTCGAAAACCGAGGCAGAAGCCAAGCAAGCTGAGGTGACGGCAGCGCTCACCCGGGCAAAGAAAAGGAATATCGAGTCGCTGGTGGTCGAACATCCGACGGCTCAATAAACAAAAAACGGCGTTTAGAAACGAACAAAGGCCTGGGGTGTAACGCCCCAGGCCTTTG
This sequence comes from Pseudomonas sp. NPDC089918, assembly GCF_050280605.1. Lineage (NCBI taxonomy): Bacteria > Pseudomonadati > Pseudomonadota > Gammaproteobacteria > Pseudomonadales > Pseudomonadaceae > Pseudomonas > Pseudomonas sp. NPDC089918. The sequence continues at coordinate 15,908 of NZ_JBNNVP010000067.1, read as the reverse complement.
TGTTTTCAGCGGCCGGTCAGCCGCAGGTTTTCATGTCCACCGGGCCGACAAACTCGTTGCCGCGCCCCATCACGCACGCAACGCTCTGATTGCGTTGACGTTCCCAGGTTTGTACCGGATAGGTTTTATTCCAGGCTTCATACAGTTGCCGATCCTGTTTTGACAGGCGCAAGCCGTATTGCTTACTCATGTAGAAATAAGTCCGGGCGATCATGCCGCGAATGGAAGGGCGGGGCATGACCTTCTTCGCCTTGAAGTCGACCTGTGTCAGGCACGAACCGTATTGACCGGTTTGCACGGGCAACCAGCCGAAGCTGAAGTTGCTGCGATCGCCATTCACTTCGCCGATGCTCGGCACCAGATTGTGCAGATCGGCCTCGGCTTTCTGATAGGTCGGGTCGTACCGTGTGCAGTTCTTGCGACCGCCTTGTTGCCAGCATTCGCGCAGATGGCCGATCTGCCAGGCCGGGACAATGTGCTCCCACTCGATGCGCGAGGCGCGTTTGGCGTTTTTGCGCGGCACATAGCCGCAGGCGGCCAAGTCCACGCGGTTGCCGGTGTATTTGCAGCCGCAATAAAACTCGGTGGATTGCGGGGCGTACAACTTCCACGCGACTTTCTTTGCTTCGTTGAAGGTGCGTGGGGCGCCAGCCTGGGCGCCGAGGGTGATGAGCAGCAGCAGTAAAGCAAACCAGCGGACACTCATTGACTCAGTCTTCCTTTGGCACAACCCAGAAAATCTGCACACCGCCATCGTCGCGATGGGCGAGGGTGACGTTATCGTTCTCGTCGATTTCTTCGAGCAAGCGTTCCCACTCATCCACCGGTTCATCTGGAAGACGGAAGATCAGTGCCGCTTTGGCTTTTTGGGCTGTGGGGGAATTGATGATTTTCTGAATGCGCATACCCAGGCGTTCATAGGTATCAGGAGAGACAGAGGTAGTGGCCACGGAATTATCCTTATTAAGCTGTACGGGCATACAGTATTTAACTGTAAGCATTTTCGCAACTGCTTAAAATTCAAGAAAATCCTCTGACAGTAGTTTTTTCCGTTTGGTGTAGGACGATGGGAAATTTTTTATCGGAATAGGTCGTGAACCACTCACCAAGGCTGGCGAGTGGTGGCAGCGATGCCCGACCAGAACAGGTCGGGCGAGGGTGGATCAGTATTCCCAGAACATCCGTTGCAGCTCTTTGCTGTCGTTGGTCTTGGTCAGCGCGACCATGGCCAGGATGCGGGCTTTTTGCGGGTTCAGGTCGTTAGCCACAACCCAGTCGTACTTGTCGTCAGGCTGTTCGGCGTTACGCAGCACGAAACCACCGGCGTTGACGTGGGAAGAACGAATGATTTGTACGCCGTCCTTGCGCAGGGCTTGCAGGGCGGGAACCACGCGGGACGAGACCGAGCCATTGCCGGTACCGGCGTGGATGATGGCTTTGGCGCCCGATTGAGCCAGGGCTTTGTAGGCGGTGTCGCTGACGTTGCCATAGGAATAGGCGATTTCGACGTCAGCCAGGCTCTTGATGGTTTTGATGTCGAATTCCGAATCCATGGTGTGGCGCTTGGCTGGCAAGCGGAACCAGTAGGATTTGCCTTCGACCACCATGCCCAGTGGGCCCCAGGCACTTTTGAACGCCTCGGTCTTGATGTTGATCATTTTGCTGACATCGCGACCCGACTGGATTTCATCGTTCATGGTCACCAGTACGCCTTTGCCGCGCGCGTCTTTGCTGCTGGCCACGGCGACGGCGTTGTACAGGTTCAGCATGCCGTCGGCCGACATGGCGGTGCCAGGGCGCATGGAGCCTACGACGATGATCGGCTTGTCGGTTTTTTCCACCAGATTGAGGAAGTAAGCGGTTTCTTCCAGCGTGTCGGTGCCGTGGGTGATGACAATGCCATCGACGTCTTTGCTGTCGGCCAGTTCAGCCACGCGACGGCCCAGTTGCAGCAGGTTGTCGTTGGTGATGCTTTCGGATGCGATCTGCATGACCTGTTCGCCGCGAACGTTGGCCAATTGGCTTAGTTCCGGAACCCCTGCGATCAGCTGTTCGATACCGACTTTCGCCGCTTGATAGGTGGCGCTATTCGCGGCACTGGCTCCCGCGCCGGCAATGGTGCCGCCAGTGGCCAGGATCACCACGTTTGCCAATTTCTGTTGGGTTTCGACTTCTTTTGCCTGAAGGGCGGTGGGCAGAAGCAATAGCAGGGCCAAAGCGCCCGGAATAAAAGTGTTGAAGGCAGATTTCATTATTGTTTTCTCTCGTAGTGAAACGTTGCGGATGCAGGTTCATCTAGACACGCCCCCAAGCAGATCTGAACGCCGGGGGTGTAGGAGAAGAGCAGGATCTGTACCAGCCTGATATTCAACAATAAGATCTTTTAACCATATGATTTTTATATGAGTTATTGAAACGTCTGGAAAAGTATTCACACTTGGGTGTCCGGGTTTCCGAACATGTGTAGCTTTTACGTTCGGCTCTCCGACCCTCATTGAGACAGTCGACTTGCAAAATCGGAAATCAGTGCTAAAGAAACCCCCGTGCAGGTCGATGCTCCTTTAAAGGGATCTTTTCCAGGAGTTCATATGTCGTTTACTGTCGGTTTTCCAAATGCAGGTGCCATCACTATCGCGGGCAAGTCCCCGGCGACCATCAACGCCTTGAGTGAAGCGACGTCCGACGCCTCAGCCCAAGCGCTGGGTGAAGAGGCGGGTAGTGACAACCAAGTCAGAACCGGTGGCGGTGCGCAGACTCAGGGCGAAAGCAAATCCGAAAAAAGCAGCAATCAAAGTATTGCGGTGCAGGTACTGCTCAAACGCATGCAGGAACTTCAGCAGCAACTGCGCGAACAGCAGCAACAACTGGCGGCCGCTCAGGCAGCGAATTATCCGACCCCGGAAGCCAAAGCCACCGCGGTCATGTCGATTCAGGGGCAAATCGCCGATACCAGCGGTGCGCTCGCGCAAGTGACAGGCAATCTGGTCAAAGAGCTGGCCAAGGGTTCCAGCAGTGGCAGTCTGGTCAGCACCACAGCGTGATGTAAAAGGGTTGGCTTTTGCCAACCGAGACACAGAACGGGTCGTTGACAAATCTCGATAGGGTTCGCATAGTTCGGTCTACGCAAACGTTTGCGCGGTCGCCCTTGATGGCTTGATCCCGTAAGGGCAGAGTCCAGCGCAAGCATTGCTCAGAATAATCATAAGATCGGAGTGAACCCATGAAGCTGCCATTCGCTGGACGTCTTCTCGCTGTCGCAATGCTGGCTGCCGCATCCGCCGCGTTGCCAGTCTCTTCGGCTTTCGCCGAAACCCCTGAAAAACCTAAAGTCGCATTGGTCATGAAATCCCTGGCCAACGAATTCTTCCTGACCATGGAAGACGGCGCCAAGGCTTACCAGAAAGACCACTCCGGCGACTTCGAGCTGATCTCCAACGGCATCAAGGACGAGACGGACACGGCCGGCCAGACGCGCATCGTCGAGCAAATGATTTTGTCCAAAGTCAACGCATTGGTCATCGCTCCGGCAGACTCCAAGGCCATGGTCCCGGTCATCAAGAAGGCAGTCGATGCCGGCATCACCGTGATCAACATCGATAATCAGCTGGACCCGGCCGTGGTCAAAAGCAAAAACATCACCGTTCCGTTCGTAGGCCCGGACAACCGCAAAGGCGCGCGTCTGGTGGGTGAGTACCTGGCCAAACAGCTGAAGGCTGGTGACGAAGTCGGCATCATCGAAGGCGTTTCCACCACCACCAACGCCCAGCAGCGTACGGCTGGCTTCAAGGATGCGATGGAGGCGGCGCAGATCAAAGTCGTGTCCCTGCAGTCCGGCGATTGGGAAATCGACAAGGGCGGCAAGGTTGCCTCGTCGATGCTCAGCGAATACCCGAACATCAAGGCCCTGCTGGCCGGCAACGACAGTATGGCGGTCGGCGCGGTATCTGCCGTGCGCGCGGCGGGCAAGGCCGGCAAGGTGCAGGTGGTTGGTTATGACAACATCAACGCCATCAAGCCAATGCTCAAGGATGGCCGCGTCCTGGCCACCGCCGACCAGTTTGCTGCCCGGCAAGCGGTGTTCGGCATTGAGACTGCGCTGAAAATCATCAAGGGCGAGACAGTCGATAGCGGCGCCAACGGCGTCATCGAAACTCCGGTAGAGCTGGTTACCAAGTAGTCTTTCTGGCGACACAACGGTGCTCGCCTCTTGGGGCGAGCACATGGAGAGTTTTTATGTCCGTTTGCGCCCCGAACGCTGTCCTCTCGGTCAGCGGTATCGGTAAAACCTATGCCCAACCTGTCCTCACCGGTATCGACCTGACGCTGATGCGCGGTGAAGTGCTGGCGCTGACCGGTGAGAATGGTGCCGGCAAAAGCACGCTGTCGAAAATCATTGGCGGACTGGTCACGCCGACCACCGGCCAGATGCAATTCCAGGGGCAGGATTACCGTCCAGGCAGCCGGAGCCAGGCCGAAGAGCTGGGCATCCGTATGGTCATGCAAGAACTCAATCTGTTGCCGACGTTGTCGGTGGCGGAAAACCTGTTTCTCGACAACCTGCCCAGTCACGGTGGCTGGATCAGCCGCAAGCAATTGCGCAAGGCGGCGATCGAGGCCATGGCCCAGGTCGGCTTGGACGCCATCGATCCAGATACTTTGGTTGGTGAGCTAGGTATTGGTCATCAGCAAATGGTCGAGATCGCTCGCAACCTGATCGGCGATTGCCACGTACTGATTCTCGACGAGCCGACAGCAATGCTCACGGCCCGTGAAGTCGAAATGCTGTTCGAGCAGATCACTCGCCTGCAGGCTCGTGGTGTGTCGATCATCTACATTTCCCACCGCCTCGAAGAACTGGCAAGGGTGGCCCAGCGCATCGCGGTATTGCGCGACGGCAACCTGGTCTGCGTCGAGCCGATGGCCAATTACAACAGCGAGCAACTGGTCACCTTGATGGTCGGCCGTGAATTGGGCGAGCACATCGACATGGGGCCGCGCAAGATCGGCGCGCCGGCTTTGACGGTCAAAGGGCTGACCCGTTCTGACAAGGTCCGCGACGTGTCTTTCGAAGTGCGCGCCGGCGAGATTTTCGGGATTTCCGGTTTGATCGGGGCAGGGCGCACCGAGTTGCTGCGCTTGATCTTCGGCGCCGATACAGCCGACAGCGGCACCGTCGCGCTGGGCGCGTCGGCCCAGGTGGTGAATATTCGTTCGCCGGCCGACGCGGTTGGTCACGGCATCGCCCTGATCACCGAAGACCGCAAAGGCGAAGGCCTGCTGCTGACACAATCGATCAGCGCCAACATTGCCTTGGGCAATATGCCGGTGATTTCCAGCGGCGGCTTCGTCAACAACGGTGACGAGATGTCTCTGGCCCAGCGTCAGATCAACGCCATGCGCATTCGCAGTTCCAGCCCGACGCAACTGGTATCGGAACTGTCCGGCGGTAATCAGCAGAAAGTCGTGATCGGCCGCTGGCTCGAGCGCGACTGCACGGTGATGCTGTTCGACGAGCCGACCCGTGGCATCGACGTCGGCGCCAAGTTCGATATCTACGCATTACTCGGTGAGTTGACCCGTCAGGGCAAAGCGCTGGTAGTGGTGTCCAGCGACCTGCGCGAACTGATGCTGATCTGCGATCGCATCGGTGTGCTGTCCGCAGGGCGTCTGATTGACACCTTCGAGCGTGACAGCTGGACCCAGGATGATTTGCTTGCCGCCGCTTTCGCCGGCTACCAAAAACGTGATGCGTTGCTCAACGAAGCAGCGCCTAGGGATCTTCCATGAATACTGCATCTTTGGCCGGCAAACGTAGTGGCAATTTTTACGGACTCGGCACATATCTGGGCCTGGCCGGTGCCTTGCTGGCGATGGTCGCGCTGTTCTCGGTCCTGAGCAGCCATTTCCTGTCTTACGACACCTTCAGCACTCTGGCCAACCAGATTCCCGATTTGATGGTACTGGCGGTCGGCATGACCTTCGTATTGATCATCGGCGGTATCGACTTGTCGGTGGGGTCGGTACTGGCGCTCGCGGCCTCGGCGGTCAGCGTGGCGATTCTCGGTTGGGGCTGGAGCGTCTTGCCTGCGGCCTTGCTCGGCATGGCGGTGGCGGCATTGGCCGGGACCATCACCGGCTCGATCACCGTGGCCTGGCGGATTCCGTCGTTCATCGTGTCCCTCGGTGTGCTGGAAATGGCGCGGGGCCTGGCGTACCAAATGACCGGTTCGCGCACCGCCTACATCGGTGATGCCTTCGCCTGGCTGTCCAACCCGATCGCCTTCGGCATCTCGCCGTCGTTCATCATTGCCTTGCTGATTATCTTCATCGCCCAGGCTGTGCTGACGCGTACGGTGTTCGGTCGTTACCTGATCGGCATCGGCACCAACGAAGAGGCGGTGCGTCTGGCGGGGATCAATCCGAAACCTTACAAGATCCTGGTCTTCAGTCTGATGGGGCTGCTGGCCGGTATCGCCGCGTTGTTTCAGATTTCTCGCCTGGAAGCGGCGGACCCGAACGCCGGCTCCGGTCTGGAGCTGCAGGTGATCGCCGCGGTCGTGATCGGCGGCACCAGCCTGATGGGCGGGCGCGGCTCGGTCATCAGTACATTCTTTGGCGTCCTTATTATCTCGGTACTGGCGGCCGGTCTGGCGCAGATCGGCGCGACCGAACCCACCAAACGCATCATCACCGGTGCGGTGATCGTGGTGGCGGTGGTGCTTGATACTTATCGCAGTCAGCGCGCAAGCCGGCGGACCTGAGTCATGGCAACAATCAAGGATGTAGCGGCACTCGCGGGCATCTCCTACACCACGGTTTCCCATGTGGTGAACAAGACGCGGCCGGTCAGTGAGGAAGTACGGGTCAAGGTCGAGGCGGCGATCAAAAGCCTCGACTACGTGCCCAGTGCCGTGGCCCGGTCGTTGAAAGCGAAAACCACCGCGACCATCGGCCTGCTGGTGCCCAACAGCCTCAACCCGTACTTCGCTGAATTGGCCCGTGGCATCGAGGATTACTGCGAGCGCAACGGCTATTGCGTCATCCTCTGCAACTCCGACGACAACCCGGGAAAGCAACGCAGTTACCTTCGCGTGTTGCTGGAAAAACGCATTGACGGCCTGATCGTTGCCTCAGCCGGGGGTGATAGCGGTCTGGCCGAAGGTCTGGCGGGTGTGCGTACGCCGATGGTAATCGTCGACCGTGGGCTCGAAGGTCTCGATGCCGATCTGGTGCGCATCGATCATGAATACGGTGCCTACCTGGCGACCCGGCACCTGCTGGATCTGGGGCATCGGGACATCGCCACGATTGGCGGGCCGGCGAGTACCAGCGTGGCGCAGATGCGTCTGGCCGGTTATTGCCGCGCCTTGAAAGAGGCAGGCGTCGAAGTGCCGCGCGAGCGCATGCTGGAAAGCGACTTCACCAGCACTGGTGGTTACAACGCCGCCGCGATACTGCTGGAAAACAACCCGCCTAGCGCGATCTTCGCCGGTAACGACATGATTGGCATCGGTGTGTTGCGCGCCGCTGCCGAGCGCAATATTCGTGTGCCCACCGAGTTGTCGGTGATCGGCTTCGACGACATCCAGATGAGCCGTTACGTCTATCCGGCGCTGACCACCGTTGGTCAATCGATCCTGCAGCTTGGCGAGATGGCGGCCGAAGTGCTGTTGCGCAGGATTGCCACGCCGGGTCTGGCGACTGATCAGCGCATCGTGAAGCCCAGTATCGTCCTGCGCGAATCGACTGCGCCGCTGGCCGGTGTGTTCGCCCAATACCGCTAAAACCAAAAAGCACCGCAGAAACAGAATTGACGAGTAGTGATGTATGCCAGCAAAAGTAGTGGTAATAGGCAGCCTGAACATGGACCTGGTAACCCGGGCGCCACGGCTGCCCCGTGGTGGTGAAACGCTGATCGGCGAATCGTTTGCCACGGTTTCCGGCGGCAAGGGCGCGAACCAGGCCGTGGCTGCGGCGCGGCTGGGGGCGCAAGTGTCGATGGTCGGTTGTGTCGGCAACGACGCCTATGGCGAAGCGCTGCGCGGGGCGTTGTTGGCCGAGCAGATCGATTGCCAGGCGGTCAGCACGGTCGAAGATTCCAGTGGCGTAGCGTTGATCGTGGTCGATGACAACAGTCAGAACTCGATCGTGATTGTTGCCGGTGCCAACGGTGCGCTCACGCCCGAAGTGATCGACCGTTTTGACGCGGTGTTACAAGCGGCGGATGTCATCATCTGTCAGCTGGAAGTACCGGATGCCACGGTCGGCCATGCTCTGAAGCGCGGTCGTGAGCTGGGTAAAACCGTGATTCTCAATCCGGCGCCGGCCAGCCGCCCGCTGCCGGCGGATTGGTATGCGGCCATCGATTACCTGATCCCCAACGAAAGCGAAGCCTCGGCCCTGAGCGGTTTGCCGGTGGACTCCCTGAGCACCGCCGAAACTGCCGCCACCCGCTTGATCGCCATGGGCGCCGGCAAAGTGATCATCACCCTGGGTTCTCAAGGATCACTGTTCGCCGATGGCCAACGCTTCGAGCATTTCCCGGCAGCGAAAGTGAAGGCGGTCGATACCACCGCAGCCGGCGACACGTTCGTCGGTGGTTTCGCCGCGGCGTTGGCGGCCGGCAAGCGCGAGGCCGATGCGATCCGTTTCGGCCAGGTCGCCGCAGCGCTGTCGGTCACCCGGGCTGGCGCGCAACCTTCGATTCCCACCTTGTCCGACGTACAGGCCTTTAAAGCACCATGAAAAAGACTCCTTTGCTCAACGTCGCGCTGTCGCGGCTGATCGCCTCCCTGGGCCATGGCGACACGGTGGTGATCGGCGATGCCGGCCTGCCGGTTCCACCCGGCGTCGAATTGATCGACCTGGCCTTGACTCACGGCATTCCGGATTTCATCAGTACCTTGAAGGTCGTACTGAGCGAAATGCAGGTCGAAAGCCATGTGCTGGCCCATGAGATTCTGGACAAGAAACCGTCGGCCTTGAGCACACTGGATGAACTGAATGCCGAAGGTGCGCTGGGCCGGCGCGAACTGCTCAGTCACGACCAATTCAAAGTGCTCAGCCGACAAGCACGGGCGATTATTCGTACAGGCGAATGTCAGCCGTACTGCAACATCGTACTGGTGGCTGGAGTAACGTTTTAACGTTCCGTTCTTCCCACGCACAAGGAGTGCGCTATGCACCGCTATGCTCAGAAACTGCACCATCTGCTTCGGAGTCTGCTGCTTTTGTCCCTGATTACCGCAACAAGCGCCCACGCGGCGGAAAAGATCGACTTGATCATCGACACCGATCCGGGTGCTGATGACGTGGTCGCCTTGCTGTTTGCCCTGGCATCGCCGGAGGAGTTGAATATTCGTGCGCTGACCACCGTTGCGGGCAACGTGCGTCTGGACAAGACTTCGCGTAATGCGCGTCTCGCCCGCGAGTGGGCAGGGCGCGAGGAGGTGCCTGTTTACGCGGGCGCGCCGAAACCAATGATGCGCACGCCGATTTATGCCGAGAACATCCACGGCAAGGAAGGCCTGTCGGGTGTCACGGTGCACGAACCGAAGAAAGGCCTGGCCGAAGGCAATGCGGTGAATTATCTGATCGATACCCTGAAGACCGCCAAACCCCACAGCATCACCATCGCCATGCTCGGTCCACAGACCAACCTGGCGCTGGCGCTGATCCAGGAGCCTGAAATCGTTCAGGGCATCAAGGAAGTGGTGATCATGGGCGGTGCGCATTTCAATGGCGGCAACATTACCCCGGTGGCCGAATTCAACCTGTTCGCCGACCCTCAGGCTGCAGAAGTGGTGCTGAAAAGTGGCGTCAAGCTGACCTACCTGCCGCTGGACGTGACCCACAAGATTCTGACCAGTGAAGCGCGCCTGAAGCAGATCGCCGCACTGAACAACAATGCCAGCAAGCTGGTGGGCGATATTCTCAACGAGTACGTCAAAGGCGACATGGAGCACTACGGCATTCCGGGTGGCCCGGTGCATGACGCTACAGTCATCGCTTACCTGCTCAAGCCGGAGCTGTTCACCGGGCGTTCGGTCAACGTAGTGGTTGATAGTCGCGAAGGGCCGACCTTCGGCCAGACCATTGTCGACTGGTATGACGGGCTGAAGGCACCGAAAAATGCCTTCTGGGTTGAAAGCGGCGACGCTCAGGGCTTCTTCGACCTGTTGACCCAGCGTCTGTCTCGTTTGAAGTAAGTCATAGGCCCGCAGGTGTCAGCCTGCGGGTTTTTGCGCTACTCGGTCTCTGTTGCGCCCTTATAGTCGGCGGGGTACTTCTCCAGAACCTGTTTGATGAATGTCTGTGCGGCTTGTGTTCCCAGTTCCTTGACCAGCAAATCGATACCAATGATTGCCAGCTCTTCCGGGCTACCCGGGCTGTAAGAGCTGTGGCCTTGTGGCCACTTGGCTTTGATGTCGGCGTCGATGCTTACGGTGGTCATGATGGCGCTCGTGAAGTCGGAAAGGCTGAGTATCGAGTTAACCATTTTGCGCGGCGTTTGGCACTCCGACTTAGGCATGAGGGGAGGGCTATGCGACACTTGGTCTTTGACGAATTTTCAAGGACCGTGCTGTGCAGATCGATTTGAACACTCCTGACGGCTTGACCCTCGAAGCGGTGCGTCAGTTGCTGGCCTCTGCCAGCGACGATGAACACACTCAGTTGCGGGTCACCAAGGGCGGCATCGCCTACATTTCGTCGGGTATTGTGGGCGGTACGGACATCGACGGGTTGCTGTTTCGCCTGGAAACCTGGGCCAAGGGCTCCGGTTATGTCGGATTGGTCGCGGCCAGCGACGAGGTCTGGGTGATGCAGATTTTCAATGCGCTCAAGGAGAACTGGCCGAAACCGCCTTTCGACTACATCGACGTCTATTGATCGCTGTTCATATTCAGTCACGATTGAATGATGAACGGCAGGGTGATGCTCAGGCAAACTCGCCACTGTCCGGATCGAGGGCGGGGCGATGGTACTCATCTTGAAACCAAACGCCGAGATGGCGGTCGCACGATCTCAGCTTAACTATTGAAAAAAGGAGGCTTCATGCCTTGGAAGCTCGCGTCATTGGGTACTTTGTTGGCCGCCACTCTGCTGACCGGTTGCAGCAGTACGTCCACCGAGTCGGCAAAGGACCCCGTGACGACCGATACCGGCCACAGCCGTTGTGAAGCCAAAGCTGCCGAATTCACCATTGGCAAAAAGGCGTCGCCCCAATTGCTGGAGCAGGCACGCACCCGCTCAGGCGCGCAGAATGCCCGGTTCCTCAAGCCTGATGACATGGTGACCCTGGAATACCGCTCCGATCGCTTGAACCTGAACACCGATAACAATCTGGTGGTCACCCGCGTTAATTGCGGCTGATTGCTTCAGGCTTTTGTTTCGCCCATAAAAAACCCCGTCACATGGACGGGGTTTTTTTAGTGCGGCTGAAAATTACTCAGCGCGGACTTGTGCAGCTTGCATACCCTTTTGGCCTTTCTCAGCCACGAAGGAAACGGTCTGGCCTTCTTTCAGGCTTTTGAAACCGTCGCTTTCGATAGCTTTGAAGTGTACGAACAGGTCGTCACCGCCACCTTGAGGAGTGATGAAGCCGAAGCCTTTTTCATCGTTGAACCATTTAACGGTGCCGGTTTGGCGATTAGACATGGTGTATCTCCAAGAAACATATATTTTCAGTAGTACTGTGCTGCTCAGGCCAACTGGGCACACCGGAGTATCATAGTCGAAATGTTCGCTTTGGGAGCCCCCCGGGTGTGCTGTTTGCCCTTCAGTAGCGTTTGCTTTGTTGCTTCGTATGGCTGAAAGCCCCGGTTTAAAAGGCTTTCAGCCGAAAGTAAAGACAATAAAAAAAGCTGTAAAACCTGCATAAATCGTACGAAAAAGCTGAAATCCGGCCCTTTTTTTCAGCGATGGGCCGAGTCACAAGGACTTTTTTCTCACTTTTTCGCCGGTGCATTGGCCTTGCATTTGGCGATCTGGCCCAGTGCCTTCTGTTGCAGTTCCGGGCTGGCCTTGTTGTCCATCAACGACTGAATGTCGCTGGCCGGGTACGATTTGATAGCGTCGGCACCACATGCGCAGTGTGACTTGGCTGCCGCAGCGCCGATCTGCGGAGTGGCCGCCTGAGTGCACTGAGCCATGTATTTCTCGCGCTCGCCCTTTGGCCAATCGGCATGGGCAGCCAGCGGCAGCAACAGGACGACGGGTGCGACGATGGCGAATAAACGATTCAGACGCATGCTGGGATGCTCCTTTTGGGTCAATGTCTTGTTATCTGAGGGGTAAAGCAGGGTTCAAGTTCATCACTCTGGCATAAAAATGCGTGATTTGCCCCGGCAGAAAACCTTGCCACCGCGACGACCGTTCATCTGTGCTAGCATGCCTCGCTCGGGCGTTTGCAAGCTCCGGATGACCTTCAGTCCCGGCAGCGGCAGCGGCTCGAATAACCCTGATTTGAATCCCAGTCACTCTGGTTCGGTTTTCCGGTTGGCCGCAAGGCTCCTGCCGCTGTAAGGCAGGCGTTCGTCATTGAATGGCCTGGATCGGATCTTGTACTGGCTCATCCCAACCCACGTGACCTTTGGTAGGGGTCACCACTAGGAGAGGAGGCGCCATGCCAACTATTACTCTTCCCGACGGCAGTCAACGTTCATTCGATCACCCGGTTTCCGTAGCCGAGGTCGCCGCATCCATCGGTGCCGGTCTGGCCAAGGCCACCGTGGCCGGCAAGGTCAATGGCAAGCTGGTCGACGCCAGCGACATCATCGACAGCGATTCCTCGCTGCAAATCATTACGCCAAAGGATGAAGAGGGGCTGGAGATCATTCGCCACTCTTGCGCCCACCTGGTTGGCCACGCGGTCAAGCAGCTGTACCCGACGGCCAAGATGGTCATCGGTCCGGTCATCGACGAAGGCTTCTATTACGATATCGCCTTCGAGCGTCCTTTCACGCCGGACGACCTGACCGCCATCGAACAGCGCATGCAGCAGCTGATCGAGAAAGATTACGATGTGATCAAGAAAGTCACTCCGCGCGCCGAAGTGATCGAAGTGTTCAAGGCCCGCGGCGAAGACTACAAGCTGCGTCTGGTCGAAGACATGCCGAATGAGCAGGCCATGGGTCTGTACTATCACGAAGAATACGTCGACATGTGCCGCGGTCCGCACGTGCCGAACACGCGCTTCCTGAAATCCTTCAAGCTGACCAAGCTGTCCGGCGCCTACTGGCGTGGCGATGCCAAGAACGAGCAATTGCAGCGCGTTTACGGCACCGCATGGGCGGACAAGAAGCAGCTGGCGGCTTACATCCAGCGCATCGAAGAAGCTGAAAAGCGCGATCACCGCAAGATCGGCAAGCGCCTGGGCCTGTTCCACACCCAGGAAGAGTCGCCGGGCATGGTGTTCTGGCACCCGAACGGCTGGACTCTGTACCAGGTGCTCGAGCAGTACATGCGCAAGGTTCAGCGCGACAACGGCTATCTGGAGATCAAAACTCCACAAGTCGTTGACCGCAGCCTGTGGGAGAAATCCGGACACTGGGCCAACTACGCCGACAACATGTTTACCACTCAGTCGGAAAACCGCGACTACGCCATCAAGCCGATGAACTGCCCGTGCCACGTGCAGGTGTTCAATCAGGGCCTGAAAAGCTACCGCGAGCTGCCGATGCGTCTGGCCGAGTTCGGTGCCTGCCACCGTAACGAGCCGTCGGGTGCACTGCACGGCATCATGCGCGTTCGCGCCTTCACTCAGGACGATGCTCACATCTTCTGTACTGAAGAGCAGATGCAGGCCGAATCCGCTGCGTTCATCAAGCTGACCATGGACGTCTATGCCGACTTCGGTTTCAAAGACGTCGAGATGAAGCTGTCCACTCGTCCGGAAAAACGCGTCGGTTCCGACGAACTGTGGGATCGCGCCGAAGCTGCACTGGCTGCAGCCCTTGATAGCGCTGGCTTGCCATACGATCTGCAACCGGGCGAGGGTGCGTTCTACGGTCCGAAGATCGAGTTCTCGCTGAAAGATTGCCTCGGCCGCGTCTGGCAATGTGGTACCCTTCAGCTCGATTTTAACCTGCCTGTCCGTCTGGGAGCCGAATACGTCTCTGAAGACAACAGTCGCAAGCACCCGGTTATGTTGCACCGGGCGATCCTGGGCTCCTTCGAGCGTTTCGTCGGAATCCTGATCGAGCACTACGAGGGTGCATTCCCCGCGTGGCTGGCTCCGACCCAGGCAGTGATCATGAATATCACTGATAAACAGGCTGATTTTGCCGCTGAGGTTGAAAAAACCCTCAATGAAAGCGGATTTCGTGCCAAGTCTGACTTGAGAAATGAAAAGATCGGCTTTAAAATCCGCGAGCATACTTTGCTCAAGGTTCCCTATCTCTTGGTTATCGGAGATCGGGAAGTCGAGATGCAGACTGTCGCTGTGCGTACTCGTGAAGGTGCTGACCTGGGCTCGATGCCCGTCGCCCAGTTCGCTGAGTTTCTCGCGCAAGCGGTTTCCCGGCGTGGTCGCCCAGATTCGGAGTAATTATTATTAAGCGTGAAATGAGACAAGATAAACGAGCTGCACCGAAAGCCCCGATCAACGAGAATATCTCGGCACGCGAGGTTCGGTTAATTGGAGCTGAAGGTGAACAGCTTGGGATTGTGTCAATTGAAGACGCGCTTCTTAAGGCTGAAGAGGCCAAACTGGATTTGGTGGAAATTTCCGCCGATGCAGTACCCCCTGTTTGCAAACTGATGGACTACGGCAAATCGATCTTCGAGAAGAAGAAGCAGATTGCCGCGGCCAAGAAAAACCAGAAGCAGATTCAGGTTAAAGAAATCAAGTTTCGTCCAGGGACGGAGGAAGGGGATTACCAGGTAAAACTGCGCAACCTGGTACGTTTCCTGAGTGATGGGGACAGGGCCAAGGTATCCTTGCGATTCCGCGGCCGTGAGATGGCCCACCAGGAGCTGGGGATGGAACTCCTCAAGCGAGTTGAAGGTGACTTGCTCGAGTACGGTTCGGTCGAACAGCATCCTAAGATGGAAGGACGCCAGCTGATCATGGTCATCGCCCCGAAAAAGAAGAAGTAATCAATAGGGCACGGCAGGCCTTCTGATTATGTTTATCAACTGAATGCGGAGTATCCGAACATGCCAAAAATGAAAACTAAAAGTGGTGCTGCTAAGCGGTTTTTGAAAACTGCTAACGGTATCAAGCACAAGCACGCTTTCAAGAGCCACATCCTGACTAAAATGTCGACCAAGCGTAAGCGTCAACTGCGCGGTAGCAGCTTGCTGCATCCGTCTGACGTGGCAAAAGTCGAGCGCATGCTGCGCCTTCGTTAATTTTAGTCAAGAATAGAGGAAGTAACTCATGGCTCGTGTAAAGCGTGGCGTCATTGCCCGTAAACGTCACAAAAAAATTCTGAAACTTGCTAAAGGCTACTACGGCGCTCGCTCGCGCGTATTCCGTGTTGCCAAGCAAGCGGTAATCAAGGCAGGCCAATACGCCTACCGTGACCGTCGTCAGAAAAAACGTCAGTTCCGCGCTCTGTGGATCGCTCGTATCAACGCTGGTGCACGTATCAACGGTCTGTCCTACAGCCGTTTCATCGCCGGCCTGAAAAAAGCGTCCATCGAGATCGACCGTAAGGTTCTGGCTGATCTGGCAGTGAACGAAAAAGCGGCGTTTGCTGCGATTGTCGAGAAAGCTAAAGCCACCTTGGCTTAAGTACCCCCGACAGTCACCCGGCCTCACCTCTGTGGGGCCAGGTGTTAAACGTCATAAATAGGGGAAGAGCTTGAAGGCTCTTCCCTAGCAGGTTTTTGAACCACATGGGGTGAGTCTCTCCTTTATACAAAGGGGGGCATTATTGTCCTCCGTGTGCCATAGGCCAACC
>NZ_JBNNVP010000066.1:0-19837 GCF_050280605.1 Pseudomonas sp. NPDC089918 | reverse complement strand
TCCACAAGCAGGTGCGATTCACCGCTACTTCAGGCCTTCGTCGACAACCGACTGATTCTGGTCAAGATTGCCGCCCGCATCACCGGTTGCCGATCCCATGGGTTGCAGGACGTTCTTGCCTTGCATGCGCTGGTAGCGGGAGATCACGTCGCCGATGGTGTAGTTGCGCACGTGCCCCATGTGTAGCTTGCCGCTGGGGTAAGGGAACATCGACAGGCAGTAGAACGTCTCCTTGCCTGGCTGTTCACTGACTTCAAAGGACTTTTGCTCGTCCCAGAATGACTGGGCGGCGGCTTCGATTTCACGGGGCTGATATTGTTCGTGCATGGCTACTTTTGAACTGAATAGGGGTGGCCTAATCCTCTTCAATGCAACGCTGGACGGTGATAACGCCAAATCGACGTTTCGGTGCCCAGGCGAGCTGGAAGTGGAGTTACAGGAAGCGCCGTAGCATACATGACCGCACTCTACCGAGGGAAACCCTGATTACACGCAAGGACGTGGCCAATACCCGCTCCGAGGGCCGTTGGTCGCGGCACTCAGCCGGTTTTTTCAGCGAGGCTAAGCTCTAAAAGGGGAGTGAGTCTTATCTTCAATGAGGTGATGGATGGTTGAGTCACGGCAAAAAGCTACAAAACCGGAGCTGTACGAAAAACTGATAGACCGTCTCGCAATGGCGCTGGATTCGGCCAAAACTGCCGGACGGCTGCGTGATGAGCGTCCCCTGGAGCTGGAGCTGCGTGGTTTGAGCCCCGCAGAGTTTGAACTGGTCAAGGCCTATCTGGATCGTAGTGAACGTGAAACGCACGGATGCTTGTCAGCAGCAGTGAAGCAACTCGAGGCACCACGTTCGGCCAAGATCATCTGGCTCAAGGATAAGGCACCCGGCAAAGGCGCGGTAAAGGTCCGGTCTTTGCAATTCAAGTAAGGGCACTTGAAGCCATGGAATATGGTTTTTTGAAACAAAGTCCTTCCACATTTGTTGTCGCATTGCGTCAACCCACCTAGGCTTCGGGCATCTATGGAGATGCCCGATGCCTTTTCGTTATTTCATTAAACAACTTCTTCTGCCGCCCGGCATTTTATTGCTGCTGCTGGTACTTGCCTGGTGGTGGCGCCGCTCAAGGCCGAGGCTGGCGGGGTTGTGTTTCGTCCTGGGCGTGGGCGGTTTCTGGTTGATGAGCCTGCCAGTGATGGTGGAGTGGAGTGCCAAGGCCCTGGAGCGCGAGCCGCCGCTGGCGCGCGAGGAATGGGCAACCTTGGGCCGACGGGCGGACGCGATCGTGGTGCTGGGTTCAGGGCGTGAGCGTGGCGACCCGGCCTGGGGCGTTGATCAGCCGACCGGTGTAGGCCTGGGGCGCGAGCGTTATGCCGCGCGCCTGGCCAAGGCGTCCGGCTTGCCGATTCTGACCAGCGGCGGCCTGCATTACGGCACGCCACCGACCGAAGCGAAGCTGATGGCGGACTCATTGCTCGATGATTTTGGTGTGACGGTGCGCTGGCAGGAAGGGCGCAGCCGCACGACCTGGGAAAACGCGCAATTCAGCGCCCAGGTATTGTTGCCGGAGGGGATTAAGCGGGTGGTGGTCGTGACTCAGGCCTGGCACATGCCGCGAGCGGTCTGGAGTTTCCAGCAGGCGGGATTTGAGGTGGTGCCCGCGCCAGTAGGGTTTTTAGGCGTGGACAATGCCCGGCCGCTGGGTGGCTGGATGCCGGAGTTCAAATCGATCTGGCAGAGCGGGCAGTTGATGAATGAGGCGGTGGGGCAGATCGGGTATTCGTTGTTTTATCGAGGCGATGTCGACCCTGATTGATATTGTGCCTGTGATGCCGTCTTCGCGAGCAAGCCCGCTCCCACATTGGATCTCGAGTGTTCACACATACTGTGTTCACCGCAGATCTACTGTGGGAGCGGGCTTGCTCGCGAAGCTTTAAACGGTCTTCGCCATCCGGTTCGCAACCAACGCCCAACCAAACAACAACACGCAACTGATGATCAACGGCCACGAACGCCATTGCAGGTAGGGCGTCAGGTTGTGCATCGGCACCACTTCGCCATACAGAATGCCTTGTTCGAACTGCGGGATCTGCACAGTGATCTGGCCAAACGGGTTGATCAGGCCGGTCACGCCGTTGTTGGTGGCGCGGATCATCCAGCGGCCGGCTTCAAGTGCGCGCATCTGCGCCATCTGCAAATGCTGCAGCGGGCCGATCGAGGTGCCGAACCAGGTGTCGTTGCTGATGGTCAGCAGCAAATCGCTGCGGGCGGCGAGGCCTGCGGCGAATTCCGGGTAGACCACTTCGTAGCAGATGAACGGCGCAATCTGATAACCCTTGGCTTGCAGCAGCGCTTGATCGGCCGGCCCGCGGGCAAAGTCGGACATCGGCAGGTCGAAGAAGGCAATCAGCCCGCGCAAGACTTCCTGCAGTGGCACGTATTCGCCGAACGGCACCAGTTTCTGCTTCAGGTAAGTGCCATCGCCTTCACCGACGACGGTAATGCCGTTGAAATAGCGCTTCTCGTGATGGAGTTCCTGGCGAATCGGCACGCCGGTGATCAACGCGGATTTACGCTCAGCGGCGAAGCTTCCCATCATGTTCAGGTAGCCCTCGGCGGACTCCTTGAGCACCGGGACTGCGGTTTCCGGCCAGATCAGCAGGTCGACGCGTTTGGAACTGAAACTCATGTCGCGGTACAGCGCCAGCTGCGCATTGAGCTGCGAGGGGTCCCACTTCATGCTTTGTTCGATGTTGCCCTGAAGCGCCGCGACGCTCAGTGGTGCGCCCGCCGGGCTGGTCCAGGCATGTTCCTTGAGCGCCATGCCGGTCACCCATGGGCCTGCAAGCAGTAACACGCCGACAGCGATGAAGCCTTTACGGCCAGTGCGTACCAGGCGCGCAGCGTTGTAGATCAGCGCAGCCGTCAGGGCCAGGGTGAAGGAAATCAGCCACATTCCGCCGACCGGCGCGAGCCCGGCCAATGGGCCGTCGAGTTGGCTATAACCGGAATAGAGCCATGGGAAGCCGGTAAGGAACCAGCCGCGAAAGGCTTCCTGACCCACCCACAACGCCGCAAATGCCAAAGCATCGGCCAGCGGCGCTTCGTTACGGCGCAGCCAGCGCGCCCAAATCCAGGCAGGCAGGGCGAAGAACCAGGCAATCGCCGCGGTGAAGGCCAGCATCAGCAACCCGGCCAGCAGCACCGATGCGCCGCCGAAGTTGTGAATGCTGTAGTAGATCCAGCTAGTGCCTGCGGCAAACAGGCCGAAACCGAAACACCAGCCACGGCCCAAGGCCTGACGGGGGGTCAGTTCACGCAAACCGGCATAAAAGAAACCGACCGCCAACAAGGCCAGCGGCCAGATATCGAACGGCGCCAGGGCCAGAGTGGTGAGTGCACCGGCCGCCACGGCCAGCAGGTTACCGGGCCAGCCGGGGCGGGTCATCCAGTGCATTTCTTTCCTTAATTTTTACCGGGCAATAGGTGTCAGACGCAGCAAGTGAATCCGACGGCTGTCGGCGTTCAGGATGCGGAAGCGATAGGCGCCGATTTCAGTGATTTCGTTGCGTTTTGGCAAGTGCCCGAACGCGCTCATCACCAAGCCACCGACGGTGTCGAATTCATCGTCGGAGAATTCGCTGTCGAAGAACTCGTTGAAGTTATCGATCGGCGTCAGGGCCTTGATCAGGAAGTCACCGCTGGGCAGCGGCTTGATGTAGCTGTCTTCTTCGACGTCGTGCTCGTCTTCGATGTCGCCGACGATCTGTTCCAGCACGTCTTCGATGGTCACCAGACCGGCCACGCCGCCGTATTCGTCAATGACGATGGCCATGTGGTTATGGTTGGCGCGAAACTCACGCAGCAGCACATTCAGGCGCTTGGACTCGGGCACGAACGTGGCCGGGCGCAGCAGGTCCTTGATGTTGAAGCTGTCGCCGTTCTCCTTGAGGATCAACGGCAGCAAGTCCTTGGCCAGCAACACACCCATCACGTCATCGTGGCTTTCGCCGATCACCGGGTAGCGGGAGTGGGCCGAGTCGACCACGGCCGGCAGGAACTCGCGGGGTGTCTGGGTCGCCTTGATGCTGATCATCTGCGAGCGCGGGACCATGATGTCCCGTACTTGCAGGTCTGCAACCTGGATGGCGCCTTCGACGATGGCCAGCGCTTCGCTGTCCAGCAACTTGTTTTGATGTGCATCGCGCAGCAGCTCCAGCAGCTCCTGGCGGTTTTTCGGCTCGTGGGCAAAAGCCTGGGTGAGCTTACCCAGCCATGACTTCTGCCCGTTGCTCGATCGATCTTCGCTCATAGCGATTACTCTGAATCCTTTGTTGTTACGATTGGGGATGTGTCTGTTTCGTCGTCCGCATAAGGGTCTGGATGACCCAACTCTGCAAGCAACGTTCGTTCCAGTGCTTCCATTTCTTCAGCTTCGTCATCATCTATATGGTCGTAACCAAGTAGATGCAAGCAGCCGTGAATGACCAGATGCGCCCAGTGAGCCTTTAATTCCTTGCCTTGTTCCGCCGCTTCGCGCTCCACCACTGCTACGCAGATCACCAGATCGCCGAGCAAGGGAATGTCGAGAAACTCATCGGGGACATCGGCCGGAAATGACAAAACGTTGGTGGCGTAGTCTTTCTGCCGCCAGGTGAAGTTCAGTTCGCGGGCTTCCTCTTCGTCGACCAGACGGATGGTCATTTCGGAGTCGGCAGTACGCTGGCGCAGGGCCAGTTCGCACCATTGACGGAATTGGGCTTCACTCGGGGCAGACGCTTCGGTAGCCAGTTGCAGGTCAAGCTCAAGCATCGGGGCGAGTGTCCTTGGGAGAGGGCTTCGCCGTTTCGTCGGCTATGCGATTTTCGAAGCGCTCATAGGCCTCGACAATGCGTTGCACCAACGGATGGCGCACCACGTCCTTGGGCATGAAGTGGGTGAAGCTGATCCCCGGAACGTCTTTGAGCACCTCGATCACATGATGCAGCCCGGATTTGGTGCCTTTCGGCAGGTCGACCTGGGTGATGTCACCAGTGATGACCGCAGTGGAGCCGAAGCCGATCCGGGTCAGGAACATCTTCATCTGTTCGACGGTGGTGTTCTGGCTTTCGTCGAGGATGATGAAGCTGTTGTTCAGCGTACGACCGCGCATGTAGGCCAGCGGCGCGACTTCGATCACTTGACGCTCGATCAGCTTGGCCACGTATTCGAAGCCGAGCATTTCGTAGAGCGCGTCATAGAGCGGGCGCAGATACGGGTCGATTTTCTGGGACAGGTCGCCGGGCAGGAAGCCGAGCTTTTCGCCCGCTTCAACCGCCGGACGAACCAGCAGAATACGGCGAATCTGCTCGCGTTCCAGCGCGTCTACCGCGCAGGCAACGGCCAGATAGGTCTTGCCGGTACCGGCCGGGCCGATGCCGAAGTTGATGTCGTTACCGAGGATTTCCTTCACATAGCGCACCTGATTCAAGCCGCGAGGGCGAATCATGCCTTTCTTGGTGCGCAAGGCGACGGACGGTTCGGCGGGGGAATGGTTGTCCAGTTCCTCGACGGCCGATTCCTGCAGGAACAGGTGAACCATGTCAGGCGACAGCTCGGTACCTTTGGTTTCCCGGTACAAGCGGCGCAGCAGGTTTTCCGCAGAGGTGGTGTGCTTGGGCTCGCCGATCAGTTCGAACTGGTTTCCGCGGTTGCGGATCTCGATCGCGAGGCGCTGTTCGATCAAGCGTAGGTGCTCGTCGAATTGCCCGCACAGATTGGCGAAGCGGCGAGCTTCAAAAGGCTCGAGGATGAAACGATGTGGTTCTATGGGTGCGTTCAAGGTCGTATTTAGCCGCCCTGGGGCAATTATGATGAATCAAGGATAGCGCCAGTCGCCTGGGTGCGAAAGCTCTTAAATAAGATGCAGGTTGGCGCGTGATCTGTGGCGAGGGGGCTTGCCCCCGTTCGGCTGCGAAGCAGTCGCAAAATATTCGGGACCGCTTCGCGATCCAACGGGGGCAAGCCCCCTCGCCACAAAAGCCCGGCTCCCACAGGTGACGAGGTGTTACTGGATCAGTGAGCCCCGCAGCGAGTGCGGTTGCGCAGCATCGATGTGCACGTCTGCGAACTGGCCGATCAGGGTCGGATTGTCGCAGCGGAAGTTGACGATACGATTATTCTCGGTCCGGCCTTGCAGTTCACCGGGGTCTTTTTTCGAATAATCGGTTACCAGAATCCGCTGAATGGAGCCCACCATTTGTCGGCTGATCTCGAAACCTTGCTGGTTGAGGCGATGTTGCAGGGCGTTCAAACGTTCTTTTTTCAGTTCTTCCGGCGTTTCGTCGGCCAGATCGGCGGCCGGCGTGCCCGGACGCTGGCTATAAACGAACGAGTAGGAAAAGTCGAAACCGACGTCTTCGATCAGCTTCATGGTCTGTTCGAAGTCTTTTTCGGTCTCGCCCGGGAAACCGACGATAAAGTCAGAACTGATGCAGATCCCCGGCACGGCAGCCCGCAACTTGCGCAGTTTGGATTTGTACTCCAGCGCGGTGTGGTTGCGTTTCATCGCCGCGAGGATCCGGTCGGAACCCGATTGCACTGGCAAATGCAGGTGTTTCACCAGCTCCGGTACGTCGGCGTGGGCCTGGATCAGGCTGTCGGAGAATTCCAGCGGGTGCGAGGTGGTGTAGCGAATCCGGTCGATGCCATCGACAGCGGCTACTACCCGGATCAATTCCGCCAGATCAGCCAGGCGCCCATCATGAGTGGTGCCGCGATAACCGTTGACGTTCTGCCCCAGCAAGGTCACTTCGCGCACGCCGTTTTCGGCCAGGTGAATGATCTCGGCAATCACGTCGTCGAACGGTCGGCTGACTTCTTCACCGCGCGTATAAGGCACCACGCAGAAAGTGCAGTACTTGCTGCAGCCTTCCATGACCGACACGTAAGCGCTCGGCCCGTCGATGCGCGGCTCGGGCAAGTGGTCGAATTTTTCGATTTCCGGGAACGAGACGTCGACTTGCGGCAGTTTGGTCAGGCGCGCGGCGTCGATCATTTCCGGCAGGCGGTGCAGGGTCTGCGGGCCGAATACCACGTCGACGTATGGAGCGCGGTCACGAATGGCCGCGCCTTCCTGGCTGGCCACGCAGCCGCCGACGGCGATGACCATTTCCGGGTTAGCCAGTTTCAATTCGCGCCAGCGACCCAGCTGGGAATACACCCGGTCCTGGGCGCGTTCGCGGATCGAGCAGGTATTAAGCAGGATCACGTCGGCGTCTTCAGCGCGAGCGGTGACTTCCAGGGCCTGGTGTTCACCCAGCAGATCGACCATGCGCGAGCTGTCGTACTCGTTCATCTGGCAACCGTGGGTTTCGATGTAAAGCTTCTTGGCCATGGATAGAGTCATCACGTGATTCAAAGAACCGCGCATTATAGGGAACATGCACCAAGGTTCCTACCGTTGCGCGTCCGGCGGCTATGCTATAGTTCGCGCCCTCATTTTTATCCCCGATGTGTTACCCGCCCACCATGACCAAACGTGAAGCTCCAATCTACAAGGTGATTTTCCTCAATCAGGGCCAGGTGTACGAAATGTACGCCAAGCAGATCTATCAAAGTGATCTGTGGGGCTTCCTGGAAGTGGAAGAGTTCGTCTTTGGCGAGCGCACGCAAGTGGTCGTCGATCCGAGCGAAGAGAAGCTCAAGGCTCAGTTCGAAGGCGTTGTGCGCAGTTTTGTGCCGATGCATTCGATCGTGCGCATCGACGAGGTCGAGCGCCTCGGCACACCGAAAATCAGTGAAGCCCGCGGCGCGGTAGGCAATGTCATGCCGTTTCCGATGCCGATGCCTGAGAAGTAAGCCGCGGATTGAGTGGCTAGAGGGGCTTGTTGTGGCTGGTGATGCTTGTTGTGGCGAGGGAGCTTTTGTGGCGAGGGGGCTTGCCCCCGTTGGGCTGCGAAGCGGCCCCTGAATCAGCCACCGCCACCTTCCAGACAAACCGCGTGTGCTGACTTTACGACTGCTGCGCAGCCGAACGGGGGCAAGCCCCCTCGCCACAAAGCCCTCGCCACAGTCAAGGCAATGGCGAAAACGGCGTACGCCCATCGGCGCTCTGCAATTCCATCAGGTATTTACGGAAAATTTGCCCCAGCACCTGGGTAGCGACTTCCAGATCTTCGCGGGGCATTTTTTCGGCGACTTCGTCGGCGGTGTCCAGCGCCTCTTCGGCGCCGTTGACCGCGGCCATTTTCAGCACGATATACGCCTGAACGTTATTGGCCGGTACGCCTTCGCCATGGAAGAACATGGTGCCAAGTTTGAATTGCGCCTGGGCGTGGCCTTGCAGCGAGGCCTTTTCGAAGTAGCTCAGGGCTTTATTGAGGTCGCGCGGCGCGTTTTTGCCGTCGTAGTAGAACTCACCCAACTCGTATTGCGCTTGCGCATCCCCTTCATCCGACGCTTTCTGACAGGCGGCGAGCGCTTGCGTCAGGTCTTGCGGCTGAGTATTGAGGGTGCAGCGACCCATCGCCGGGATCAACAACGAGTTGCCGCCTGCTTGTGCGAGCGCGAGCAGGGGCTGAAGGAGCAACAGGCAGCCCAATGCAAGGGTGCGGCCGGTGCGGTTCATGGGAATCGACTTACCTCTGAGGGGCGCGTGGATCCATCGAGGGATCCAATAAGCGCGCATTATGAAATAAGCAGGGCCAACCTTACAAAGTCTTTACTCGTTTTTCTGCTGCACGGGGAATATATCGCCCACTTTGCGGGGGAATATTGGCAGATGAGTAGGAAAAAGGGCGCGAATGTAGGTGAAAGCTGACGCTGGCAATCGCCAACGTCAGCGTTGCAGCTTTATTTCAATGCGGCGAATGCACGCTCGGCGGCGTCCAGTGTCAGTTTCAACTCGGTTTCGCCGTGGGCGATCGAGGTGAAGCCGGCTTCGAAGGCGCTTGGCGCCAGGTACACGCCGCCTTCCAGCATCAGGTGGAAGAAACGCCCGAACAGGCCGGCATCACTGGCCATCACGTCATCGAAGGTCACGATGTCGTCGGCGCCGCTGAAGTACAGGCCGAACATGCCGCCGGCCTGAGTGGTCACGAACGGAATACCGGCGGCGTCGGCGCGCTGCTGCAGGCCATCGAGCAGACGGCTGGTGTAATCGCTCAGCTCGGCGTGGAAACCAGGACGACTGATCAGGCGCAGCGTGGTCAGGCCCGCCGCCATCGCCAGCGGGTTACCCGACAACGTGCCGGCCTGGTAGACCGGCCCCAGTGGTGCGATTTGCTCCATGATCTTGCGTTTGCCGCCGAAGCAGCCAACCGGCATGCCGCCACCGATGATCTTGCCGAAGGTGCTCAGGTCCGGCGTGACGCCGTAGTGGGCTTGGGCGCCACCGAGGGCGACACGGAAACCGGTCATCACTTCGTCGAAAATCAGCACCACGCCGTGCTTGTCGCACAGGGTCCGCAGGCCTTCGAGGAAGCCTGGTGCCGGCGGTACGCAGTTCATGTTGCCTGCCACGGGCTCGACGATGATGCAGGCCACGTCCTGGCCGACTTCGGCGAGCATGGTTGCTACCGCGTCGATATCGTTGAACGGCAGGGTCAGGGTGTGTTTGGCGAACGCCGCCGGTACACCGGCCGAACTCGGCACGCCTTGGGTCAGGGCGCCGGAACCGGCCTTGACCAGCAGGCTGTCGGAGTGGCCGTGGTAGCAGCCTTCGAACTTGATGATGCTGTCACGGCCGGTAAAGCCACGGGCCAGGCGGATGGCGCTCATGGTCGCTTCGGTGCCGGAGCTGACCATGCGCACCATCTCCATCGACGGCACGATCGAGCAGACCAGATCGGCCATTTCGGTTTCCATCGCGGTCGGGGCGCCGTAGGACAGGCCGTGTTCCAGCTGTTTGCGCACCGCGTCCAGCACGTCCGGATGGCTGTGGCCGAGAATCATCGGCCCCCAGGAACCGACGTAATCCACATAACGCTTGTCATCTTCGTCGGTGACGTAGGCGCCTTCGGCGTGTTTGAAGAACAGCGGCGTGCCGCCAACACTCTTGAACGCACGAACAGGCGAGTTCACGCCTCCGGGAATGTGTTTTTGGGCATTGGCAAACAGGGTTTCGGAACGAGACATGATCGGGCTCTCAAAAAATCAGGATTTGAACAATTCGTTAAAGGCGCGGGCGCGGCGTGTCACTTCAGCCGTGTTGTCGGCGCCAAACAGGCCATGCACCACCGCCAGCAAGTCGACCCCGTGGGCCACCAGTGGCGCAGCGTTGTCCAGCGTGATGCCGCCGATCGCGCAGATCGGCAGATGCAATTTGCTGCGGGCCTGATCAAGCAGTTCGAGGCTGCAGGCCGGTGCGCCGGGCTTGGTGTTGGAATTGAAGAAGCGGCCAAAGGCGACGTAACTGGCGCCTTCTTTGGCGGCTTGTTCGGCGAGTTCGAGTTGCGCGTGGCAGGTCGAACCGATGATTGCCTGACGACCGAGCAGTGCGCGAACCGGCATCAGCGGGCCATCGGTCTGACCCAGGTGCACGCCGACATTCAGGCGCGCGGCCAGTTCGGCGTCATCGTTGATGATCAGCCGGGTTTTGTAACGTTCGCACAGATCGCGCAGGGCTTCGGCTTCGCGCAGGCGGCGGGCCTCATCGCTGCTCTTGTCACGGTATTGCAGCAGGGTGACGCCGCCTTCGAGCGCCGCCTCCACGTACGAAAGAAATTTACCGGCCAGTAACTGGCTGTCGGTAATGGCGTACAGGCCACGTAGTTTCATCGGACAAGCCTCATGGCGTTACGAACAGAAGTCCAGTGGCAAGCGGCGCGGTACGAACTGGCCTTTGCCCAGCTGCTCCGCATCACGCAAGGTGCGCCAAGTGTAGTCAAGCGCGCTCTTTACGGCACTGGCGAGGTGTTCGCCCTGGGCCAGGCGGCCGGCGAGGGCGCTGGCCAGCGTGCAACCGGAACCGTGATAACTGCCGGGCAGGCGCTGGCAGGTAAAGGTTTCGCGGCGACCGTCGCGGCTGTACAGGCGATTGTGTATTTCGTGTTCGTCGCCATGACCGCCGGTGATCAGCAGGTGTTTGACGAATGGCAGAAGTTTTTCAGCGCACTCGTCCGCGGTGCCTTCGGGCAGTTCGGCGAGAATGCGAGCTTCGGGAAGGTTGGGGGTGGCAATGATCGACAGCGGCAACAGGCGTTCGCGCATGGCGTAGCCGACTTCGTCCTTGCCCAGTCGTCCACCGCCGCCGGCACGCAGCACCGGGTCGCAGACCACCGGCAAATGCGGGTGCGCTGAAAGCAGTTCGACTACGGTGTCGACCATTTCCAGGGAACCGAGCATGCCCAGTTTGACGGCGGCGACTTCGGAGTCATTGAGCACGGCGTTGGCCTGGGCCAACACCCACTCGCGATCGAGAACGCGGAAGTCAGTGACGTTGACGGTGTCTTGCACGGTCAGGGCGGTGACGGCCGGAGCCGCATGACAACCCTGAGCGAGCAGGGCTTCGATATCTGCCTGCAAGCCGGCGCCACCACTAGGGTCGTGGCCGGAGAGACAGAGGACAACGGGGCGAGAGCTGTAGATATTCATGGTGCGCGAGCTTACCACCAAACATGTTTTTTCGGGTGTTGTGGCAGTCATCGCGGCCGATACATTGTGGCGAGGGGGCTTGCCCCCGTTCGGCTGCGAAGCAGTCGTAAACCTGCCGACGCGGTGTTCCAGACAGAAGGCAAAGGGGGCGCTTCGCACCCCTACGGGGGCAAGCCCCCTCGCCACAAGGAATCGCTATGCACTGAGGCATTTTCACTACCTGACCAAGCCAACAGCTCTAACTCAATGTATAGAGCTGGAACGCTTGTTCTAGAGCCTTTTCAGGAAAAATTTCAATGGTGTTCAATGGCCACCAACGGCTATGCTAGAGTGGATCCAAACCAATAACAGGTAATATCGGTTTTACGTCTGCTCAAAAGGAATGGGGGGCTTCCTGACAGAACCGGACAGGCCACGCTGGGGCTTAAATGCGCTATTTGCTGATGTTGCTGTTGTGCTTGCCCCTCCTGGCGAGCGCCGTCGAATTCGACGAGTTCACCCAGAGCCTTCCCCTGGGCCGAACGATGCAGGTTTATGAAGACGCGGGCGGTCAGGCGACCATCGCCGATGTCCGTGCGCAAGCGGCGGCCGGGCAGTTCAAGCCTCATGATAAAGCCACTCTGAACGCCGGTTATTCGCGTTCGGCGTTCTGGCTGAAAATCGACCTGCAATACCGCCCGACCAACCCGTCGGCGCAACGGACCTGGTTGCTGGAACTGGCTTATCCGCCCCTCGATCACCTTGATCTGTATTTGCCCGATGCTGGCGGTGACTATCAATTGGTCCGACAGACCGGCGATGCGTTGCCGTTCGCCACTCGCGAGATCCGCCAGAACAACTATCTGTTTGGTCTGAACTTTGCGCCTGAGCAGGCGCAAACCGTGTATTTGCGCCTGCAAAGCCAAGGCTCGGTTCAGGCGCCCGTCACGTTGTGGTCGAGCACCGCTTACCTCGAAGAGCAGCCGGTCCGGCTCTATGTGCTGGGGCTGATTTACGGTGTGTTGCTGGGGATGCTGGTCTACAACCTGTTCATCTTTCTCAGCGTGCGCGACACCAGCTACCTCTATTACATCGTCTATATCGCCTCGTTCGGCTTGTATCAGCTGTCGGTGAATGGCGCGGCCGTGGAGTATTTCTGGCCCGACAATCCGTGGTGGGCCAACGCCGCGACGCCGTTCTTCATCGGCTGTTCAGGATTGTTCGGCAGCCAGTTCGCCCGCAGCTTTTTGCAGACGGCCACCCACAGTCGCTGGCTCGACCGTTTGCTGCTGGCGTTGATTGCGTTCAGTGCGCTGGTGGTCGGGTTGTCATTGATGACCAATTACGCCCTGGCCCTGCGTCTGGCGACGTTGCTGGCGTTGGTCTTTACGGTGGTGATTTTCGCCGCCGGGATTTTCGCCTGGTGGCGTGGCCTGCGGGTCGCGCGGTATTTCATCATTGCCTGGTCGGCGTTCCTGCTCGGTGGTGTGGTCAACACCCTGATGGTGCTGGGTTATTTGCCCAACGTATTCCTGACCATGTACGCCAGCCAGATCGGCTCGGCGATCGAAGTGGCGCTGCTGTCCCTGGCCCTGGCCGATCGCATCAACGCCATGCGTGAGCAACAGGCGCAAACGCTGTTTGATGCCGGCCAGAAACTCGAAGTGTTGAACCAGCAACTGGCTCACAGCAACAAGCTCAAGGACGAATTCCTCGCCACCCTGACCCACGAACTGCGCACGCCCATGAATGGTGTGATCGGTTCGCTGGAGTTGATGCAGACCGTCGAGATGAACCCTGAGCTGGAGCAATATCAACAAACGGCCGCCGGTTCGGCGCGGGACATGATGCGCATGGTCAACGGCATCCTCACCCTGACCGAATTGCAGGCCGGCAAGCTCAAGGTCTATCCGGACACCTTCAGTTTGCGCGGTGTGGTCGAGGCCTTGCGTCTGCAGTTCGATGGCAATGCGTCGAGCAAGTCGCTGGACTTCAAGGTCGAGGTGACATCCGGGCTGCCGGATCGTTTGCACGGCGACAGCGGCAAGCTGACGCAATGCCTGGAATGCCTGCTGGATAACGCGATCAAATTCACCCGGATCGGCGGATTGGCGCTGCGGGTGACGGGTAAACCGGTAGCGCCCGATCGGCTGGCACTGTCCTTTGCAGTGATCGACACCGGCATTGGCTTCACCGATTTGGATGAGGCAACGCTGTATCAACGCTTTTTTCAGGTCGACGGCTCGATGACCCGTGAATACGGTGGTTTGGGTGTTGGCCTGGCCATTTGTCGGCAACTGGTCGAATTGCTCGGCGGGCGCCTGAGCCATCGCTCGGAACCGGGGCGCGGCAGTCGCTTTCAACTGGACGTCGAGTTCGAGCTGCCGTTGCCGGTGGTGGAATCTGCGCCCGCAATCACCCGGCAAACCACCGGCCTGCGTTTGCCTCAGGACTGCACGGTGTTGCTGGTCGATGACAACAGCATCAATCAATTGGTGATGCGTGGCATGTTGCTCAAGCTGGGGTTCCGCGTGCGCACAGCTGACAGCGGCGTCGCTGCGCTCGATCTCTTGCAGCGTGAAACCGTTGATGCGGCGCTGCTCGACTGTCAGCTACCGCCGCTGGATGGCGCCTCGATCTGCGGTCGGATCCGCGCCTTGCCGGGTTGTGCCGAATTACCCGTGTTCATGATTGCCCAGAGTGCGGATCGGGCCTATTGCCCAAGCGACACCTTGGTCGATTACCTGAGCAAACCGGTGAAATTCGAAGATTTGCAGGCGGCTCTCTATCGGCGGGTGCTCTGTCCGGGGCAAGGCGAAAGCGCCGACAGTTAGGCAGATATGCCACTTTGTTCAGCCTCGGGGCGGTGCTTAACTGAAAGTCCCTTGGCTGACCAAAGGAGCCCCGTCATGAACCTGCATCAGTTCGCCGAAACCCACGAAGTCACCAATCAGCCGCCGTCGCTGGACGGCGCCAACCTCTATCGCATCGACCTGCCTTTGCAGGAGTGGTCGCGGCGTTTCGATGCCGGTTGGGCCGAGTCGCGAATTGACGCTTATGGCGTATTGGCCGGCGGGCCGCTGATGGAGGCGGGGTTTGCGGCCAATCAGAACAAACCGGTGTTCGTCAGTCATGACCGTTACGGCCATCGCATCGACCTGGTGGAGTTTCATCCCGCCTACCACGAATTGATGCGCACGGCGGTGGAGCATGGCCTGACAGGTTTGCCCTGGACCGACCCGCAACCGGGCGCCCACGTTGCCCGCGCGTCCATGACCTATTTGCACAGTCAGGCTGAAGCCGGCAGCGGTTGCCCGTTGACCATGACCTTCGCCAGTGTCCCGGCGATGCGCCTGCAAGCGGATCTGGCCAAACAATGGCTGCCGAAAATCCTCGCCACCGAATACGACCCGCGCAACGTCGGCATGGCCCACAAGGCCGGGGTCACCATCGGCATGGCCATGACCGAGAAACAGGGCGGCACCGATGTGCGGGCCAACACCACCAAGGCGTATCCGGTCGGTGCCAGCGGTCCCGGTCAGGCGTATGAACTGGTGGGCCATAAGTGGTTCTGCTCGGCGCCGATGTGCGACGCCTTCTTGACCTTGGCCCAGACCGACAAAGGCTTGACCTGTTTCCTGCTGCCGCGTCATCGCCCGGACGACTCACGCAATCAGTTCTACATACAGCGGCTGAAGAACAAACTCGGCAACTGGTCCAACGCCTCCAGCGAGGTGGAGTTCCGCGGCGCCCTGGCCTGGATGGTCGGCGAAGAGGGCCGGGGCGTTCCGACCATCATCGAAATGGTTGCCATGACCCGCTTCGATTGCATGGTCGGCTCCAGTGCGCTGATGCGTCAGGCGCTGACCCAGGCCAGCCATCACTGCGCCTATCGCAAGGTCGCAGGCAAATTGCTCAGTGAGCAACCCTTGATGCAAAACGTGCTGGCCGACCTGGCCCTGGAAAGCGAAGCGGCGTTGGCTTTGAGTTTGCGCATGGGCCGGGCGCTGGATCATCTGGATGACGATCACGAAGCGAAATTCGCCCGACTGGTGACGGCGGTGGGCAAGTACTGGATCTGCAAACGCGCGCCCGCGATGATCAATGAGGCTGCCGAATGCATGGGCGGCGCCGGTTATGTCGAAGAAAGCATCCTGCCGCGTCTGTACCGTGAGGCCCCGGTCAACTCGACGTGGGAAGGTTCCGGCAACGTGCAATGCCTCGACGTATTGCGCGCATTGTCGAAAGAGCCGGGTGTGCTTGATGTGCTGTTCAGCGAGTTGGGCGACGGTCATGGCGACAAACGCCTGGCCGCGCACATCAGCCAATTGCAGGCGGCGTTCAAGGACACCGACGACATTCAATACCGCGCCCGCCAGCTAACCGAAGACATTGCCTTGGGGCTTCAGGCCAAGCTATTGCTGGAGGCGGGTAATGCGGCGGTCAGTGATGCTTTTATCGCCAGCCGTCTGGGTTCAGCCGGTCGGGTGTATGGAACATTGCCGCGCGGGCTGGATGTGGAGGCGATTGTCGCCCGGTCGACGCCGCAAGGTTTCTGACCACAATTTGATCGACAGCACTGAAACCTGTGGGAGCGGGCTTGCCCGCGATAGCGGTTATACATTCAACAGAGATGTTGGCTGATAGACCGCTATCGCGGGCAAGCCCACAGGGTTTATCTGTGTCTCAGAATTGATGTGCAGCCAACACGCCACTGTTCCCGTGAAGCGATGATGCAGGCAAGATGAAGGTCTGCAAGTCAGAACACAGGAAGCTGATCGTGACCGAAGCGTTTATTGTCGTTCAAACCGCCGAGCAAGCCGTGGATCGGCTTGCTGCCTTGCACGAGCGTGCAACCACCGCGCTGAATCAGGCGCTCAAGCGTTATCTCAAGGATCGCGTCGAACCGGACGCTGAACAGCGGGCTCTGTTTCGTTATCCCGAGTTGCGTCTGACCTACCTTTGCCAGGGCGAAGTCCCACAGACCACTCGCGCCTATGCCAAGGTTCAATTGCCGGGGACCTACAGTGTCACCGTCACTCATCCGGCAGCCTTCCGTAAGTACCTGCTTGAACAACTCGTCCCGTTGATGCACGACTTCACCGTGACCGTGGAAGTCGGCGTCAGCCAGCAGAACATTCCTTATCCGTACGTGGTCGAGCAGGGCGATGAGCTGGCCGGTTCCGGCGTTACGGCGGCGGTGCTGGCGCGAGTGTTCCCGAGTACGGATTTGTCGGCCGCCACCGATGGCATCGCCGATGGCTTGTACGACTGGGAAAACACCGACCCGTTGCCACTGGCCCTGTTCGACGCCGCGCGAGTGGACTTCTCCCTGCGCCGGCTGGTGCATTACACCGGCAGCGACTGGCGCCATGTGCAGCCGTGGATTCTGCTGACCAACTACCACCGCTACGTCGACCAGTTCATCGTTCATGGTCTTGAGCAACTGCGCAACGATCCGCGTTTTGTACGCATGGTGTTGCCCGGCAACGTGATCATCGAAAAGAGCATGGACCATGGCGAAGCGTCGGCGATTGCCGCGGGCGTGGTCTGGCACCGTTACCAGATGCCGGCCTATCACCTGATCGCCAGCGACGGCCATGGCGTGACCCTGGTGAACATTGGCGTCGGCCCGTCCAACGCCAAGAACATCACCGACCACCTGGCGGTGCTGCGTCCGCATTGCTGGCTGATGATCGGCCACTGTGGCGGCTTGCGTCAGTCGCAGACCATTGGCGACTACGTGTTGGCCCACGCTTACATGCGTCGCGACGGGATTCTCGACCGGGTTGTGCCGCCGAACATTCCGATTCCGGCCCTGGCTGAAGTGCAGATGGCGTTGCAGCAAGCGGCGGCCAACATCACCGGTGAGAAGGGCGACGAGCTGAAGAAGCGCCTGCGCACCGGCACCGTGCTGACCTATGACGACCGTAACTGGGAACTGCGCTGGGCGCAGGAGCGTCCGCTGATCAACCTGTCCCGCGCCGTGGCGGTGGACATGGAAAGCGGCACCATCGCTGCGCAAGGTTATCGCTTGCGGGTGCCATACGGCACGTTGCTCTGCGTATCGGATAAACCGTTGCACAGCGAAATCAAACTGCCGGGTTCGGCCAACGCCTTCTATGAACGCGCGGTCAGCCAGCACTTGAAGATCGGCATCGAAGCGGTGGATCTGTTGCGCACCGAGCTCAACTCGCTGCACTCGCGCAAACTGCGTAGCTTCGACGAGCCGCCGTTCCGCTGATTGTTCTCATGGTCATTTAGCGGTCAGGGCACTAGCATTAGCAGCCCTGACCGTTAGATGTTCTTTTCGCCATGCCTCGTCCACCTCGTCCCGTCTCTCGCCGCCCTGGCGCGAACAACCCGCAATCAGCCCCGCGCCGTGTCGCCAAAGCGCCGCCGGCCGAGCCGAAGCTGATTCTGTTCAACAAACCTTTCGATGTGCTGACGCAATTCAGCGACGGCGAAGGGCGGGCGACGCTCAAGGACTTCATCGAGATTCCGGGGATTTACCCGGCAGGGCGGCTGGACCGCGACAGTGAAGGCTTGCTGTTGCTGACCAACGACGGCCAGCTTCAGGCGCGAATTGCCGACCCGAAACACAAACTGGCCAAGACTTACTGGGTGCAAGTAGAAGGTGAGCCAAGCGCTGAGCAGTTGCAGCGTTTACGCGATGGCGTCGAGCTGAACGACGGCATGACGTTGCCGGCCCAAGCGCGACAATTGGATGAGCCGCAACTGTGGCCGCGCAACCCGCCAGTGCGCTTTCGTAAAAGCGTGCCCACCAGTTGGCTGGAACTGGTGATTCGCGAAGGCCGCAACCGTCAGGTACGGCGCATGACCGCGGCGGTCGGCTTGCCGACGTTGCGTCTGGTGCGGGTCAGAATCGGTGACTGGTCGATCGAAGGGCTCGATCAGGGCCAGTGGAAGGAAGTGCCGGCGCGCTTATAGAGTGCCGGATTCGATCAGGCCGATGACCACGCTTTTGATCACGAACGCGGCCACGCCCAGCCCCAGTACGAAGAACAGAATGAACGAGCCGAAGCGCCCGGCCTTGGATTTTTTCGCCAGATCCCAGACGATGAAACCCATGAAAATGATCAGGATGCTGACCAGTCCAGTCATCATCCACTCTTCGAGTACTGCAGGATCCATTGAACATCTCCAGCGTGGGCGGGGCTAAAAGGCGCTGGAGTATACGCCATGGGGGATTGGCGGGGCATTGACCTGCGGCAGTGTGCCGCACTGTGGCGAGGGGGCTTGCCCCCGTTGGGTTGCGAAGCAGCCCCAAAACCAGCCAATGAGTTGTACCTGACACACCGCGTTGTCTGATTTTACGACCGCTGCGCGGCCGAACGGGGGCAAGCCCCCTCGCCACAAAGGCATTCTCAGCTGCGCAGATGAGTGAGCGGCAACTCGGTGCTGTTGAGCACCTGGTTCAACACAAAACTCGACCGCACACTCGTCACCCCTTCAATCCGGGTGAGATGCCCCAGCAGCAGTTTCTGATAGTGATCCATGTCCGGCACCACCACCTTGAGCTGATAATCGGCATCCATCCCCGTCACCAAACTGCATTCCAGCACCTGCGGCAAGGTGCGAATGGCGGCTTCGAAGTTCTCGAACCGTTCGGGTGTATGGCGGTCCATGCCGATCAGCACGTAGGCGGTCAGGCTCAGGCCGAGCATCTTGCGGTCCAGCAGGGCGACTTGGCGGGTGATGTAACCGTCGTCTTCCAGCTGCTTGACCCGCCGCGAGCAAGGCGAAGGCGACAGGCCGATGCGTTCGGCCAGCTCCTGATTGGAGATGCGCGCGTCGCGCTGTAATTCAGCCAAAATGCTCAGGTCGTATCGGTCGAGTTTGCTCATCAATCAGGCCTTTGTCATAACTATTGCGGCGGATTATCTATCCTGAGTTAAAAATTGCGCAAGTGATGTTTAATTGAGCAATCTTCGCAATCCTCTGCCGGTGCTCCGGGCCTATTCTTATCACCAGAATCACTGCTCGGACAAACAGTCCAGTGCGGCTCGCCCAATCAGGCCAGCTGCGGTCGCCACCCCCCACCGGGGATGTGTTGACCCCCGAGCTACACACTGTCCAGAAGACGGCGTGAGGTGAGCCGACGTCATAAGCGTCGAGCACGGACGAAGTTCTCAAAGGGAGGCCGACGGGTCTCCCTTTTTTATTGCCCGTGTCCCGTCCTGAATAAGGTTTACACCTTCTGATCTGTTTTTCAGGAGGACGTAATGGAATCAGCAAAAAGGCGTAGTCAGCGAGACTACACGC
>NZ_JBNNVP010000065.1:0-21204 GCF_050280605.1 Pseudomonas sp. NPDC089918 | reverse complement strand
CGAAATACGGCACGCACCGCTTTTTTGATACAAACACTGTTACAAGCGAGCATTGTACGGGTTTGTTCACCCGATGCCATGCTTGAGACCCTTGGTGCGGGTTGGCACGGGTGCTGGAAAGCAACGATTTCAGGTTGGCAGCCTTGGGCTTGACCAGCCAGAAACGACGCAGATAGTCATCGAGGTTTTCAGCGAGGTTACGACCCCACTCGCTGTCGGTTTCCTCGACGTATTCGTTCAGCACGCGTTGCAAGTGGCTGCGATAGGCTTCCATCGCCTCACCGCTGATCCGCTGGATTTCCACCAGTTCGTGGTTGACCCGGTCAACGAAGGTGTTGTCCTGGTCGAGCACGTAGGCGAAACCGCCGGTCATGCCTGAGCCGAAGTTGTAGCCAGTCTTGCCCAATACGCAGACAAAACCACCGGTCATGTACTCGCAGCAGTGATCGCCAGTGCCTTCCACAACAGTGTGAGCACCGGAGTTACGCACCGCGAAACGCTCGCCCGCGGTACCGGCGGCGAACAGCTTGCCCCCGGTGGCGCCATACAGGCAGGTGTTGCCGATAATGGCGCTGTCCTGAGTCTTGTAGATGCTGCCCTTCGGCGGAACGATGACCAGCTTGCCGCCGGTCATGCCTTTGCCGACGTAATCGTTGGCATCGCCTTCCAGGTACATGTTCAGGCCGCCGGCGTTCCACACACCGAAGCTCTGACCCGCCGTGCCTTTGAAGCGGAAGGTGATCGGCGCGTTGGCCATGCCCTGGTTGCCGTGCTTGCGAGCAATTTCACCGGAGATCCGCGCGCCGATGGAACGGTCGCAGTTGCAGATATCCAGGGCGAAATCGGCGCCGCTCATGTCGTTGATGGCCGAGGTGGCCAAATCGACCATCTTCTCGGCCAGCAGGCCTTTGTCGAACGGCGGGTTGCGGTCGACCTGGCAGAACTGAGGCTTGTCTGCCGGGATGTGATCGCTGCCCAGCAACGGGGTCAGGTCCAAGTGGTTTTGCTTGGCGGTCTGGCCTTCGAGGATTTCCAGCAGATCGGTACGGCCGATCAGCTCTTCGAGGGAGCGCACGCCCAGCTTGGCCAGCCACTCACGGGTTTCTTCGGCGACGTAGGTGAAGAAATTCACCACCATGTCGACGGTACCGATGTAGTGATCCTTGCGCAGCTTCTCGTTTTGAGTCGCAACGCCGGTGGCGCAGTTGTTCAGGTGGCAAATACGCAGGTATTTGCAGCCCAGGGCGATCATTGGCGCGGTGCCGAAGCCGAAGCTCTCAGCGCCGAGGATCGCCGCCTTGATCACGTCGAGGCCGGTTTTCAGGCCGCCGTCGGTCTGCACCCGGACCTTGCCGCGCAGGTCGTTGCCACGCAGGGTCTGGTGGGTTTCGGCCAGGCCGAGTTCCCACGGTGCGCCCGCGTATTTGATCGAGGTCAGTGGCGATGCACCGGTACCGCCGTCGTAGCCGGAGATGGTGATCAAGTCCGCGTAGGCCTTGGCCACACCGGCAGCGATGGTGCCGACGCCGGCTTCTGCAACCAGCTTCACCGAGACCAATGCCTTCGGGTTGACTTGTTTCAGGTCGAAAATCAGCTGCGACAAGTCTTCGATCGAGTAGATGTCGTGGTGCGGCGGAGGCGAAATCAGGGTCACGCCCGGCACTGCATAGCGCAGCTTGGCGATCAGACCGTTGACCTTGCCGCCAGGCAGCTGACCACCTTCGCCGGGCTTGGCGCCCTGAGCGACCTTGATCTGCAGCACTTCAGCGTTGACCAGGTATTCCGGCGTCACACCGAAACGACCCGTGGCGACCTGCTTGATTTTCGAGCTCTTGATGGTGCCGTAGCGCGCCGGGTCTTCGCCGCCTTCGCCGGAGTTGGAACGCGCACCGAGGCGGTTCATGGCTTCGGCCAGGGCTTCGTGGGCTTCCGGCGACAATGCGCCCAAAGAGATGCCCGCGGAGTCAAAGCGCTTGAGCACCGATTCCAGCGGTTCGATCTCGCTGATGTCCAGCGGTGTGTCCAGGGTTTTGACCTTGAACATATCGCGGATCATCGACACCGGACGGTTATCCACCAGCGCCGTGTATTCCTTGAACTTGCTGTAGTCGCCCTGCTGCACAGCGGCTTGCAGGGTGCTGACCACGTCCGGGTTGTAGGCGTGATATTCGCCACCATGGACGAACTTCAGCAGGCCGCCTTGCTGGATCGGCTTGCGCGGGCTCCAGGCTTCGGCCGCCAAAGCTTTCTGCTCGGCTTCGATGTCGACGAAACGCGCGCCCTTGATGCGGCTTGGCACACCACGGAAGCTCAGTTCGCAGACTTCTTCGGACAGGCCGATGGCTTCGAACAACTGCGCACCGCGATACGACGTGATGGTTGAAATGCCCATCTTCGACAGGATCTTGAGCAGGCCCTTGGTGATCCCTTTGCGGTAGTTCTTGAACACCTCATAGAGGTCGCCCAGCACTTCACCAGTGCGGATCAGGTCGCCCAGCACTTCGTAGGCCAGGAACGGATAAACCGCCGAAGCACCGAAACCGATCAGCACTGCGAAGTGATGCGGATCGCGAGCGGTAGCGGTTTCCACCAGGATGTTGGAGTCGCAACGCAGGCCTTTTTCGGTCAGGCGATGGTGCACCGCGCCGGTCGCCAGCGAAGCGTGGATCGGCAACTTGCCCGGAGCGATGTGACGGTCACTCAGCACGATCTGGGTGCGACCGGCGCGAACGGCTTCTTCAGCCTGATCGGCGACATTGCGCACTGCGGCTTCGAGGCCGACGCTCTCGTCGTAGTTGAGGTCGATGATCTGGCGTTCAAAGCCTGGACGATCGAGGTTCATCAGCGAGCGCCACTTGGCCGGGGAAACGACCGGCGAGCTGAGGATCACGCGCGAGGCGTGTTCCGGCGACTCCTGGAAGATGTTGCGCTCGGCGCCGAGGCAGACTTCCAGCGACATGACGATGGCTTCGCGCAGCGGGTCGATCGGCGGGTTGGTGACCTGCGCGAACTGCTGACGGAAATAGTCGTACGGCGTACGCACGCGCTGGGACAACACGGCCATTGGCGTATCGTCGCCCATCGAGCCGACAGCTTCGTAACCTTGCTCACCGAGCGGACGCAGCACCTGGTCGCGCTCTTCGAATGTGACCTGGTACATCTTCATGTACTGCTTGAGCTGATCGACGTCGTAGAACGCCGAACCATGGTCGTTGTCTTCCATGGTCGCCTGGATGCGCAGGGCATTCTTGCGCAGCCATTGCTTGTACGGATGACGGGACTTCAAACGGTTGTCGATGGCATCGGTGTCGAGGATCTGACCGGTTTCGGTGTCCACGGCAAAGATCTGGCCTGGGCCAACGCGGCCCTTGGCAATCACGTCTTCAGGCTGGTAGTTCCAGACACCGATTTCCGAGGCCAGGGTAATGAAGCCGTTCTTGGTGGTGACCCAACGCGCAGGACGCAGACCGTTACGGTCGAGCAGGCACACCGCGTAACGACCGTCAGTCATTACCACGCCGGCCGGGCCGTCCCACGGTTCCATGTGCATCGAGTTGTATTCGTAGAACGCGCGCAGATCCGGGTCCATGGTTTCGACGTTCTGCCACGCAGGCGGAATGATCATCCGCACGCCACGGAACAGGTCGATACCACCGGTGACCATCAACTCGAGCATGTTGTCCATGCTGGAGGAGTCGGAACCTACACGATTGACCAGCGGGCCGAGTTCTTCCAGAT
Organism: Pseudomonas sp. NPDC089918; assembly: GCF_050280605.1. Taxonomy (NCBI): domain Bacteria; kingdom Pseudomonadati; phylum Pseudomonadota; class Gammaproteobacteria; order Pseudomonadales; family Pseudomonadaceae; genus Pseudomonas; species Pseudomonas sp. NPDC089918. Next base: position 17,466 of record NZ_JBNNVP010000065.1, on the reverse strand, counting down.
CCATCAGATCGTTGGTGAACTTGGTGCGACGGGCCTGAGCCCAGTTGCGGTTGCCGGTGATGGTGTTGATCTCGCCGTTGTGGGCGAGGAAGCGGAATGGCTGAGCCAGCGGCCATTTCGGCAAGGTGTTGGTGGAGAAGCGCTGGTGGAACACGCAGATTGCGGTTTGCAGGCGCTGGTCGCTCAGGTCTGGATAGAAGGCGGTCAGGTCCGCCGGCATCATCAGGCCTTTATAAATGATGGTCTTGTGGGAAAAGCTGCAGATGTAGTGATCGACGTCGGCGGCGTTGGCCACGGACGAACGACGACGGGCGCTGAACAGCTTGATCGCCATGTCCTGATCGCTCAGGCCTTCACCGCCGATGTAGACCTGCTCGATTTGCGGCAGGCGCTCAAGGGCCAGGCGGCCGAGGACGCTGGTGTCGATCGGCACTTTGCGCCAGCCCACCAGTTGCAGGCCTTCGGCCAGGATCTCGCGGTTCATGTTCTCGCGAGCGGCTTCAGCTTTCACCGGATCCTGGTTGAAGAAGACCATGCCCACCGCATATTGCTTGGGCAGTTCGACGCCGAAGGTTTCCTGGGCAATCGCACGCAGGAATACATCCGGCTTTTGAATCAGCAGACCGCAACCGTCACCGGTCTTGCCGTCGGCGTTGATCCCACCGCGGTGGGTCATGCAGGTCAGGGCCTCAATGGCCGTTTGCAAAAGGGTATGACTGGGCTCGCCCTGCATATGGGCTATCAGGCCGAAACCGCAGTTATCCTTGAATTCATCTGGTTGGTACAGACCTGCTTTCATAGACACTTTCTCACCAGGCTGCCTCTTATCGAGGCAAATTTCTTTTCAATTCAGCCAGTTACCATCCACGCCGAACGTGCGCCAGCTTTGCGGGGGCAAAAGGGAGGTCATTGTACACACCGACACAGAGGCTCACAAATTTGACGACGAAATGTCGCAAATCTATGTCGCATTTGTGAAAGGTTTAAAGCGATATGCTGTGCTAGTCAAAACTTTTTTTAATTTTGACCGCAACGACTCAAAGACCACTGTAACGCAGACACCACAAGGCACGCGGTCTGTAGAGACGGCATGCACTTGCAGAAATTTTGAGGTGCTTGGAGAGGCGGCCTGGGTAAGGCCGCCGAATCTTCAGCGAGTTGTTGCCAGTTCCTGTTGGACGCTGGCGACAGTGCGAGGCCAAGGTTTACCAGCCTGAACCTTCGCTGGCAAGGCCTTGATGGCGGTAACGGCTGCATCGCGGTTGGCGAAGCTACCGTAGGTGATGACGTAAAGCGGCTTGCCGTTGAGTACTTTCTTGAAATAACGGTACTCGCCGCCCTGCTCTTTGACGAAGCTTTGCGCGGCCGATTCGGAGCTGGTGCCGAGGATTTGCACCACGTAGTTACCCGGCGCCTGGCCTGCGTACCAGCTGCCACCGGCAGCTTTGGCCACGGCGGCTGGCTTCTCGGCAGGTTTGGCGGCGGCGACTGGCTTGGCGGGCGCTGGAGCCGGTTTGGCAACAGGCGCAGGAGCTGGCTTGGCTGTCGCGACCTGAGTCGGCGCTGGAACCGGTTTGGCGGCAGGTGTTGGCGCCGGGCCCGGCTGGATGCCCGCAGGCGGCGCAGTCGTGGTCACGGTTGGCGGTGTAGCGCTGGAACCTTCGACCGGCACGCCGTCGTCGCCTTCGGTGATACCACCGGCCGCTTCGGCCAACGGGCCACGCATCACCGGCTGCGAGTTGCCGACCAACGGCAATGGCATCGGTTGTGAATTACCGGCGAACTCTACGGCGGGAGCGCCACTGCTGTCAGTTTGTGGCGCGCCCTGGCCCAATGGCAGTTGCGCCTGTTCGTTGGCAGGCGCGCCGGTGGTCGGTGCTTTGCTGCGACCCGGCATCAACCAGGCGGCGGCTACCGCGACCACGACTACGGCGGAAATCGCCAATACGTGTTTCTTCGGCATGTTGAACCCCATACTTGGACGCTTCACCGCTGAGCGGCTGGCAATCATGGCTTCGATCATTGCATCGCGGGCGACCTGATTGATGTTGCCAGGCCAACCGTCGGAGCTTTCGTGAATATCAGAGATCTGATCCGCGGTAAAAAGTTCGATACCCCGGCCAGCGCCTTCAAGACGCTGATCCAGATATTCGCGGGTTTCTTCTTCGGTGTAAGGCTGCAATTCGATGACGTGGAAACGCTCTTCCTCAAGGCTCAGCGCGTCAAGTTGCGCAATCAGCGAGGACTCGCCGAACAGGAACACGTGGGGGCGACCTTCCGGCGCGCCCGCGGCTAAAGCCAGCAAGGCTTCCAGCGCGGATTCGTCGAGTTGCTCGGCATCATCCACCAGCAAATAGACTTCCTGCCCCGTGAGGGCAAGCTGTACCACTTGGGCCAGGATGGCGCCGATTTCGGCCTGTTCGACATTCAGCGCCTGAGCCACCTGACGCAGCACACCGGCCGCATCGCCGGCGCCACGGGCGGAAACCACCACGCTCTGCACTGACTGTTTGTTGGTGCTGGCCACCAGGGCCTGACGCAACAGAGTTTTGCCGCTGCCTTGAGGGCCAGTGACCACCAGCAACAACTGGCTGTAACGGGCCAGATGATGCAGTTGCCCCAGCACCGGTTTGCGCTGGGCCGGGAAAAATTTGAAGCCAGGCACCCGTGGAGCGAAAGGGTCATGACTTAACTGGTAATGGCCGAGGAAAGCCTCGTCGGCATGCAAACTAGTCATCGGGATCTTATTAACCTTTAAGCTGAGCCAGGGCGCGGTAATCCGCTCCCAGCGTGGCCTGTAAAACCTCTTTCGGATAATCGTCGGTCACCACTGCTTCGCCCATGTGGCGCAGCAACACCAGGCGCAAACGACCGTCGATCACTTTCTTGTCAATTGCCATGTGCTCGAGAAAATCGGCTTCGGTCATCTCTTGCGGCGGGATGACCGGCAGGCCGGCCCGCTGGAACAGGCGAATACCGCGATCACGCTCCTGTTCGCTGATCCAGCCCAGGCGCGCGGACATCTCCAAAGCCATTACGGTGCCAGCAGCGACTGCTTCACCATGAAGCCAGACACCATAGCCCATGTGGGTTTCGATCGCGTGGCCAAAGGTGTGGCCCAGGTTCAACGTGGCACGTACGCCCGTCTCTTTCTCGTCGGCACCCACCACCGCAGCCTTGGCCGCGCAGGAGCGTTCGATGGCGTAAGTCAGGGCGGTCTGGTCCAGCGCTCGCAGGCGATCGACGTTTTCTTCGAGCCAGGTCAGGAATGGCTCGTCGCAGATCAGCCCGTATTTGATGACTTCCGCCAGCCCGGCGGACAGTTCGCGGGGCGGCAGGGTGTTGAGGGTGGCGGTATCGATCAGCACCACGTTGGGCTGATAGAAGGCACCGACCATGTTCTTGCCCAGCGGGTGATTGATCCCGGTCTTGCCGCCCACCGAAGAGTCGACTTGCGACAACAACGTGGTTGGTATCTGGATGAAATCGACGCCTCGCTGGTAGCAGGCGGCCGCAAAACCGGCCATGTCACCGATTACACCGCCACCGAGGGCGATCACCGTGGTACGGCGATCGTGCCGTGCAGTCAGCAGGCCGTCGAAAATCAGTTGCAGGGTTTCCCAGGTCTTGAAGGCTTCGCCGTCGGGCAGCACCACGGAAATCACCGAGAACTGCGCGAGGCTGCGGGTCAGACGCTCCAGGTAGAGCGGCGCGACGGTCTCGTTGGAGATGATCGCTACTTGCCGCCCGCGGATATGCGGGGCCAGCAGCTCAGGCTGATCCAACAAACCTTCGCCAATATGAATCGGGTAGCTGCGCTCGCCTAGATCGACCTTGAGTGTCTGCATGTGTCCCCACAGTGAAGATGGAATCAGGCGTCCTGCCTTGAGTTTACGAATTCCATGGCGTCTGCTGGTGTGACGCCATTCGGTAGCCAGCTGCCACAACCTTGAGCGGCTGCGACAGGACGCCGAGGATAGCGCATTTCGCGCCGCGCATTAACGGGGCGGTAGCTGCTGCAAGCGTTCGAGGATATCGAGCACCACCATCCGCGGCGGCCGCTCATCGGTTTCAACCACCAGGTCGGCGATTTCCCGATACAGCGGATCACGGATCGCCAGCAAGTCCCGCAGGGTTTTCGCCGGGTCGGCGGTGCGCAGCAGTGGTCGATTGCGGTCGCGAGCTGTTCGGCCGACCTGCTGCTCGACCGACGCATGCAGATAGACCACCCGACCACCGGCGTGCAGCGCCCGGCGATTGGCTTCGCGCATCACTGCGCCGCCACCGGTCGCCAATACCACACCGTCGCACGCGCACAGCTCGGCGATCATCGCCTGCTCGCGGTCACGAAAGCCCGGCTCGCCTTCCTTATCGAAAATCCACGGGATATTGGCGCCCGTGCGCAATTCAATTTCCTTATCGGAATCTTTGAACGGCAGGCGCAGCTCTTTGGCCAGCAACCGGCCGATGGTGCTTTTACCAGCCCCCATCGGTCCAACAAGAATCAAATTTCGCACAGAATCAATGACTCACAGCAATCGCCTGATTGTTCATGATACGCGGAGTGAGAAATACCAGCAGCTCGGATTTTTTCTCCGAAACCACGTCACGCCGGAAAAGGCGGCCAAGATACGGCACATCGCCGAGAAATGGCACCTTATCTACAACCTTGCTCTGAGTATTTGAGAAAACCCCACCAATGACGATGGTCTCGCCGTCGTTAACCAACACCTTGGCGTTGACCTCGTTTTTCTTGATCGGCGGTACATCCTGCACTTTGTTCAGGTAATCCGGTTCATCCTTGGTGACCTTGACCTCCATGATGATGCGGTTGTCCGGCGTGATCTGCGGGGTCACCTCCAGGGACAGCGAAGCCTCCTTGAATGACACCGAGGTGGCGCCGCTGGAGCTGGCTTCCTGATAGGGAATCTCGGTGCCCTTGAGGATTTTCGCGGTTTCCTTGTCGGACGTGACTACTTTGGGCTGCGAGACGATTTCCCCGTTGCCGGTTTTCTCCATTGCCGAAAGTTCAAGGTCCAGCAGCACATTGTCGGTAATGAAGGCGATGCCGATCCCCGAGGTATTGGCAGAAGTCCCCAAATCGACGAACGGCGAGTTGGTACTGGTGCTGCCCGGCGTCCCTATGGTGGTCGAAGAGCCGTTGACCCCGGAGGTGTTCCAGTTACCCTTCTGCACCGAACCGCCCCAGCGCACGCCAAGGCTTTTGTCGTAATCGACGTTGGCCTCGACGATACGCGCCTCGATCATCACCTGACGCACCGGAATATCCAGTTGCGCAACGATGCGACGCAGCTCGTCGAGTCGATCCTGGGTCTGGTAAGCAATGATGTTGTTGGTTCGCTCATCGACAGTGATTGACCCTCTCTCGTCGATTTTCGCCTCGGCGCTGGTCACCGACTGGAACAGCTTGGCGATATCGGCGGCCTTGGCGTAGTTGACCTGTAACAGCTCGCGACGCAGAGGCGCCAGTTCGGAGATCTGCTTCTGCGATTCCAGTTCCTGACGCTCTCGGGCAGCGATTTCATCGGCCGGCGCCACCAGCAGCACGTTACCGATCTTGCGTTTATCCAGGCCTTTGGTTTTCAGCACCAGGTCCAGCGCCTGATCCCATGGCACATTCTGCAGACGCAATGTGATGCCACCCTGCACCGTGTCGCTGGCCACCAGATTGAGGTTGGTGAAATCGGCGATCAGCTGCAGCACCGAGCGCACATCTATGTCCTGAAAATTCAGCGAGAGTTTTTCGCCGGTGTAGGCAAAGCGTTCGGTGTTGCGCTTCTGCAAGTCATCGACAGTCATCGGCCGAATGCTGACGGTCAGTTTGTTGTCGGTCTGATAGGTCGAATAATCGAAGGCGCCACTGGGCTCGATACTGATGATGGCCCGATCGCCCGTGGCGCTGGCGTTGATGAACTGCACCGGCGTAGCGAAATCCTTGACGTCGAGGCGTACACGCAACCGTTCAGGCAGCTGGGTCTTGGTGAAACCGACGATGATTTTGCCATCGCGCTCCTGGATGTCCGGGGCGATGGACGGATCCGACAGATCGATGACCACATTGCCCTCACCCTGGGTGCCGCGCTGAAAATCCACGCCCCGGATGGCTTTGCCCACAGGTGCATTGACCCTGGCGGGCACTGGCGTCGCAATGGCTGCACGCGGTGCGCTGGCGGCCGGTTTGGGCGCCTTGCTACCGGCGCCCTGCCCGACAACCACGAACAAATTGTTGCCTTCGACGCGAGCGTTGTATGGCGTCAATTGAGTCAGGCTGATGATCAGTCGCGTACGGTCCTTGGCCTCAACGACCGTGGCGCTGCGGGCGTTGCCGCCGCCCAGATCCCGATTCTTGTTCGCCAGCTGACTGGTGACCCCAGGCAGGTCCAGCGCAATCCGCGCAGGCTGCTCTGTCGTGTAACCGTGGGGCTGCGGTGGCGGCCCATCGAACGACAACTTCAACTCGACACGGTCACCGGGCAGCGCGGCGACATCCAGCGCTTTGAGGTTGGCCGCCAGTACCATCGGCGACAGAAACGCTATCCATAGCGAAATACCGAAGGTTGAGAAAATCCTGTTCATTATTCGAGTTCCACTATGAGTGCTCTTTCAAAGGGATGATCCGCGGCCGTTCCAGCCAGGCACCTTCGCCGTCAGGAACGATTTCGATCACGTCGACTTGCGAACCGCTGATGGCGACGATCCGCCCATCGTTACGCCCCAGGTAATCGCCGACTTTCAGCCGATGCACACCGCCCGCCCCGCGCAACAGCGCAAAGGAGCCGGTTGCATTGGAGAGGGTGCCGACCATTTCAAACTGTTCGATGTTGAAACCTTCGAGGTACTGCTTGACCCGGTTGGGGTCGGGTTTGACGTTACGCGAGCCGTGCTTCTGACCGGCCAGATCGACTCTGACCTGTCGGGAGAACGGGCTACGCAGGTTGGCAGCGTTATAGGTGAATGTCGGGTAAGACCGGAATGTCGGCGTTGGTTCAATTTTGCCGGGGGCACGCAGGCGCACTTCGTTCAGGTAGGCGTCCAGGTCGCTGAAATCATTGTCGCCGCCACAACCGGCCAGTATGACCAGGCACATAACCATCGACAGGCAACGAATCGGGCTCATTTCTGCAACCCCTTGTCGTTGTAGCGATAGGTCTTGGCCAGGATGCTCATGCGCAACTTCGGACCGCCATCGGGATTGGCCGGCGCCAGGTCGAAGTCATGCAGGGTGACGATCCGTGGCAGCCCGGCCACACCGCTGACAAAAGTGGCCAGGTCGTGATAAGCGCCAGTGACGGTGATCTGGATAGGGAGCTCGATGTAGAACTGCTGGGTGACTTCCGGTAGCAGCTTGATTTCTTCGAAATCCAGGCCGCTGCCCAGGCCGGTGCGGGTGATGTCCTCCAGCAGGCCGGGCACTTCGGTGTCGCTGGGCAATTGCCGCAAAAGCATGCCGAAGGAGTTTTCCATTTCCTTCATCTGTTGGGTGTACAGCTCCAGATTCGCCGCCATATGGGCTTTGGTCGCGAATTGCTCCCTGAGCGTCGATTCTTCTTCGCGCCTGAGTTCCAGGTGGTTTTGCAGGTCACTGATCAAGAAGCTGTAGCCAAGGGTTAGCACCAGGACCATCAGCAGGACACTCGCCAGGACCTTGATCGCCGGTGGCCAGGAACCCATGTTGTTGGTGTCCAGATCGTTGATGTCGATCTGGCGCAACCCTTCGAACCATTCGGATGGTTTCATTTAGCGCCCCCCACAATCGCGGGCTGGGTCTGACGGACGGTCAACTGAAAAACATTGGCCTGATCCAGCTGACCGGCGGTGGTCGCCTTGACTTCCGTGAGGTTGGGCGCATCGAACCAATCGGAGGCATCAAGATTGCGCATCAGATCCGAAACCCGGTTGTTGGATTCCGCCGCGCCGGTGATGGACACGGTTTTGCCGACCATTTTCACTTCGGTGAAATAAACACCGTCCGGCAAGGTACGCGCCAATTGATCGAAAATCCTCCCGCTGATCGGCCGGTTGCCTTGCAGGTCCTGAATAATGCGCATGCGTTCGACGAGTTGCTGTCGGCGGGCCTTCAGATCGCTGATCTGTTTGATCCGCTCGTCAACCACGGCAATCTGCTTGCCGATGTAATCGTTACGGGCGACTTGCCGATTAATGGCGCTGTTAATGACCTGGTCCGCAACCAGCAGCGCTGCCACCGACCCCACTAGCACACCGACCAATGCCAGTAAAAAGCGTTTGCGACGCCCTTCGCGCAACTCTTCACGCCAGGGTAAAAGATTGATCCGCGCCATCAGTCGAAACTCCTGAGGGCCAGCCCGCAAGCGATCATCAGTGCCGGAGCATCGCTCGCCAGGGCGCCGGCGTTGACCTTGCTGCTCAGGGTCATGTTGGAGAATGGATTGGCGACCTGGGTCGGCGTACCCAGTCGCTGCTCGATCAATCGCTCCAGCCCGGGGACCGAGGCGGTGCCGCCGGCCAGAAGGATGTGATCGACCGAGTTGTACTGGCCAGAAGCAAAGAAAAACTGCAATGAACGCGACACCTGTTGCACCAACGCATCACGAAATGGCTGCAAGACCTCGCTGACGTAATCGTCCGGCAAACCGCCCTGCTTCTTCGCCAACCCCGCCTGTTCGACCGTCAGGCCATAACGACGCTGGATCTCTTCCGTCAGTTGACGGCCGCCGAACAATTGTTCGCGGGTGTAGATGATCCGCCCGTTGTGCAACACGCTCAGGGTGGTCATGGTGGCCCCGATATCGACCACCGCCACGGTCAGACGCTCCTGAGAGGCGGCCAACTGGGTTGCCAGCAGGCCGAACGATCGCTCCAGGGCATAAGCTTCGACGTCGACCACGCGCGCGGTCAGCCCGGCCAGAGCCAGGGCCGCTTCACGGACCTCGACGTTTTCCTTGCGACACGCCGCCAGCAGCACATTGACCCGCTCGGGGTTGCGCGCCGACACGCCTTGCACTTCGAAATCGATCGCCACTTCGTCCAGTGGATAAGGGATGTACTGATCGGCCTCGATCTTCAGTTGGTTTTCCATCTCGTCGTCGGAAAGACCGGCGTCCATCTCGATGGTCTTGGTGATCACCGCCGAACCGGCCACCGCCACGGCAACGTTCCTGAGGCTGGTTTTGGCCTTGGATAGCACCCGCGCAAGCGCCTGCCCCACCCCTTCGAGCTCGGCGATATTTTTCTCGACCACGGCACTGGCGGGCAGCGGTTCGACCGCATAGGCCTCGACCCGGTACCGGTCGCCTTGACGACTTAGCTCCAGTAGCTTCACCGACGTGGAGCTGATGTCGATCCCCAGAAGCGTATTGGCTTTTTTATTGAAGAGTCCTAGCACTACCAATTCCCTATGACTATCCGTGAGTTACGGACTCTGTAATATCCATTGCGTTCAATACCCTCCGTCTTGACAGAAGCGCAAATGACGCCCCCGACGGAAAAATGCTTATAATGCTGAGCGTTTTTTCCGCTTTCACTGCAAGCGCGGGTCATTCTCTGTATAGCCTGAACCCTGATGCCTAATTCATTTTTTACCCTGGATATCCAAAAGCCTTGATTCGTCTGCTGAAATTTTTCGGTTGGTCCATCGTCGCCGTTTTCTGCGGACTGCTCCTGAGTCTGAGCGGCGCTTTTCTTTACCTTAGCCCCGGATTGCCATCCGTGGAGGCGCTGAGAAGTATTCAGTTGCAGATTCCTTTGCGGGTGTACAGCAGCGACAACAAGTTGATCGCAGAATTTGGCGAAATGCGCCGTACGCCAATCCGTTTCGCCGACATTCCCCCCAATTTCATTAATGCGTTACTAAGTGCTGAAGACGACAATTTCGCCAACCACTACGGCGTCGATCCCAGCAGCCTGATGCGTGCCGCCACCCAGCTGGTAAAGAGCGGACATATTCAGTCCGGCGGCAGCACCATCACCATGCAGGTAGCGAAGAACTTCTTCCTGACCAGCGAACGCAGCTTCTCGCGCAAAACCACCGAAATCCTCCTGGCCCTTCAGATCGAACGACAGTTGACCAAGGACGAGATCCTCGAGCTGTACGTCAACAAGATCTATCTGGGCAACCGCGCCTACGGCATCGAAGCAGCGGCGCAGGTTTATTACGGCAAGTCGATTCGTGACGTGAGCCTGGCGCAGATGGCGATGATCGCCGGTCTGCCAAAAGCTCCGTCGCGCTTCAACCCGCTGGCCAACCCGACCCGCAGCAAAGAGCGTCGAGACTGGATCCTGGGACGCATGTATAAGCTCGGCAAAATCACCGAAGCCGACTACACCACTGCGATCAATGAGCCGCTGAACGCCAGCTACCATGTGCCGACTCCGGAAGTGAACGCGCCATACGTCGCCGAAATGGCCCGCGCCGAAATGGTCGGCCGTTATGGCAGCGATGCGTATACCGAAGGTTTCCGTGTCACCACCACGGTGCCGAGCAATTTGCAGGAGATGGCCAACACCGCGGTTCATGAAGGCTTGATGACCTACGACCAACGGCACGGTTATCGCGGCCCCGAGTCACGCCTGCCGGGTAAAACCCGAGAGGCCTGGACTCAGGAGTTGACCAAACAGCGAATCATCAGCGGCCTGGAACCGGCGATCGTGACCCAGGTCGACAAGAACGGCGTGCAGGTGTTGACCCGCACGGGTACCGGCGAAGAGCACGTCGCCTGGGAAACCATGAAGTGGGCTCGTCCGTTCCTGAACACCAACAGCATGGGCGCCAATCCGAAGCAGCCGTCGGATGTCGCACAGGTCGGTGATCTGATTCGCGTACAGCGTCAGCCAGATGGTTCGCTCAAATTCAGCCAGATTCCGCAGGCTCAAGGCGCGCTGGTTTCCCTCGACCCGCAGAACGGTGCCATTCGTTCGCTGGTCGGCGGTTTCGCCTTCGAGCAGAGCAACTACAACCGCGCCATGCAGGCCAAACGTCAGCCGGGTTCGAGCTTCAAGCCGTTCGTCTACAGCGCCGCCCTGGACAACGGCTATACCGCCGCCAGCCTGGTGAACGACGCACCGATCGTGTTCGTCGACGAGTACCTGGACAAAGTCTGGCGTCCGAAGAACGATACCAACACCTTCCTCGGCCCGATCCGCATGCGTGAAGCGCTCTACAAGTCGCGCAACCTGGTATCGATCCGCCTGCTGCAAGCGCTGGGTGTCGACCGCACCATCGACTACATCAGCAAGTTCGGCTTCAACAAGCAGGACCTGCCGCGCAACCTGTCCCTGGCCCTGGGTACCGCGACCCTGACGCCAATGGAAATCGCCACCGGCTGGGCCACCTTCGCCAATGGCGGCTACAAGATCACCCCGTACATCATCGACAAGATCGAAAGCCGCAACGGCGACACGCTATTTGTCGCCAACCCGCCGAGCGTTCCGAAAGGCACCGTAGCCAGCGATGGCATCGCCATGCCGGCCTCTGACACCTTCACGGTCAACGCTACTCCAGGCGAAGCACCGAGCGCCCAGCCAATGCCACAAACGCCGGCCGTGGCCGAGCGCATCATCGATGGGCGCACCACTTACATCCTCAACAGCATGCTTGAGGATGTGATCAAACTCGGCACCGGCCGCCGTGCGCTGGCGTTGGGTCGCAGCGACATCGCGGGCAAGACCGGTACCACCAACGAATCCAAGGACGCCTGGTTCTCCGGCTACAATGCCGATTACGTGACCACCGTCTGGACCGGCTTCGACCAACCGGAAAGCCTGGGCAAACGCGAGTTCGGCGGAACCGTTGCCTTGCCGATCTGGATGAACTACATGGCGGCAGCCCTCAAAGACAAACCGCCCCACACCCAAGCGGAACCCGAAGGCATTCTCAGCCTGCGCGTCGACCCGATCAGCGGCCGCGCGGCCACCCCAAGTACGCCAGGTGCCTACTTCGAACTGTTCAAGGCCGAAGACACACCACCGTCGGTTAACGAGCTGAGCAACGGCAATGTACCGGGCAGCCCGCTGCCAGCCGATGAGGCAGCGCCGATCGATTTGTTCTGATCGGATAGCGCAACGCAAAAGCCCCGCCTTCGAAAGAAGAGCGGGGTTTTTTTGGCCTGCCGATCATTCCCACGCTCTGCGTGGGAATGCAGCCCGGGACGCTCCGCGTCCCTTTCTAGAGCTGGAACGCGGAGCGTCCCTTGAGGCATTCCCACGCAGAGCGTGGGAACGATCAAACTCTCAGATACAAAAAAGCCCCGACTCGCGAGAGCCGGGGCTTTTGGTTGATGCGCTACAACGGCTTAGCCGTTGAACACGTCATCCACGCTTTTCAGCGGGTAGTTCTTCGGATACGGCAGGGTCGCCACACCGGTCTCGATCGCAGCCTTGGCCACGGCATCGGAGATCAGGGTGATCAGACGGGCATCCATTGGTTTCGGAATGATGTACTCACGACCGAATTCCAGCTTGATGCCGCCGTAGGCGTCGCACACTTCCTGAGGCACTGGCAGCTTGGCCAGTTCACGCAGGGCGTTGGCGGCAGCCACTTTCATTTCTTCGTTGATGCGCTTGGCGCGAACGTCCAGGGCACCACGGAAGATGAACGGGAAGCCCAGTACGTTGTTGACCTGGTTCGGGTAGTCCGAACGGCCGGTGGCCATGATCACGTCGTTACGGGTGGCGTGCGCCAGTTCCGGGGAGATTTCCGGATCCGGGTTAGAGCACGCGAACACGATCGGGTTGGCCGCCATGGATTTCAGGCCTTCAGCACTCAGCAGGTTCGGGCCGGACAGGCCAACGAACACGTCAGCGCCTTCCAGCGCGTCAGCCAGGGTGCGCTTCTCGGTCGCGTGAGCGAACACAGCCTTGTACTGGTTCAGGTCGTCACGGCCGGAGTGGATCACGCCGGTACGGTCAACCATGTAAATGTTTTCGATGTTGGCGCCCATGCTCACCAGCAATTTCATGCAGGAGATGGCGGCAGCACCGGCGCCCAGGCAGACGATCTTGGCGTCAGCCAGGGTTTTGCCAGCGATTTCCAGGGCGTTGATCATGCCGGCCGCAGTAACGATTGCGGTGCCGTGCTGGTCATCGTGGAATACCGGAATATCGCACTGCTCGATCAGAGCGCGTTCGATCTCAAAGCACTCAGGTGCCTTGATGTCTTCCAGGTTGATGCCACCGAAGGTAATGGAGATACGCTTGACGGTGTCGATGAAGGCTTGCGGGCTTTCAGAGTCGACTTCGATGTCGAACACGTCGATGCCGGCGAAGCGCTTGAACAGCACGCCCTTACCTTCCATAACTGGCTTGGAAGCCAATGGGCCGAGGTTACCCAGGCCGAGAATCGCGGTGCCATCGGAAATGACTGCAACCAGGTTGCCCTTGCCGGTGTATTTGTAGGCCAGTTCAGGATCGCGGGCGATTTCGCGTACTGGTTCGGCTACGCCGGGGCTGTAGGCCAGCGACAGATCGCGGGCGGTAGCGGTGGCCTTGGTGAGCTCGACACTCAGCTTCCCTGGACGGGGATGGGCGTGATATTCGAGAGCGGCAGTTTTCAGATCAGACATAGGGGCATTCCGCTTTTTACTGTTGGACAGACGGACCGCCGAGGATACTCGCCTCGCAAAGTCCTCACAAGACTGACCAGTCACCCCTGTCAAGCGCCCGGCCCTACGACTTTGGGCCAAGAGCCACGGAACACAAGGGATAGACTGTTCACAATCAACATGAAAAATGTCTACAACTTTTTCTTACGGTGCTGTCTGCAACATCGCTCGATCGGTCAGCGGCAGAAGCCAGCGCGCCTGCCCCGGTTTCAACCCACCGCGGCGCGAACGATCCACTACCCAGCCACGAGCCTCGATTTGCTTGCCTTTGAGCTTTTCAAGCGATGCGACATCGAATTGCTCCAGCAGATTGGGTGCAACCCGCAATACAACCGAATCCTGCAACTCGATCCAAACCCCGCCGCGATTGCGCTGAACCTTGCTCACACGACCACTGAGCATGGCGAAACCAGACGCGCTGATCTGCTCCGCTTTCAATACAGGTGATTGTCGCCACAGCCCGAGACCGGCCCGACGAGCACTGCGTTCAGCCGCTTGCTGGCAGGCGACCAAATCGACATTCGGTGCCACCGCCACCTGAAAACCGAGCCCCTCGGCGAGCATCTGCGCTTCGAGGTTGGCCCCATCGACACTGTAGACATGAGCCAGGGTGCGGCCGTAATGGTCCTTGCTTTCTTTACCCGGCAGTAAACCGACCCGCCCGTCGCTGGCGGCCACCAGAGCTTCAAGGCGTTTGCGCGCGGCCACGGCGAACGGCTCGTCAGAACGCCCCTGCTTGCCCAGCTCCGGCGTATTCAAACCGATCATGCGCACGCTGCGGCCATCGCTCAGACGCAAAGTGTCGCCATCCACCACGCGCTGCACCGTGACCGACGTGAGCCCGCTCGGTGCCGGGCAGAAGGCCTGGGCACCGGAAAGCCAAATCGCGGACACAAAAAAGGCGCCCGCGAGGGACGCCTTTTTCATCAGCAAGGAAAAGCCCACGGGGCTTTCGACCTTACTCTGCAGCAGCAGGAGCTTTCTTGCCGAAAGCGCCGAAACGGTCTGCGAAGCGCTGTACACGACCGCCAGTATCCAGAGTCTTCTGCTTACCGGTGTAGAACGGGTGGCACTCGTTGCATACGTCGATCGCCAGAGGCTTGGCCAGGTTCGAACGAGTTTCGAACTTGTTGCCACAGCTGCAGGTAACTGCGGTGATTTCGTATGTTGGATGGATATCGGCTTTCATGATGTATTCCTCAGGCTAGCGTGCCGCCACTCAACACCATTGTTGAATACCGCACGTAATTAGGCCGCGGATTCTACCAGACAATGCCATTCACGCAAGCTGTCGCTTAAACCAGTCGTCTGCTAGGCTCCCGACCTCAAGAGCAATCCCTGTGGGAGCGGGCTCGCTCGCGAAGAGTCCGTAACATTCAACATCTCAGGTGGCTGTTGCACCGTTTTCGCGAGCAAGCCCGCTCCCACAGGTCGCGCCCTGCTTTCTTTTTTGCCCGCTTATCGAGATCCCCCCGCGTGCCCAACGCCATTCTGCGCCTCGCCCTGCCTTCGCCTCTGCGCCGCCTGTTCGATTATCGTGCCCCGGCCGGTATCTTGCGTGCCCAGTTGCACCCTGGCATGCGCTTGCGGGTGCCGTTCGGTCGGCGGGAGATGATCGGGATTCTGGTGGAGGTCACCGACACCAGCGAAGTGCCGGTAGAAAAGCTCAAACCGGCCCTGGCGCTGCTCGACGCCACGCCGCCGCTGCCGCCCGCGCTGTTCAAGCTGTGCCTGTGGACCTCTCAGTATTACCAGCACAGCCTCGGCGACACGTTGAGTTGGGCGCTGCCAGTGTTGTTGCGTCAGGGTGAACTGGCCGAGGCTCGTCAGGAACGCTTTTGGTCCGCCGCACCCGGCGCCAGCCTCGATGATCCGCGCATCGCCCGCGCACCACGCCAGCGTGAAGCCTTGGCTACCCTGTCCCAGCATCCCCATGGCGTCGCTCATCAGTTGCTGAGCAAACTGATGCTGAGCAAGGACAGCCTCGATCTGTTGCTGGCCAAGGATCTGGTGCAAGTCGAAATCCGCAAGCACGCCCCCGGCGCCCGCCACGAACACTGGCTAGCGCAACCGGAATTGCCGCTCAACCCGGAGCAGCGCGCCGCTTATGAAGCGATTCGCGCCGGATTCGACAGTTATCACGCGTTCCTGCTGGCTGGCGTCACCGGCAGCGGCAAGACCGAAGTCTATTTGCAGCTGATCCGCGAAACCCTCGAGGCCGGTAAGCAAGCCCTGGTGCTGATCCCGGAGATCAACCTCGGCCCGCAAACCCTGGCGCGCTTCGAGCAGCGCTTCAATGCGCGCATCGCGCTGATCCACTCCGCAGTCAATGACCGCGAACGCCTGGAAGCCTGGCTGGCGGCACGGGATGGTGAGGCCGACATTATTATCGGTACCCGTTCGGCACTGTTCACGCCGATGAAAAACCCCGGCCTGATCATCATCGATGAAGAGCACGACGGCTCTTATAAACAGCAGGAAGGTCTGCGCTACCACGCCCGCGACCTGGCACTGGTCCGCGCCCGGCAGGAAAACATCCCGATTGTCCTCGGATCCGCCACACCTTCGCTGGAAAGCCTGCAAAACGCCTACACCGGTCGTTACGGTCTCTTACGCCTGAATGAGCGGGCCGGTGGCGCCAAGCAACCACGGTTCCTGCGCCTGGACGTGAAAAGTCGTCCGCTGGACAGCGGCATTTCCGGACCAATGCAGCAAGCCATCGGTCAGACCCTGGCCGCCGGCCAGCAAGTGCTGGTTTTCCTCAACCGCCGAGGGTTCGCCCCGACGCTGCTCTGCCACGACTGCGGCTGGATGTCTGAATGCCAGCGCTGCGACGCGCGAATGACCGTGCACCAGCGCTCCGGCGAACTGCGTTGCCACCATTGTGGCTACGTCGAACGAGTGCCCCGTCATTGCCCGAAGTGCGGCAAGGTCGATCTGCGGCCTGTGGGCGCCGGTACCGAGCGCGCCGAAGAACGCCTGGGGATTCTGTTTCCGGACGTCCCGGTGCTGCGGGTCGACCGCGACAGCACTTCACGCAAAGACGCGATGAATCAACTGTTCGCCACCATTCAAAAAGGCCAGCCGTGCATTCTGGTCGGCACACAAATGCTTGCCAAAGGGCACCACTTTCCACGGGTGACCCTGGTGTCGATTCTGGATGCCGACGGCGGACTGTTCTCCGGCGATTTCCGCGCCAGCGAACGCATGGCGCAGTTGATCGTCCAGGTCGCCGGGCGCGCGGGGCGGGCCGAAGAACCGGGCAAAGTGATTATCCAGACGCACCTGGCAGACCATCCGCTGCTGGTGCAACTGACCGAACAGGGCTATTTCGCCTTTGCCGAACAGGCGTTGAGCGAACGCCGCTCCGCCGGTCTGCCGCCGTTTGCGCATCTCGCGCTGCTGCGGGCCGAAGCGCATAAACCGGGGCAGGCCGAAGGCTTCCTCGATGAAGCGTGCAGCGAGGCCGAGCGTTTGCTGGCCGAGCAAAATCTGACCGGGATTGAGTTGCTGGGGCCGGTGCCTGCACCGATGGAGCGCCGGGCCGGGCGTTATCGCGCGCAGTTGTTGCTGCAAGCCACGGCCCGGGCGCCGCTGCATCGATTGCTGAGCAGTTGGTTGCTGGTTTTGGAGCAGATGCCGAGTGGGCGGGCGGTGCGCTGGTCCCTGGATGTAGATCCGGTCGATTTGTATTGAATTCAAGATCGCTATCGCGGGCAAGCCCGGCTCCCACAGGGATCTGCGTTGCTTACATGCTCTACGTCACACCACTTACCCTGTGGGAGATTCTATGGTTGAGGGGAAGCCCTCAACCCGTTTTCGCTTGGTATTCACTCTGCCCTTTCAGCAGTGCAAATACGACCCGTGC
>NZ_JBNNVP010000064.1:0-28061 GCF_050280605.1 Pseudomonas sp. NPDC089918 | reverse complement strand
TAAAGAGGTTGTGTGACGCTTCGGCGATATACCTCTAAATGTATTGATGCTCGATGCCCGTCTTGGAACGGCGGCGCTTTCTTCGCTTTATTTATAACAGGTTAAATGCCCGGGTGCCTGAGTGCCCTTGTGGAATTATCATTGTCTAGAGTCGGTTTCGGCTTTTTTATATACGATAAATGGAAGTGTTGTTTATGAGTGAGTCTAAGTTCTCGTTGACGGATGGCTACGTCAATTTTGTGGATTTGTTCAAGCGAGTGGATCTTGAGCAGGCATTAATATCATATAAGGGCACCGATCAATATGACGCGGTGTTTCGCTATTACTTGGGTTGTATCGATTCGCTGGGTTCTCCACAACTGTTGGAGCCGTTAGGGCTGCTAAAACAAGCATTGGGGGCTTTGGAGGGAGGTAGCCGCCGGCGCCGCGCGGCAGAGTCGGAGCCACCTTTGAATGGTGGTACCGAGGCTGATGAATTGGCGCAAATCTACAACAAAGTAGAGGGATTCGAAGCGCGCCTGCACAACAGCCTTGAGCAACTGAAGACACCTGCCACCGAAGTGCCGAAGAATCTGCATTTCGTCTGGCTTGGGGGTGGCGTCGGGGCGATTCAGCGCGACTACATCAATGTTTGGAAGCAGGTGATGGCCAAGGAAGGCTACGGGCTGAATGTCTGGTATGACAGCGATGGGTTACTGGTTCACGAAACCAATCGAATCATTGTCGAGGCAGCAAAGGCTGATGTGCTGTCCGGCGAAGGACGGGTTGCCTCCGGCCATGATTTGGCCGATCGGTATGAAGAGCGAGCCACTGCGTTGAAGCGCCAGATGTACATGCACATCAATCAGGCGACCGAACGCGGTAACAGTGCTGATGAGGCGCGAATGGACTTGCTGGTTCGCGGCTACGGTCAGGACGAGGTAACCCTGCGTGCGTTGAGGGATAAAAACGCTCAACTCATGGCCAACCTCAATGAAGAGGGTATGCGGTTGCGCGATGTTCATGAACTCCGAGCATTCTCGCGACTGGAGGATTTCTATAACCGTGAAATGTCCTTGCGCGGCAATCTCGCCGCCGCTTCGGACATTGTGCGGGTGCTGGTGGAACATGGCGAGGGCGGCATCTACAACGACGTGGATTTCTTGCCGCCGCTTGCTCAGAACCTGGCTGGTATTGACGTTAACCAACTAAAGCTCGACGCACGGCTAGGTGTCTTGCAACTATTGCTGGACCACAATCCTCACTGGATGCCGGGTCGCCAGACGCTGCGCAGTCGTTACACCGACTACTCTGGGCAAATCCCGGCGGCGCATCGCGATGCGCTGGAAAGATTTGCCAAAAGCGCACCTTCGTTAGAACAGGTGTTTGTTCCATTCGAGAATCGCAATGTTCGGCCCGACAGTTTGCAGTTGGCGATGATCGACAATGGCGAGTCCAATGCGCTGATTATTAGCCATCCCGGGTCGGCGGCGCTGGAAGCCATTATCGAGCGCTTCGAGATCCACCTGCATGTACTGCTAGCGGTTGAGCTCGAGGCCGACAAGCGCAAAATCAAACTCTACGATGCCAATGGCATTTATGAGCTAACGGAGGAAGTACTCAGGGACGAATTCGATATCTTCGACCAAAAATCCGGCAGCGATGATTATCGGGCCAGTAACTTGTGTAGGGGGGTCGCCGATTACTTCAGTGACGGCATCCGTCCCCAAGCCCAGGGCTCGATATTCCTGACAGGGCCGGGAGCTGTACGGGCCGGTCTAATGGACTACGAAAGCAAGCTTTTGACGCCGGGTGGCGCTGTTGAATTTCGGGATGCGGTACGGTTGCACACTGGGTTCAACAACGCTACAGAGGAGGAGACGGACCACTCATGGAAAGAAAACGCTGAAAATACGGAGGTCTGGTTCGAAGCGGAAAAAAAACGCTGGACCGATGGCGAACTGAAAGCCCGCTACACAGGAAACATGGCGGAACTGCTCAAACACCAGAGCATTGATTTTGAGGAAGGCTGGCCGGTAATCGAGGGCCGACATGTGCTGTCCACCGAGCTGTTGCAGCATCTGGCCGATGAGCTGGGCGAGCCGTTCATGCGGACAATGAGTCGTAGCCATAACGGTACGGTGACCTTCGACAAGGCTGTATCCCTGAGCTTCGATGACCGCCAATCGATCCTCGCTCAAAGCCCCGATGCGCTGCCGCCTGCATCATTGAGCGATCCGCAGACACAACAGTTGCCTATCGATGAACTCTTGAGCCGACTCGCCAAGGGTAGCCTCGAAGTCGCTCAGTTGAGCCCCTTGCAGCGTCTGCTGCTCGGCGCCTTGACCGGTGCGCAGGCATTGGATAATCACAGCTTCGACACGGTTCGTCCGCAGCTGGATAACCTGGCCAACAGCTTCAGCGAACTAGGCGCGGCGGGCCGCTACGCGACGATCGAACACGCGCTGTATCAACGCCAGGCTCCCGGGTTTCTGGCCGGGCTTGTCAGCCCTCTCGATCATCCGCCAGCGCTTTCCGAAACCGCCCTGGGGCTGAAGAAAAACGCGCTTGAGCAACCTTTGACGCTGCGCCGGTGGGGCAAGCAAGTGGCCCGAATCCAGCAGGTGGCGAAACTCGAATACCGTGACCAGATTGTCGAGCGCCTCGGTGTTGTTCTGGACGGTTTCGAAGCGGGCACCGTCAAGCTTGTCCCGCAGGATTTATTGCTTCAGGGCTCCGGTGACAGGGTGGGTGGGCGTTGTTATCCACTGGCCCTGGTGATGGCGGCAGCCTTGTCGGAGGGGAAGGCCGCGGCCAACATTCTGCGCGAGCGATTCTACCTGGGGGTAATCGAGCCGCAAGGGAGTGATTCAGCGATCTTTCTGCACAGCCTGGAGGCGTTGCGGGATGTGCAGATCAGTGAGGTGGGCAGCGTGCTGGGGCGTTCGGATCTGAGTCAGGTTGTGGACATTCTGCAAGCCAGAACAGCCACCAGTACGCTGATGCTCAACTCCGATAATCACGCCATGCTGGTGGCCAAAACCGTTGAGGGCGAACGCAGCACTTATCACTTCTATGATCCGAATTTTGGCGTATTCGAGTTCGAGCATCCGACCCAGTTCAGACAGGCGTTGGAACAGTTCTTCCTCCGGCAGAAGATGGCCAGGCATTACGCGGCCTATGGCGATGCGGCGCGTCCGACCTTCGATCTGATCGAGCTGGAAGGCTCGCGGGTGTCGAGAGTGGCATTGCCTGGCTCAACTTCTGTCTCGCAACTGCTGCAACCCGGCACGTTGGCGGGACAGCCGCAACGCCCTGTCAGGCAGCGTCTGGCCAGTGCCCGCGGACAATCATTGATGAGTAACCCTCGCCTGGGCAGTTGTCTGCTGGCGCTGGACAGTCACGGGTGGGGGCAACAGATCGCGCAAGTGACGACCCGCCTTCAGCAGCAGAATCAGCTGGCACCCCACCTTGTACCGTTGTTCGAAACCCTGGAGATCATGCCCGACGGGATGTACCGGATGAGCTTGGTCGACCCTGCAAACCCTGAGCACGTGGTACGAGTCTTCACCGATGACCCGAGACTCTTGCGCATAAAAAATTACCTCTCGGAACGTTTTGCAGCCTTGGCCAATCAATCATCCGTTCCGGGCGATCCTGTCGATCCTACCGATGTTGGTAGTGTCCATACCCTGAACGCTGGCTTCGCCATACAAGCGCTGATGAACGCGTTGAGGGAACAGGAAGGACCCGATCGGTCCCTGACCCTGGCTGTCCGGTTGCATGCCTATGTCAATTACGCGCAGTTGGTGCATGGCAATGTGGTCGATGTGGCGGGTCTGGTAGGCCTGGTTCGACAGGCGCTGGTGGAAGAGAAACTGATTGCCCGTACTGTCGCTCCGGTGGTTAAAGCCGCTGTGGGGCCGAGTGTGGGCGAAGCGAGCGGAGGATTGCTGCAGCTGGCGAATGTCGGGTTCGACATCTACCAGTTGACGACCGCGCAGAACGATGTCGAGCGGGCGCAGTTTGGGACGCAACTGGCTTTCGACTCGGCCAGTCTGGTGTTGTCGGCAGGCGCTTATGCCGCCGGCGTCACAACAGCCGGGGCGTTTCTGGGTGGGGCCGCTGTGATGCTGGCCGGGTTGGCAGTGGGGTTGACGGCACTGGCTCAGGGTTTTGCCGCCATCGCCGAAGAAGCCAAACAGGTCGGGCTGTTTTTCGATGAAGTTGAAAAGGCTTATCGCCAAGCCTATCGATTCGACAGCGCTTTGGCCGCGTGGATACCGCGCTCGTCGTTGATTGTTCAGACGCTGGATCTGAACGCCGGCAAATTGCTGCTCGACAGCCCCAGGCTTTACCCGTTACGCGATCATTTCGGGGTGCCGACCTTTGATGACGATTACGAGCGGGCGATCGATATTCGTCAAGAACTGGGCCTGCCCGGTCGCATAACCTTCACTCCGCCCGCCGGGCAGGCCATCGTGCTGCCTTGCACACCGCAAACCTGTTATGGCTACGAGTACAAGGCACTGCCTTTCGCTACGCTGCGCCATGACACCGGATTCGACACGGCTCGACGTCTGGAGAAAAAGAAAGCGGATGGCGGGCGGCTGTTTCTGTTTTCCTTCTATTCATTTCCCAGTGATTACATCCTTTATCGCCTGTTCCCTGTCTATCGGCCAACAGTGATCAATGTGCTGCTCGATGCCGTCGAGCGCTCGCTGGTAGTGCCTGTTCTTCCCCCGATCTGGCACGGGAAAGTCACTTATCAGATTCAAGGCGCCGGTAAGCACTGTGCATTGGTGCTCAATCCTGGAGTGAATCTGACACTCGAGTCGCCGAGCCTGCAGCTATCGAGCTGGGTGCTGGAGGCCTCTTGGGCCAGTCAGAGCGATATTCGGCTGGAGCGTTTCGGGGCATTGTTTATCGGTGACGTTCAGGTGGAATTCGCAGGAAAAGGTCGTCACGAAATCCTGGTCCGGATCACGGACAATCAAGTGTTCCAGGTTGAGCGCGGCAAACAGACCCTCACCCTTGTCGAGCAGGATGTGCCACCAGGCATGGATCGACAGACGCTGCAGGAGCATTTCAAAGTATTGGCTCAAGAGCATCGTCTGGTGATGCCGTATACGCCGGTTCATCACTATCTGATTCCCTTCGAGAAGCCGGATGAACCCCGATATACCACCGCTTGGTATGACGCGAAGGAGGAGCGCTTCCTGTACATCCGTAACGAGGAGGTACTGGCCGCTGATGAAGCGCTGCTGGGAGTGGTGGCTGGTGGCTACGCCTATTTCTACGAACCGCAGAATTACGAGATCTGGCAAGTCGAGGCGGTCACCGGGCTGCTCACTCATCGTTATCGGTTGCTGCTTAAAAATACGGAAGCCACCATCAAGCACATCGAGGCAGATGCCCGGGGGGTGATTCACGTCATACAGGAAGTCGCTCGCGAGGATCAGGCCAGCGATGTACTGGCCTACATGATCCATGATGGGCAATTGTTGCTGAGCTCGGTCACCCGCGACATGGATCGGACGCTGGAATCGGTCTTCAGTGCCAGCGACACACTGACTGACTGGTCGCAGGTACTGGGCAGCTATTACCCCTTTACGCCAGTCACTGGCGAAAGCACCTTTGTCACCGTCGACTGGCAGCCGGCCCCCTTTGTTTCGGTTTGCTGGAAGTTCGAAGCGAACACACGGGACATGGCCTGGGTTCGTGACAGTGACCACTTGATCATTCGTCCCTCCTCAAGACTTCATCATGGCCGCGGATGGGCCGACTCAATCAGCAACATGACTGATCTGACGCTGCTCACACCGATGGACGAGGGCGATGTATTTGTCATCTACGACAGGCAGGAACAGCTTCTATGCCGCGAGTCGCGCACCGTGGTGGGGGGCAAAGGACAGTGGTCCCACACGTGGGTGCAGCCCGAGAAGCTGGAGAATGTCGTGGCTGTTGAAGGTGGGAACGTGGCGCTGACGTCTGATGGTCTGTTCTTCAACGTGACTGGCCAGGGATACCTTGAGTTGGGAGGCTTGAGTGAACCGTGGCTCAAGGATCGTGTGCATTGGTGGGCCGCATTGGAACCGCTTGCCCGGCAACACGCGGCCGAGCGTTTTGCCCTTGTCGGCTTGACCAACTTCAGTGGCGACGCGAGTTTGTGCGCCTGGTACGTCGGCAATCGGTTGCTGCTGGCTGATCTCGGACATGGAAAGGAGGTGCGTTTACTGAGCGTAACCCCGGATAGCGAGGCGGCCTGGTTGTTCGATGTCTCGAGCGGCGAGGTCTATCGTCAGGCATTTATCGATCCGCAGAAACTGGAGCCTGCATTCGGTCAGGGGGCGCGATTGCTCTTGGCGGACGCGTTACCCGCCGCGCAGCGTGAGTGGGCGCCCTGGCAGTTTGTCGAGCTGACGGTAGAAGTGGCTGGACTGCGTGGCACAACGTTTGACGGCGTGATGGTCGAGCTGCGTGATCAAGAACCGGCATGGATTACCGGTGTCACTCGTGAGTGGGTCATTGCTCAGGATGGCCGAATGCACGAGGGCCTCAAACAACTGGTGGACAGCCAGCCTCATACCGCGCTGCTGTCGGTGGAGGAATCCGGTAGCCTGATGTGGTTTGTCACCGGAACCGAGCGTGTGATTCGGGTGGCAAAGGCCGCGATTCCGGAGTCCTTTGAGCTGCTGGGAACGCAACAACAAACCAACGTGTTGCTTCATGAAGACAAGGACGGACTACTGCTGACCTACCCGGACATGGGGTATGCGGGGCCACTCAGTTATGTCCAGCGCGATGCCGAGGTATTGGTCATTGAAGGCCAGATGAAGATCGGCGATGTCCTGCCGCTGATACCGGACGATGTCACGACCCTGATCCTGCGCATGGGGCAAGGCGCGGTGAGTTACCAACTGTCAAAGGCGGCCTGGCTGAGGCTCGAATCGGTCATCCTCGACTGCCGGCATTCGCTGGGCAGCGCGGCGCCGATTCCCGGCAAGTTGATCTGGGAGCTGGATGCCCCTGAAAAGTTGTTGCTGAGCATCGTCCAGGAACACTTGGTGATCATTGATCCGGACAGCGGGCACAATGTGATCTTTCGTGAGGTGTATGCGACGGATGTCAACTTGCGAGGCGAAGTCTTGCTCGGGTTCGAAGGGCATCGACCTTATAGCGTTTCAACATTGGTGCAGAGGTTGGTCGCTCGGCAGGGCACGCATGACAGTGCAACGCTCAAAGAGCTGCTGAGCGTGTCGATTGCTGAGTTGGAAACGAGTCTGGTGGTTTAATCACCGGCAGTTGTCTGCGATTACGTCCTGGCCGAAAAAAAGCAGCAGGTTGATACAACTTGCTGCCTTTTTGCCTGTCGGGTCAGGGAACCAGATAGCCTTTCACCCCGGTAAAAATAATCTGTGCCGCCAGCGCACAAACGAACAATCCCATCAGTCGGCTGACAATCTGCAAACCCTGATCGCCCAGAATCCGTTCTATTCGGCTGGACAGATAAAGCACCACGCCGACGGTGAAACTGGCCAGCGCAATGCTGAGGATGGCGGTCAGCTTGTCGTCCCAGTGGGGCTGACTCACGCCCATGACCAGCAGAGCTCCGATGGTACCGGGGCCGACCGTCAGGGGGATGGTCAGCGGGACGATGGTCACGTCCTGTTGCACGTTGTCGGTCTGCACCGCTGACTTGCCTTGAGCCATGCCGAGTGCCGAGATGAACAGCACGCTGCCGGCACCGATACGAAACGCGTCTACGGTAATGCCGAAGACACTGAATATGACCCGCCCGAACAGGTATAGCAAAACGCTGGAAACCAGCGTGGCGACCGCTACTTTCCAGGCCAGGCGTCGCTGCTCCTTGCGCGAATAACCGCGGGTCAGGCTGATGAAGCAGGACAACACGAAGAACGGGCTGTAGAGCACCAGCATCTTCAGGTAAACGCTGAACAACACGTGGAACATGATTTCGGCTCGTAGCGGCAGATGGGCAGAACGGAGTCTATCAGTCGCTTTAATGTTTGGGGGGATGGCGTGAGGAACCGGGGGGGTAAATGTAAGTTGTTGAGGTTGAAGTTTGTTAGTTGACGAAATGTTGATATCAACAGGTTACATGTTCTTGTTTGGCGTTTCTTCTGTCTTTGGTTATTGTTGTTTGGCGGGTTCAAGAGGAGCCTGTTTTAATTAATAAGGAATTGGTAATGAATGTTCATAGTGTCGAGGATTGCGCTGTAGCCGAATGTATTCATCGTTTGGAAAATTATGAGCTGGACGGCGCTGAAGTTATGCGCCCTCGCAGTTTTTCGATACCGGTTGTCAATGAGCCCGGCAAAGGTTCCATTGTGGGTGAGGGCATCTTGTCCTTTACCGGCAACCTGAGTGAACAAAATCGGGAAGATGTTCAACACGCTTTTCTATTCGCAAGTCTGGTCGCAAACAAAAAGTTCCCGTACGAGTATCAGGGCAAGGAATGGTATTACCAGTTCCTGGAAGTCATGACCCATGCAGGCTGGCTGCCGACCAGTAAGTACTACAACGACATGAACATCGGCGGTAACACCGTACGGATGGATCAATTGGTGCTGGAGATCCTTGGCAGTGTGGTTGCCGGGCTTGCCGTGCCTGGCTCGGCCTCCGTCCTGATGCTGAAGGTGGCGGGCGATGCAATCACCGCATTGAAAAAACGTGAAACCGCGTTGACCCTGTATGAGCGCAACATGCTGGAACACGGTGTGGGCGGTATGGCGGCCGGCACCTGCACCGAAGTCAACGGTGAAGTCACCATGGCATTGGGTACTGTTCGTTTCATCCGCAAGAACACCGCAAAGCAAGTGCTGTTCATGGATTGGGACTCCCGCGAGGTGAAGCTGTATCGCGGTGACTCTGTCTTCAGGAAAGTGCCTTATATCGTCGAGCAAACCCGCGACACGATTCGTGCAAAACTTGGTTTGAATGCGAAAACCAAGATCGAAGATTACGACATCTGATCGAATGTTTTAAAAGGGCGGCCGCTTCTCGGTCGTCCTTTTTTTCTTTAAGGGTTTGTTATGGCTCAGTTATACAGCTTGTTGACGGTGGGTAACGCCGTTGTTGCTTTGTCGGATATTGAAAAAATATCGGCTTATGATGATGTCGTACATTCAAGTCTGCTGGCGCAATTGGTTGCCAACAAAAAAATCGAAAGCATGAAAGTTGAAAACTGGTATGACGCTTATGTTGCGGTGCTGGATGATTTCTGGATCCGCAACTTTAAGTTTCGCCAGGACTTTTCTCTCAACGGGCTAAACGCCTCTTCCGCGCTTGAATGGGCCTTGGCTGCAATGGCAAATAGCGGTGGTGAAGATCATGCTCTTGGCGGGTTTCTGGCGTATGCGGCGCAATTGCCGTGTTATGTCCCTGCCATCCAGATATGGCCCGAGGAGCGTTGCGAAGAGGAGATGCAAGGGCCTTGTTTACCGCTCAAGGCTGTGCGCCTGCTGGCGATTGTGGGGCAAAGCCCGACCTCGATCAGCAGCATTTATCTCGAATTCAAGACCCGGCAGGCGCTGACCCTGAATCCGTGGTCGCAGCATTTTGAGGTCGATGAAGTAGAAGGTCAGGTGTGCGTACGATACGCACGGGCGAATCTGTCCGAAACCCTCTACGCGTTATCCCGCGAGGCGATTACCCACAAGCTCGGGAATCGATTGGCGGACAACGTGGCGCTTGTGGTCGAGAAGGTCGATATGGGGGAGTGATACGTCCTGCCCGATTGTTGAAACCACTTTCGGGCACCGGACTGCATCGTCAGAACGTCGAAGCCGTACGATTCTGCTGATCACGTTGGGCAACCCAATGCTCGATCAGGTCGCGCAGTTGTGACAGCTCGACCGGTTTGGCCATGTGCCCGTCCATGCCCGCCTGGCGCGCGCGCTCTTTGTGCTCGGCGAGGATGTGTGCGGTCAACGCCACCACGGGGGTGCGAATCCGCTGGTTGCCGACTTCCCAGGCACGCAGTTGCTGGGTGGCGGAGAAACCGTCGAGGATCGGCATTTCACAGTCCATCAGCACCAGGTCGTAGCGCTGGGCTTTCATCGCCACCAGGGCTTCTTCGCCATTGCTGGCGGTGTCCGGTTGCAGGTTGAGTTTGCCCAGCATGCCGCGTATGACCTTGGTCGAGATGCTGTTGTCTTCGGCCACCAGAATGCGGAAATCGCTGGGCACCTTGACCGGAAGGGCAGGGCCGGTGGGCAGCTGCTGCGAGACGGAGAGGCCTTTATTGCGCTGGTTCAGCTCGTCCGCCAGCGTGGTCTTGAGGGTATAGCCGGCCACCGGTTTGGCGAGAATTCGCTTGATCCCGCAGTTGCGCGCGATGATTTTGCTCGGGGCGTTGCTGATGCCGGTGAGCATGATCAGCAGAATGTCATGGTTCAGGCTCGGGTCTTCCTTGATCTTGGCCGCGAGCTG
The DNA here is from genome assembly GCF_050280605.1 of Pseudomonas sp. NPDC089918. NCBI lineage: Bacteria > Pseudomonadati > Pseudomonadota > Gammaproteobacteria > Pseudomonadales > Pseudomonadaceae > Pseudomonas > Pseudomonas sp. NPDC089918. Next base: position 17,627 of record NZ_JBNNVP010000064.1, on the reverse strand, counting down.
CATGCCGGTCATGCCAGGCATGTTCTGATCCAGCAGGACCACGTCGAAGTAATCGCGCAGATGAGCCTTGGTGCGCAGTAGCGCCAAGGCCTCCTTGCCGGACGGCACGGCACTGACATTCAGGCCCCAGGCGCTGCACTGCTGCACCAGTACCTTGCGACAAGTGTCGTTGTCGTCCACGACCAGTACGCGTGCGCCTTGCAGCGGACCGTCCAGGTCCGAGGTCGGATGTTCGAGACGGTCTGGGTCCAGCGGCAGGGTCAGCCACAAAGTGCTGCCCTGGTTGGCGCCGCTCTTGATGCCGAACTCGCCTTGCATCAAACGGATCAGCTGACGGGCGATAACCAGTCCAAGATTGCCCCCCAGGCTGGTGGCCGAGAGGAAGTGTTTGCTGTGCAGTTCGGCATGCATCAACGCATCGCGCTCTTCCGCCTCCATGGGCTGGCCGCTGTCTTGCACAGCGATGCGCAGCCGCGGTTTGGCGCTGCGTTCATCCAGGGCGACAACGATCAGGATCTCGCCTTCATCGGTTTTCTTCAGGGCGTTTTCCAGCAGGCTCAGCAGGGTCTGGCGCAGGCGCGTCGGGTCTCCGCTGATGACGCGTGGTACCTGCGGCTGGATAAAGCTGATCAGCTCGACGTTCTGCTGTTCAGCCTTGGCGCGGAAGATGCTCAGGCAATCTTCGATCAGGGCGTTGAGGTCGAACTGCACGTCGTCCAGTTCGATCTGCCCGGACTCGAGTTTGGAGATGTCGAGAATTTCGTTGATCAGTGTCAGCAGCTCGTTGCCGGCGCTATGGATGGTCTGTACATAGTCGCGTTGCTTGACCGACAGCGGTGTGCCCAGCAGCAATTCGGTCATGCCCAGCACACCATTCATCGGGGTGCGGATTTCGTGGCTGATCTTCGCCAGAAATTCGGCTTTGGCGTTGATTTCGGCGTTGCTGGCGGCCAGGTCGCGACTGACGCTGAAACGGTCTTCGGTGATGCTGCGCTGACGCTCGCCCAAGGCAATACTCATCAACAGGCCACTGATACAGATAAACACCAGCAGAATAATGATCAGGCTTTGTGGCGCGACCAGGGTCAGCCCCTGCAGTGCCGGCAGAATAATCAATGTGCCGAGGTTGAACACCACCATGGCCGCCACGAACAGACGCGCCGGGCGATAACCTTTTTGCCAGTGATGGGCGCTGACGAACAACATGCTCAGACCGGCCAGAGCAACCAGCCCATACGTAATCAGGTTCAGCGGCAGTGTGTTGACGAACAGCAACAGCAGGCCGCAGACCATGATGAACAGAATGTCCCCCAGCAGCAGCTTGTTCAACGGGTGAGGACCGAGCGGGGCGAAGAAACGGTAGGCGAACATCAGGCCGCAAGGCGCGGTCATCAGCAAGGCGAGGTAGGCACCGGGTGTTTGCACGAAGGACCAGTTCGGTAACCATGGCCGGGCCAGGTTCAGCAGCAACACCAGGCTGAGCATCAGCAGCCCTTCGCATGCTGCCAGCCAGAGGCTGCTGCGCGAGCGGGTGTAGATGTAACGGGTCAGGTTGTGCAGGATCAGCATCCCGAGGCAGCCAAAGAGCAAGCCGTATATCAGCGTCTGGTACTGAGTGGCTGCGGTCATGACTGCCGATTGCAGCGTGATGTAAGGCCGGAACTGGTGTTCGGAGACCAGTCGCAGGTAGACATCGAGGGTTTTGTCACTTTGTGGCAGCGGCAACATGAAGTCGCTGCTGGGGAGGGGGGGCTTAGCCTGGAGCTGCGCGGTACCGGTATTCAATTGATCGATCAACTGGTCGCCGTCGAGCACATACAGATTGAGGTGCACCAGGTCCGGTGCGAACACTCGCAGCAACTGTTCATGCTTGCCGGGCGCGAGCTTGAAACGCAGCCATAGCGCGCCATCGGGTGCGGCCGCGGTGAGGTGATCAAGTTCAATGGGGCTGAATTGGTTGGTGTAGCGGCTGGAGCGGATGTCGCTCAGCTGCAGGTCGCCCTGTTCGTCGAGCAATACCGCCCAGCCACTGCCTTGCGCGGCCTGGGCCGGGAGCATGCAGAGCAAGGTCAGCAGAGTGACGGTGAAGCCTATGGCAATCCTGAGCCAGCGCACGGCGAAATCCCTTCGTAGATTAATGCCAAAGTATAACTATGCGCGGCACCGGAATAGTCAGGCAAGGGCCGCAAGCCCTTGCCTGGCCGGATGGATGGCTTATTCCTGATTCTCGCCACGCTCGCGGGCAATGGCGCGGTAGCCAATGTCCTTACGGTAGAAGCAGCCTTCCCAGTCGATTTTAGCCGCCAGTTTGTAAGCCTGCTGCTGGGCTGCATCGACGCTGGTGCCCATGGCGGTTGCGCACAGCACCCGACCACCGGCGGTCACCACCTGACCGTCCTTGAGCGCAGTACCAGCATGGAAGACTTTGCCTTCCAGTGTCGCGGCTGCATCCAGGCCGTTGATGGCAACGCCTTTGGCGTAGTCACCCGGGTAACCGCCAGCGGCCAATACAATACCGACGCTCGGACGTGGATCCCATTGTGCTTCGACCTTGTCCAGCGCTTGCGCCAGGGCCGCTTCGACCAGCAACACCAGGCTCGACTGCAAACGCAGCATCACCGGTTGGGTCTCAGGATCGCCGAAACGGCAGTTGAACTCGATGACTTTTGGGTTACCAGCCTTGTCGATCATCAGGCCGGCATAGAGGAAGCCGGTGTAGACGTTACCTTCCTCGGCCATGCCCCGCACGGTCGGCCAGATCACCAGGTCCATGACCCGCTGATGGACTTCGGCCGTGACGACCGGGGCCGGGGAGTAAGCGCCCATGCCGCCGGTGTTCGGGCCGGTATCGCCGTCGCCGACACGTTTGTGGTCCTGGCTGGTGGCCATCGGCAATACGTTCTTGCCGTCGACCATGACGATGAAGCTGGCTTCTTCGCCGTCCAGGAACTCTTCGATCACCACGCGTGAACCGGCGTCGCCAAATGCGTTGCCGGCGAGCATGTCGCGCACCGCGTCTTCGGCTTCGCCCAGGGTCATGGCCACGATCACGCCTTTACCGGCGGCCAGGCCATCGGCCTTGATCACGATAGGTGCGCCTTTTTCACGCAGATAAGCCAGGGCTGGCTCGATCTCGGTGAAGTTCTGGTAGTCGGCGGTCGGGATCTTGTGGCGCGCCAGGAAGTCCTTGGTGAAGGCTTTCGAACCTTCCAGCTGAGCAGCGCCAGCGGTCGGGCCGAAGCAATCCAGGCCACGGGAGCGGAACAGATCGACAACACCGGCAACCAGCGGCACTTCCGGGCCGACGATGGTCAGGGACACGTTCTTCTCGGCAAAGTCTGCCAGCTGCTCAAGGGCCAGCACGTCGATGGCGACGTTCTCGCACTTGGCTTCAATGGCGGTGCCGGCGTTGCCCGGGGCAACGAAAACTTTCTGCACGCGCGGATCCTGAGCCACTTTCCAGGCCAGGGCGTGTTCACGGCCACCGCTGCCAATGATCAAAACATTCATTTCAAAAACCTCGGATGACGCTAATTCTGTGGGGGCCGATCGTTCCCACGCTCCGCGTGGGAATGCCTCAACGGACGCTCCGCGTCCGAGGGACGCGGAGCGTCCCGGGCTGCGTGCCCACGCAGAGCGTGGGTACGATCAAGCAAACAAATCAGTGACGGAAGTGGCGCATGCCGGTGAATACCATGGCGATGCCGGCTTCATCAGCAGCAGCAATCACTTCGTTGTCACGCATCGAGCCACCTGGCTGGATCACCGCGGTGATGCCGACCTTGGCCGCGTTGTCGATGCCGTCACGGAACGGGAAGAATGCATCCGATGCCATGACCGCGCCCTGCACTTGCAGGCCGGCATGTTCTGCCTTGATCGCGGCGATACGCGCGGAGTTCACGCGGCTCATCTGGCCGGCGCCGACACCAATGGTTTGACGGTTCTTGGCGTAGACGATGGCGTTGGATTTAACGTACTTGGCGACTTTCCAGGCGAAGATCAGGTCATTGATTTCCTGTTCGGTCGGCGCGCGCTTGGTCACCACTTTCAGGTCTTCGCTGCCAATCATGCCGATATCGCGGCTCTGCACCAGCAAACCACCGTTGACGCGCTTGTAGTCCCAGGCCGGAACGCGGTCGGTCGACCACTCGCCGCAGGCTAGCAGGCGCACGTTGGCTTTGGCTGCCACGATAGCGCGAGCTTCTGCGCTGACGGACGGGGCGATGATCACTTCGACGAACTGACGCTCGACGATGGCCTTGGCGGTTTCAGCATCCAGCTCGCGGTTGAAGGCGATGATGCCGCCGAACGCCGATTCGGTGTCGGTGGCGTAGGCCAGTTCGTAGGCCTGACGGATGCCGCCTTCAGCGTCCGGGCTCACGGCCACGCCGCACGGGTTGGCATGCTTGACGATCACGCAGGCCGGTTTGACAAAGCTCTTCACACATTCCAGCGCGGCGTCGGTGTCGGCTACGTTGTTGAACGACAGCTCTTTGCCTTGCAGCTGGGTCGCGGTAGCAATGCCCACTTCGGCAGGCTTGGCTTCAACGTAGAACGCCGCACTCTGGTGCGGGTTCTCGCCGTAGCGCATTTCCTGGGCCTTGATGAACTGGCTGTTGAAGGTGCGCGGGAATTCGCTGCGACCGGAGGTCGAGAGGGTTTCAGCCGCCTGGTTCACGGTGCCCATGTAGTTGGCGATCATGCCGTCATAGGCGGCGGTGTGTTCGAAGGCCTTGAGCATCAGGTCGAAACGCTGAGCATAGGTCAGGCCGCCAGCCTTGAGGCTTTCCAGGACGTTGGCGTAATCGCTGGCATTCACCACGATGGCCACGTCTTTGTGGTTCTTGGCTGCCGAGCGGACCATGGTCGGGCCGCCGATGTCGATGTTTTCGATGGCGGTCGGCAGGTCGCAGCCTGGCTTGTTGATGGTGGCTTCGAACGGGTACAGGTTGACCGCAACCAGATCGATCGGCTTGATGCCGTGCTCGTTCATGATGGCGTCGTCGATACCGCGACGACCGAGGATCCCGCCGTGGATTTTCGGGTGCAGGGTTTTCACCCGACCGTCCATCATTTCTGCGAAACCGGTGTAGTCCGCGACTTCCACTGCGGCAACACCGTTGTCGCGCAGCAGCTTGAACGTTCCGCCGGTGGAGAGGATCTCGACGCCCAGGGCTTCAAGCTCCTTGGCGAATTCAAGGATCCCGGTCTTGTCGGAAACGCTGATCAAGGCGCGGCGGATCGGCAGGCGGGTAGTCTGGTCGGTCATTTCAATTTCCATCAAAAGCAAGGGAAGTCAGCAAAAAAGGCGACCGGTTTTACGCGGGCGCCTTTCTGGTTTGATTGAATGCTTACAGCAAATCGTACTGCTTGAGTTTCTTGCGCAGGGTGCCCCGGTTCAGCCCGAGCAGCTCACTGGCCTTGGTCTGGTTGCCCTTGACGTAGTTCATCACGCATTCGAGCAGGGGAGCCTCGACTTCGGAGAGCACCAGGTTGTACACATCCGTGACGGCAGCGCCCTCAAGGTGGGCGAAATAATTGTGCAGCGCCTTCTCGACACTCCCGCGAAGGGTCTGACCTTCTTCGCTCGGCGTATTGAGGTGCTGTTTCAAATTCACGTTGTCGCTCACGGGTGTTGTTCCACTCACTAAAGTCTCGGTCATCATCGTCATGCAGCCACCCCTTCTCCGTCCCCTGTCAGGCTCTTGTAGCGTTCGGCGAAGAAGGCCCGAACGTAGGCGCATTGTGCTTCCGTATCTTCCAAACGATTGAAGTGGGCGCGAAACTCCCTGGCGCCCGGCAAGGTTGCGAGATACCAGCCCACATGCTTGCGAGCTATGCGCACGCCCATGACGTCGCCATAGAAGGCATGCAGCGCAGCCAGATGCTCAAGCAGAATACGTTCCACCTCGATCAGTTCCGGTGCCGGGAGTTTTTCGCCGGTACGCAGATAATGGTCGATTTCACGAAAAATCCATGGCTGCCCCTGGGCAGCCCGACCTACCAACAGGCCATCGGCACCGGTCGCGTCGAGCACGTACCGGGCCTTCTCGGGCGAATCGATATCGCCATTGGCGAAGACCGGAATCGACACCGCCTGCTTGATCGCGGCAATGGTGTCGTACTCGGCTTCCCCGGTATACAGATCGGCACGGGTGCGGCCATGCACCGCCAACGCCGTAATGCCTGCCTGTTCGGCAATCTTCGCCACGGTCAGGCCATTCTTGTTCGCCCGGTCCCAGCCGGTGCGGATCTTCAAGGTAACCGGCACATCGACCGCGGCCACTACGGCCTGCAGGATCTCGGTCACCAATGCTTCATCTTTCAACAGGGCGGAACCGGCGGCCTTGTTGCAGACCTTCTTCGCCGGACAGCCCATGTTGATATCAATAATCTGTGCGCCCAGTTCGACGTTGGCCCGGGCTGCATCCGCCAGCATCTGCGCATCTCCGCCGGCGATCTGTACCGAGCGAGGCTCGGGATCACCTTCGTGGATCATGCGCATCCGCGATTTGCGGGTATTCCACAAGCTCATGTCGCTGGTGACCATTTCCGAGACTACAAGGCCCGCGCCCAGTCGCTTGCACAGCTGACGAAAGGGCTGATCGGTGACACCCGCCATGGGGGCGAGAATCAAGCCGTTGTGCAATGTATATGGACCGATGCGTACCGCCGACATAGGACTTCCCTGTTGTGGGGCCGGATCATGAGAGTTCGAAAAAGGGTTGGCATGATACCCGCTCTCGATGACTGGATAAAGGCTGAATTGAACAAAATCTGAACAGTAATTTTGTTATCGCCAGCGGTTTGGTACTAGCAATCAAAGTCAGAAATATGCCGTCAAGCCTGTAACACTTGAGCGTTTCACTCGGGGGAATGGAAGCTCAGGCTGTAGTTCACCGCTTTGGGGCCTGGATCGAGAATGTCCAGCGCGATGTGGATTGGCGTTTGCGGCGGCATTTCCGCCATCCCTTCGAGATCGCCGTTGAGGTACTCGCCGGGCTTGAAGCGACGGCTGGCAATCAGGTGGCCGTTGAGGTCGGCAAAACGCAACTCCAACAGCGGGAAGGGCTGGGAGAAGGGCGCACGATTATAGATGATGGCATCGACCACCAGGGCGCCGTTGAAGTCCGGGTGGCTGCGGACCACCAGGTTGCTGCTTTTGACTTTTGCGATGTCGACCTTGGACGGCACGGTGCAGCCGATGTGCGGGCACAGTTGCTGGAACCACGGACGGTACTGGTCCTGGCGTGCCAGTTCGTCAAAGTGATAGGCGACGTATTGACCGGCGAGGCCGGCGGCGCCGAGCAGGATCAGCAGCAGCCAGAAAAAGCGCCGGCCCCAGGGGGAGCGACGTTTTTGCCAGTCCAGTTGCAACGGATCGTCGGTCAGATCCTCCAATACTTCCGCGCGCAGCGCCGGTTCGCTGCGTTCACGTCGCTTGCGCAGGGGTTCGACCGAGGGCAGGTCATCGTCGACTTCATCGGGAGTCGCCGACAGGTTGCCAAAGGGGATCGGGGCATCAAGCGGGTCGTGCAGGCGCAGCTGTTGGATCTCGGGTTCGTCGTCCAGATCCGCGGGCTCCAGCGACAGCGACGGCTCGGTGCGCGAATGTTTGCCTGGTTCGATCGTGGGTTCTGGCGTGGGCGTGTCGGCGATTTTTGCACGATCGGCGGCCGATTCACTGAAGAGGCTGTCGGACCAGGGCTCCTGGTCGTGCTCGGTGGTATCGCGGCGAGCGCTGAGGCTGTCTTCGCGGGGCCGGGTGAATTCCGTTGTTGGCTGGATTTCCCGTTGTTCGAGCCGGGCGAGCTCTTCGTCCAGATCCAGGCTGTCCAGATCCATTTCTGCAGCCGTCCATTGCTTTTGGCTGATGGCTCGCTGCACGGACGGTTCGACGGGCGCCGTTGCAACCGGTTTGACCGTTTCCTTGCCGGCGCGCTGCTCGAGTAACTGCTTGGCGGCGTTGAACACCTGCAAACACGAGCCGCAACGAACCACTCCACGGGCCACGCTCAACTGAGTATGGCTGACGCGGAAGCTGGTTTGGCAATGCGGGCACTGGGTGACGAAGCTGTCGGTCATGCGGTAATCCGGTTTATGCAGGCGCTCATTCTAGCGCCGACGGCCAGTAATGCGTACCCAGCCGTCGCGATTGGCAATCGGGTCCAGATCGAAGTCCTGTGCGTAGGCAGCGGCGACTTCTTCACCTTGTTCGGCGAGAATGCCTGAAAGCGCCAAACGACCACCCTGCTTGACCAGGCTGGACAGCTGCGGCGCCAGCGAAACCAGCGGGCCGGCAAGAATGTTGGCCACCAGCACGTCGGCCTGAACCTGCGGCAGGTCTTGCGGCAAATACAGCGGGAAGAGTTCGTCAGCAATGTTGTTGCGCCCGGCGTTGTCGCGGGAAGCCTCCAGCGCCTGCACGTCGATGTCGGTGCCGACGGCTTCCTTGGCGCCCAGCAACAGGGCGGCAATCGCCAGAATCCCCGAACCGCAACCGAAGTCGAGCACGTTGCAACCTTTCAGGTCCTGACCGTCGAGCCATTCCAGGCACAGTGCGGTGGTCGGATGAGTGCCGGTGCCGAACGCCAGGCCCGGGTCCAGCAGCAAGTTCACTGCGTCCGGCTCAGGCGCGGCGTGCCAGCTCGGGACGATCCACAGGCGCTGACCGAAGCGCATTGGCTGGAAACCGTCCATCCAGCTGCGTTCCCAGTCCTGGTCTTCGATCACTTCGCTGTGATGCTCGGGCAGCGGGCTGCCAGTCAGCAATTCGAGGTGGGCCAGTACGCTGGCGGCTTCGGTGCCGCCTTCGAACAAGGCCAACAAGTGAGTGTGCGACCACAGCGGGGTGGTATTGAGTTCCGGCTCGAAAATCGGCTGATCTTCGGCGTCCATGAAGGTCACCGACACGGCGCCCACTTCAAGGAAAGCGTCTTCGTAGGTTTCGGCTTGTTCTGGGCTGATGGCGAGACGGACTTGCAGCCAAGGCATGGCGGGCACCTTTGAAAAATATAGATTGCAGCCTAGCGGGCTGCGAGAAGCGCGCAAGTTTACGCGAGCGCGAGGCAGAAGACGACCGGGTAGGCTGAGTTCTGAATTGAACGAACAACCTGTGGCGAGGGGGCTTGCCCCCGTTGGGCTGCGAAGCAGTCCCTATGAAAGCGCCGCAGAGCTTCCTGATGAAACTCATGTTGCAGTCTGCGGCTGCTGCGCAGCCGAACGGGGGCAAGCCCCCTCGCCACAGGGTTTTGTATGCACCAGGAAATCAGAAACAACAAAGCCGCTCGAAAGCGGCTTTGTTGGTATGGATCACAGCTTAATGCTTTTCGCCAGCCAGCTTGTGTTCCAGGTAGTGGATGTTGACTCCGCCTTCGCAGAAGCCAGCATCGCGGACCAGGTCGCGGTGCAGCGGGATGTTGGTCTTGATCCCGTCGACAACGATTTCGTCCAGCGCATTGCGCATGCGCGCCATGGCTTCGTCACGGGTGGCGCCGTAGGTGATCAGCTTGCCGATCAACGAATCGTAGTTCGGCGGAACGGCATAGCCACTGTACAGGTGCGAATCGACGCGAACGCCGTTGCCGCCTGGGGCGTGGAAATGCTTGACCGTGCCTGGGCTAGGCATGAAGGTTTTCGGGTCTTCAGCGTTGATCCGGCATTCCAGCGCGTGACCGCGGATAACGACGTCATCCTGGGTGTACGACAGCTTGTTGCCAGCGGCGATGCTGAGCATCTCCTTGACGATGTCGATGCCGGTGACCATTTCCGATACCGGGTGCTCTACCTGGACACGAGTGTTCATCTCGATGAAGTAGAAGTGGCCGTTCTCGTACAGGAACTCGAAAGTGCCGGCGCCACGGTAGCCGATGTCGATGCAAGCCTTGACGCAGCGAGCGAGGACTTCAGCGCGTGCTTTCTCGTCGATGCCCGGTGCCGGCGCTTCTTCGAGAACCTTCTGGTGGCGACGTTGCAGCGAGCAATCGCGGTCACCCAGATGGATAGCGTGGCCCTGGCCGTCGGAAAGTACCTGAACTTCCACGTGACGTGGGTTGGTCAGGAATTTTTCCAGATAGACCATCGGGTTACCGAACGCTGCGCCCGCTTCGGAGCGGGTCAGTTTCGCCGAGGAGATCAGGTCTTCCTCTTTGTGCACCACGCGCATGCCACGACCACCGCCGCCGCCAGCGGCTTTGATGATCACTGGATAACCAACTTCACGACCAATGCCCAGAGCGGTTTCTTCGTCTTCCGGCAACGGGCCGTCGGAACCCGGAACGGTCGGCACGCCGGCTGCAATCATGGCGTGCTTGGCCGATACCTTGTCGCCCATCAGGCGAATGGTTTCGGCTTTCGGGCCAATGAACGCGAAGCCGGAGTTCTCGACCTGTTCGGCAAAGTCGGCGTTTTCCGCAAGGAAGCCGTAGCCTGGGTGGATGGCGGTAGCGCCAGTCACTTCAGCGGCGGCGATGATGGCCGGAATGTGCAGGTAAGAGTGCGCGGCCGAGGCCGGGCCGATGCAGACGGATTCGTCTGCCAGGCCCAGGTGCATCAGCTCTTTGTCGGCCTTGGAGTAAACGGCGACAGTCTTGATGCCCATCTCTTTGCAGGCACGCAGAATCCGCAGGGCGATCTCACCGCGGTTGGCGATCAGAACTTTTTCCAACTTCGCAGTCATCAAAGTTTCTCCGCGGTTCAAACGATGGTGAACAGCGGTTGGTCGTACTCAACCGGCTGGCCGTCTTCGACGAGGATGGATTCGATCACACCGCTGGCTTCAGCTTCGATGTGGTTCATCATCTTCATGGCTTCGACGATGCACAGGGTGTCGCCTTTCTTCACGGTCTGGCCGACTTCAACGAAGGACGGCGAGGACGGCGAGGATTTGCGATAGAAAGTACCGACCATCGGCGAACGGGCAACGTTGCCGTTCAGCGCAGGCGCAGCCGGGGCTGCAGGAGCAGCGGCGGCAACCGGAGCAGCAGCGACAGGCGCAGGCGCCGGTGCCGGAGCATGCATAGGAGCGGGAGCGTAGTACTGCTGAGCCGGCGTCTTGCTGTGACGGCTGATGCGTACGGACTCTTCGCCTTCCTTGATCTCGAGCTCGTCGATACCGGACTCTTCCAGCAATTCGATCAGTTTCTTAACTTTACGGATATCCATGAATCATCAACTCCCAAGGGTCGGTCAGGGGGCGTTTAACGCTTGTTGTTCAAGCTGTTGCCTGTCTTTCAAGCTGCTCTAGGGCGGCCTCCAGGGCCAGTCGATAACCGCTGGCGCCAAGGCCGCAGATCACTCCCACCGCAACGTCGGAGAAGTAAGAGTGATGGCGGAAAGGTTCGCGTTTGTGCACGTTAGACAAATGCACTTCGATGAATGGGATGCTCACTGCCAGCAGCGCGTCACGTAATGCGACACTTGTATGCGTAAAAGCTGCTGGATTGATCAGAATGAAGTCCACACCTTCGCCGCGAGCGGCGTGGATGCGATCGATCAATTCGTACTCGGCGTTGCTTTGCAGATAGAGCAAATGGTGGCCGGCATTGCGCGCCCGCTGTTCCAGATCCTGGTTGATTTGCGCCAGGGTGGTGGCACCGTAGACGCCCGGTTCCCGGGTGCCGAGCAGGTTCAGGTTGGGGCCGTGTAAAACCAATAAGGTCGCCATCTGCTGCTCCTTTGTCATCTGTGTGCAATTGTCAGAACCCGGCGACTATGCCGCAAAGCCTTTGTGACTGTCCAGTTCTATGCAATAGCCAGCACGATGGCCGATGTTTACGCGAAATATATGACCGGGTAATTAAATCCGGTCATTTGCTTTGGCAACACGTTCGGCGAAGTTTTTCGCGCTGATCTCGCCAATCACCCGCACATCGACACGTTCGACGCCATCCTTGCCGAAAAACATCAGCGCCGGAGGACCGAATAGCTTGTAGCGGTCGAGCAGGGCGCGTTGTTCGGCGTTGCTGGCGGTGATGTCGAAACGGATCAATCGATAACCTTTGAGGCGTTCGACGACATTGGCATCGGTGAGCACTTCGTGTTCGATGACTTTGCAACTGATGCACCAGTCGGCGTACCAATCGAGCAGCAGCGGTGTACCGGAGGATTTGGCTTCGGCGAGGACGCGGTCCAGTTCGGCTGGTGTGGTAATGGTTTGCCAGTTGCCGGCGATTGGCGGTTGACCGTTGCTGGTGACATTGCGTGGTTGGCCAATGGGGTTGAACGGATCGGTCTGGCCACTGAAGGCGCCGTACCAACAGGCCAGGGCATAAAACAGCAGGAACATCCCGAGCAATTGCCCCAGGCGTTTTCTTGGCGGTTTATAGACGAATTCCAGTGCGCCCATAAACAATCCGACGCCACCGGCGAGCAAGCCGATCAACAGCAAGGTGATCTGGCCCGGCAATACCCGGCTGAGCAAAGCAATCGCCAGCCCGAGCAGCAGCACCCCAATCGCGTTTTTCACGTAGATCAGCCAAGGTCCGCTTTTCGGTAGCCAGGCTGCGCCGCCGGTTGCCACCAGCAACAGCGGCGCGCCCATGCCCAGACCGAGCATGAACAGTTTCAATCCGCCACCCAGAGCATCGCCGCTGGCGCTGATGTACAGCAGCGCGCCGGCCAGTGGTGCCGATACACACGGCGAAACCAGCAGGCTCGACACCACGCCCAGCACGGCCGCGCCCCACAATGAGCCGCCTTCGGTACGCCCGGCGATCCGGTCCAGGCGACTGCTGATGGCATGGGGGAGTTTCAGTTCGAATACGCCAAACATGGCCAGGGCAAATACCGCGAAAAACATCGCGAACGGCACCAGCACCCAAGCCGACTGCAAGCGCGCCTGAAGATTGAGCTGTGCGCCGAACATTCCCATCAACGCACCGAGCAGGGCGAAACAAGCGGCCATCGGCAGCACGTAAGCCAGCGACAGGTTGAAGCCACGTAACCCGCCAACCTGTCCGCGCAGGACCACCCCGGAGAGGATCGGCAGCATCGGCAGCACGCAGGGGGTGAAGGTCAGGCCAACACCTGCAAGAAAAAACAGCGCCAGTTCGCGCCAGCTCCAGGATGTGGTCGCGACGCCGCTGCCATCAATATTCAGGCGTTCGGTCTCAGGCGGATAACACAGGCCTTTGTCGGCGCAGCCCTGGTAGGTCACGACCAGCGTAAAGGCGCGTGAGTCGGTGCGTGGCAGTTCTACATCGAGAATGCCGTGGTAAACCTCGACATCGCCGAAGAACTCATCGTGCTTTTGTTCGCCCTTGGGCAATTGCGCCGCGCCGAGGCCAATGTCGGCCGGGGCGGCGTGAAACTGGAAGCGATGGCGGTAGAGGTAATAACCCTCGGTGGCGACGAAGCGTAGCTTGATTGATTGCGGCGTACTTTCTACCAAACTCAACTGAAAGGCTTCGCGCACCGGCAGGAAGTCGGCGCTGTTGTTGATCGAACCCAGGGTGGAGCTGGGCCGACTGTCCAGCAACCCGGCGGCGGAGGCCGGCAGGGCGAGCACTAAAAACAGCAGGCAAAGCAAACGGCGCATGACAATCTCGCGTATCGGAATTGGGGGCATGATAGCGGACGTCGGAAGGGTATGCAGGAGGCATGATCGTTCCCACGCTCTGCGTGGGAATGCAGCTGGGGACGCTTTGCGTTCCAACAGCGGACGCAGAGCGTCCATTGCGGCGTTCCCACGCAGAGCGTGGGAACGATCGTTGGGAAGAGAAACTGTCAGACGCGGAAGGCCTGAACGGCTGTATGCAACCGCCCGCCCAGCACTAACAAATTCTCCCCTTGCTCACGCCCCTCGCCGATGCGCAGCAAGTTATCCCCACCCAATTGGTGAATCCGCTCACTGTGATCGCGGATTTCGCTGACAGCGCCGCTCTGCTGGGCGGTGACATCGGCGATGCGCACGGCGGTGTCGGCAATGGTCTGGATCGCCCCGACGATTTTATCCAGCGCACCGTCGGCTGCCTGGGCCTGATTGGCCGTGGCTTCGGCGTGTTCGACCTGGGCACGCATGCCTTCGACCGATTGTCGCGCGGCGGTTTGCAGGCCGGCGATCAGGGTCTGGATCTCGGCCGTCGCCCCGGCGGTACGTTGCGCCAGTGAGCGAACTTCTTCGGCGACTACTGCAAACCCTCGGCCCATTTCTCCGGCGCGGGCCGCTTCGATGGCGGCGTTCAGGGCCAGCAGGTTGGTCTGGTCGGCAATCGAGCGGATCACCGTCAGCACACCGCCGATGGTCGCCGACTCCTCGGCCAGATGCTCGATCATCTGCGCGTTGCCTTGCACTTCACCCACCAGCGCATGCAGCCCGGTGAGGCTCAGGCCGATCACTTTCTGCCCGTGCTCCACCGCCAGTCCGGCATGACGACTGGCATCGGCAGCCTGGCTGGCATCACCGGCGACTTGTTGAATCGTCGCCTCGAGTTCACCGAGAGAATCGCGGATCAGCGCGGTGTCGCCAGCCTGATGCTCGGCGCCACTGTGCAGGTCATTGCTCAATTCGGCCAACGTTCGGCTGCTGCCGGCGACTTGCTCGGCGTTGAGGCGAATGGTGCCGACCAGGTCGACCAGATAGGCGCGCAAGCGATTGAGTGAGGCTTGAATGTCATGCAGTTCGCGGTTGGTCGCGCCCAGTTGAATGTCGCGGCTGAAGTCACCTTCGGCCCAGGTCGACAGCGCCGGGGCGAGGTTGGTCAAGGTTCGGGCCAGGCGTCGCTGCAAGGTATCGATGAGCAATGCGATCAGCAGGATCAGCCCGATCATCACCCCTTGCATCAGCCGTACTTCGCTCTGGATCTGCCCGTGTTGGGCTCGCACCACGGGTTCCAACCCGGCGATGGACTGCTGCACGGCGGCGATTTTCAAGTGCGTCGCGGTGCTGAGGTCGGCGCGTTTCTGGATCTGTTCGCGAGTGCGCGCCAGTTCCGAGGGGTAGCGGGTGAGCAGGCTGTTGAGTTCGCGTTTGAGGCCGACGCCGGCATCTTCGGCGACGGTTTTCTCGGTGTTCTCCAAACCCATCATCGCGGCGAAATCATCGGTGTTCGATTCGGTGCTGGCGGTCACGCCAAGTAGCGGTAAAGCGTCCAGTTGCTCGGCTTGAGTGCGGATGTTGGCAACTTCGCGTTCGACATCGGCGGCCAGTTCACTGCGACCACTGCTGACCAGTTTGTCCCGAGCCAGGGACAGTTTGCCCAGGTGCTGGGAGGCGACCAGCAAAGGCGTCAGGTACGCCGCATTACCGCTGGCGTATTGGCTGAGCTGATCCAGGCAGGCGCCGAGTTCGCGTTCGGCTTGCAGCAGCAGTGCTTGCGGGTCGCCCGCGAGTTTGCCGGCGGCCAGCAGGTCGGTTTTGCTGAACTCAGCCAAATTCGACAGGCTGGGACGCAAGGTGTCGGCCAATGCCGGTGGCAACTCACCGAGTTCCTTTTGCAAGGCGTCGATGGCCTGGCTGGCGCTGCTCAGGCGTAGGGCATCGCCGCTGGCCAGGTAATCCTCGACATTGCGCGCCACTTCATTTTGAAACTGCTGAGACAGGCCCAGATAACGCTCCATCAATAGATAGGGACGTTCCAGGGCTTTTTGCGACCACCAGAGCGTGGCGCCAAGGGCCACGCACACGGCGACCAGAAGGAGGGTATTGAGATTGGTCAACAGCTTCAGGCGCATCATGGTCTACCAACGGCAGAATGGTAAGTGCCTGAAGTTATTGCGTTTCTGTTACAGAGTTATGACCGAATGGGTCGATTCCGATGAAAAAGTGGCACTTTGCTTTGATTCTCGCGCGGCTTGTACGCGATTACGTCCGGCGTTCTTCGCGCGGTACAGCGCCTCGTCGGCCTGGCTGGCCATCATCAGGCTGTCAGAGTCTTCGCGCAATTCGACGACACCGGCACTGAACGTGCACCAGAGGTCCTGCGGCTGAGCGGGGTAGTGAATTTCGGCAAAGCGCTGACGGATTTCATCGAGGACCTTGCAGGCCGATTCGATATCAGTGTCCGGCATGACGATGGCGAACTCTTCACCGCCGTAACGGCCGATGAAATCGGTCTTGCGCAACCGCTGCTTGAGAAACAGCGCCAGACTCTTGATCACCCGGTCGCCCATGGGATGGCCGTGGCTGTCGTTGACCCGTTTGAAGTGGTCGATGTCGAGCATCGCAAAGCTCAGCGGCTTGCTTTCGCGACGGGCGCGGAATGAACAGTCTTCGAGCAATTGCAGAATATGGGTGTGGTTGTACAAACCGGTCAGGCTGTCGCGCACCATCCGTGCCTTCAGATTGCGCGCCCGCGCCGCGCGGTTGCGCACGGTGGTGATCAGGTGTCGTGGCTTGATCGGTTTGGTCAGGAAGTCGTCGCCGCCCTCGCTCATGGCGTCGAGCTGTTTGTCCAGATCGTCTTCGGCTGACAGATAAATGATCGGCACGCTGACATAGCGGTCGTTATGCCGGATCACCTTGGCCAGTTCAGTACCGGTGCAGGCCGGCATGTACATGTCGAGGATGATCAGGTCCGGCTGGAAATCCGCCAGTTCGGCCATGGCCTGGATCGGTTCGATCAGAGTCCGCGTGACGATCCCGGCGCTATTGAGCAGGCGTTCGGTGTGCAAGGCCTGGGCGCGGGAGTCGTCGATGATCAGTACTTTATAAGGTTCGTACTGGGCGACGCAGGTCAGGACTTCGATCTTTTCCAGCAGGCTCGAGGCTTCGAGGGTGCCGGTGAGAAACTCCTGGCCGCCGGCACGCACGGCGGCGAGGCGGGTCGGGGTATCGGTTTCGTGCAGGCTGAAAAACAACAGCGGCAAGGGCTGATCGAGACCTTCCTGGGCTTCGGCCGCCAGTTTCAGGCCAATGCCGGCGCCGCTGAAGTCGACGTCCATGACAATCGCCGCCGGCAACCGCTCGACCATCGAGGAGCGGAACGCGGCGACACTGTCGAGGGATTGAGCGCTGAGCCCGAAGAATTCTAGTTGTTTGGCCAGCCGTTCGGCCCGGTCGTGATCTTGCAGCATCACGTAGATCGGCTTGCGCAGCGGCGGCAGAAAGGTTTGTTCGAGCTGATCGCCATGACGCAGGCCGGTGCGGGACAGGCGCTGCATCAGACGATTGAGGTCAGTGATCAGTCCGCTGCTCAGGCGTCCGCGGTTGGCGTCCACCGCTTCCAGCGACTGGCCGATGTGGCGTGCCAGCTGGGTATGTTCCGGTTGTTCGAAACGTTCGGCAAAACGCAGCAGGCGCAGATTGGCTTCGCTCAACTCCGACAAGTCGGTGGTGGACCATTCGTTGCGCTGCAGGCGTTGCCATATCTCAAGAATCTGACGTGCCTGATGAATTACCCGCTGGGCAAAGTGGTGCTTGAGGCGCTCACGGCTGGGGTCTTCTGGCTCGGTCATATCCTGACTACTAGTTAGGGTGCATGCTGAGATCGACTGGTGGCTCTATGCTAGCACCTCTTTTCGATTGCATGAGTGTCGTACGTCAATAATCTGCAAAGCGACTTCATTCAGTTTCTGACCGACTGGTCGCATAGGCTCAGCGCTGTGCTTCATTTATAGTGGCAGCTCGATTGCAGTCATTGTGTGGCTCGCTGTGACGCGCAGGATTTAATGCGCGGCAAATGACGCAC
>NZ_JBNNVP010000063.1:0-28742 GCF_050280605.1 Pseudomonas sp. NPDC089918 | reverse complement strand
CAAGCCGACCACGGGCGTCGGTTTCGCCATGGGCATCGAGCGTCTGGTGCTGCTGCGGCCTGACATCCTGCTCCCAAAGCAGGCGCGCTACCGGACTGCGCTATACCCCGGTTTGAAATTGGCTCCGTGACCAGGACTCGAACCTGGGACCCAATGATTAACAGTCATTTGCTCTACCGACTGAGCTATCACGGAACTACATATTTCAATTTACAACTGGTATTTCAATTTACAACTGGTATTTCAATTTACAACTGTGAAGCTTGCTTCACCTCTTCGACCCGTTCGCATCGCTGCGTTCGTGTGTCTGAGGCGCGCTATTCTACAATCTTAAGCACCTCTGTCAACCCCCTAAATTGCTTTCAAGTTAATGATTTGCAACTTATTTCAGATTCCTGCTTGGGGAGCAGAAACCCTTCAGGGCGACTTACTGCGGGGCGCACTTTACAAGCCTTTTCCTTTGAGTTCAACAGCCTGGCGAAAAAAAGGCCTCGCGATGCGAGGCCTCTTTCAATTTGCTGCCGGCGGGAATCAGACGAAAACGATTTCGTCGTTTTCCACGGTGCCCTTGGCCGTCTCGCCTGGCATGTATCGACCCGACAGAATCAGCTGTGCCAACGGGTTCTCGATCCAGCGCTGGATCGCCCGTTTGAGCGGCCGTGCGCCATAGACCGGGTCGTAACCGACGGCGATCAACTTATCCATCGCTTCCGGGCTCAGCTCAAGCTTCAGCTCGCGCTCGGTCAGGCGGCTACGCAGGCGACCCAACTGGATTTCGGTAATGCCGGCAATCTGATCCCGAGCCAGAGGCTCGAAAATCACCACTTCGTCGACCCGGTTGATGAACTCCGGCCGGAAGTGCGTGGAAATCGCATCCATTACCGCCGCGCGCTGCGCTTCGCGATCCCCTACCAGCTCCTGGATCTGCACCGAGCCAAGGTTGGAGGTCATAACGATCACAGTATTTTTGAAATCCACTGTGCGGCCATGGCTGTCGGTCAAACGGCCATCTTCAAGCACTTGCAGCAAGATGTTGAACACATCCGGGTGGGCCTTCTCGACCTCGTCCAGGAGGATCACCGAATAAGGCTTGCGACGCACCGCCTCGGTCAGGTAACCGCCCTCTTCATAGCCCACGTAGCCCGGTGGCGCGCCGATCAGTCGAGCCACGGAATGTTTCTCCATGAACTCGGACATGTCGATCCGCACCATCGCCTCTTCGGTATCGAACAGGAACTCGGCCAGCGCCTTGCACAGCTCGGTTTTGCCGACACCGGTCGGGCCGAGGAACATGAACGAACCGCTCGGGCGATTCGGGTCGGACAACCCGGCGCGGGAACGCCGCACCGCGTTGGAGACAGCGATCACCGCTTCGTCCTGACCGATCACACGTTGGTGCAACAGGCTTTCCATCTTCATCAGTTTTTCGCGCTCGCCCTCGAGCATTTTCGCCACGGGGATGCCGGTCCACTTCGACACGACTTCAGCGATCTCTTCTTCAGTCACCTTGCTGCGCAGCAACTGGTTTTCACTTTTGCCGTGCTGGTCGACCATTTGCAGGCTGCGCTCCAGGTCCGGGATAACCCCGTATTGCAGCTCGGCCATGCGGTTCAGGTCGCCTTTACGGCGTGCGGCTTCCAGTTCCTGACGGGATTGTTCGATTTTCTGCTGGATCTGCGCCGAACCCTGGACTTCGGCTTTTTCCGAGTTCCAGATTTCTTCGAGATCCGAGTATTCGCGCTCGTGACGGGCGATTTCTTCCTGCAGTTTTTCCAGACGTTTCTTCGCCGCGTCGTCGCTTTCTTTCTTCAGCGCCTGGGATTCCACCTTCAGCTGAATCAGGCGACGCTCCAGGCGGTCCAGCACTTCCGGCTTGGAGTCGATCTCCATACGGATGCGGCTGGCGGCTTCGTCGATCAGGTCGATGGCTTTGTCCGGCAGCTGGCGGTCGGTGATGTAGCGATGACTGAGTTTGGCCGCGGCGATGATCGCGCCGTCGGTGATCGCCACCTTGTGGTGAACCTCGTAACGCTCTTTCAGGCCGCGCAGGATGGCGATGGTGTCTTCTTCGCTCGGCTCATCCACCAGGACTTTCTGGAAGCGTCGCTCGAGAGCTGCGTCCTTTTCTATATATTGGCGGTATTCGTTGAGCGTGGTCGCACCGACGCAGTGCAGCTCACCACGAGCCAACGCAGGCTTGAGCATGTTACCGGCATCCATCGAGCCTTCGCCCTTGCCGGCGCCGACCATGGTGTGCAGTTCGTCGATGAACAGAATGATCTGCCCTTCCTGCTTCGACAGTTCATTGAGCAGGGATTTGAGGCGTTCTTCGAACTCGCCGCGGTATTTGGCACCGGCAATCAGCGCCCCCATGTCCAGGGACAACAGACGCTTGCCTCTCAGGCCATCCGGCACTTCGCCATTGATGATGCGCTGGGCCAGGCCTTCGGCGATGGCGGTTTTACCCACGCCAGGCTCACCGATCAGTACCGGGTTGTTCTTGGTGCGGCGCTGCAGGACCTGAATGGTGCGGCGAATTTCGTCGTCACGGCCGATCACTGGATCGAGCTTGCCTTCTTCGGCGCGCTTGGTCAGGTCGATGGTGTATTTGTCGAGCGCCTGGCGTGACTCTTCGTGGTTGGCGTCATTGACTGCCTCACCGCCGCGCAGGTTGTTGATCGCATTTTCCAGGGCTTTTTTGCTCACGCCCTGGCCCAGCAACAATTTGCCGAGCTTGCTGTTCTCGTCCATGGCGGCGAGCAGCACCAGTTCGCTGGAGATGAATTGGTCGCCCTTCTGCTGGGCCAGGCGATCGGCCTGATTAAGCAGACGCGCCAGATCCTGCGACATGTTCACATCGCCAGTCGGGTTCTGGATTTTTGGCAGCTGATCGAGGGCTTTGGTCAGCTCTTTACGCAAACTGTTGACGTCGAAACCCACCTGCATCAGCAGGGGTTTGATCGAACCACCCTGCTGTTCAAGCATGGCCTGCATCAAATGCGCCGGCTCAATCGCCGGATGATCGAGGCCGACGGCCAGGGATTGGGCGTCGGACAATGCTAACTGCAACTTGCTGGTTAAACGGTCTATACGCATGGGTCACCTTCCTTTTGAGCAGGCCGGACCTATAAACATCCTGAATGAAGAAACCTGCCAGATACCTCACTAGATGTGGTCGATTCTGGGAGTTTCAAGCGTCTTGACGTTGATGCAAGTCAGGTAAGTCTAGCGTTCGAGCCAGATCAGAGAGGCAAACCGGCCGGTGCGTGGACTGCGGCGGTAAGAAAAGAAGCGTGGATCGGTCACGGTGCATAAACCGCCACCATAAACAGCGGTAACCCCGCGAGCGGCCAGACGCAAACGCGCCAGCTCATAGATGTCGGCCATGAACTTGCCGGCATTCTGGCTCGGTACAAAGGCTTTATCGGCTTCAGGCAATTGCTGGACGAAGGTTTCGCGCACTTCCGGGCCGACTTCAAAGGCTTGTGGGCCAATGGCCGGGCCAAGCCAGACCAGCACGTCTTCGGGCGGTACAGCCAGACTGTCGAGGGTCGCCTCCAGCACACCCGCCGCCAACCCGCGCCAACCGGCATGGGCGGCAGCGACGCGGGTGCCGGCACGGTCGCAAAACAGCGCCGGAAGGCAGTCGGCGGTCATCGCGGTGCAAGCGATACCGGGTGTAGCCGTCCAGCTGGCGTCAGCGGTGGCTACCAGGCTTGGATCCGCTTGGGCCACGACAACGCCGTGAACCTGCTTTAACCAGGCCGGCTGAATAGAGAAATGATCGGTAAGGCGACGGCGGTTTTCGGCGACAGCTTCGGGGTTGTCGTCGACATGATCGCCGAGGTTGAGGCTGTCGAACGGCGCCAGACTGACGCCGCCCGCACGGGTGGTAACGCAGGCTTTCACCCCGGCAGGCGCAGGCCAGTCGGGAATCAGCCAGTCACTCATCCGATGAACGCCTCACGGTCTTGCTTGAGCAGCGACAGCAACCAGACGAAATCGTCCGGCAGCGGCGATTCCCAGCTCATGCGTTTACCGGTGGTCGGATGATCCAGCTCCAGGAATCGCGCATGCAGCGCCTGACGCGGGAAATTCTTCAGGGATTCGACCATGGTCACACTGGCGGCCGGCGGAATTCGGAAACGACCGCCATAGGCAGGATCTCCGACCAACGGGTAGTTGATGTGCGCCATGTGTACGCGAATCTGGTGCGTACGGCCGGTTTCCAGCTTCACCCGCACGTGCGTGTGGGAACGGAAACGCTCGAGCACGCGGTAATGGCTGACGGCTTGCTTGCCACCTTCCATCACGGCCATGCGCTGGCGTTGCTGGCCATGACGACCGATCGGCGCGTTGATCTTGCCGCCGGCTGTCACCACACCGATCACGATGCACTCATAGATCCGGCTTACGCTGCGGCTCTGCAATTGCGTGACAAGCTGTGTCTGCGCCTGAATGGTCTTGGCCACCACCATCAGACCGGTGGTGTCCTTGTCCAGGCGATGCACGATACCGGCGCGGGGCACATTGATAATGTCCGGCACGTGGTGCAGCAAAGCGTTGAGCAAGGTGCCGTCGGCGTGGCCGGCAGCCGGATGCACCACCAGGCCCGCAGGTTTGTTGATCACCAGGATGTCGTCGTCTTCATAGACGATGTCCAGCTCGATGTCTTGAGCGATCCATTCGCCCTGAGCTTCCTGCTCGGCAGTCAGTTCAAGAATGGCGCCACCGTGAACGATGTCTCGCGGGCGGATAACCGCCCCATCCACAGTCAGGCGGCCGTCTTTGATCCAGGCGGAAAGGCGCGAGCGCGAGTGCTCAGCGAATAATTGTGCGGCGACTTGATCGAGGCGTTGGCCGCCCAATTCGGACGGCACCTCTGCGCGAAGTTCAATTTTATCGGACATGCTCAGACTAGGCGTCGGCACAGCCTTTGGTTTCGGCTGCGCGCTTGTGGTTAAATACGGCGTCTTTTGCCCCGAGGCTTTTCAACGGGGCACTCATCATAACAGGACGGCCCCGCCCAAGACAGCGGCCGTCATAGGGACGCAAGCCGCCATGCAAGTGAAACACCTGCTGCTGATCGCCATCCTCGCATTGACCGCTGCTTGCTCATCGAAGGAAGTCGTAGACGAAAACCTGAGCGAAGTCGAGCTGTACCAGCAGGCTCAGCACGATCTGGACAACAATAGCTACACCGCCGCCACAGCCAAGCTGAAGGCCCTGGAGTCACGTTATCCGTTCGGTCGCTACGCCGATCAGGCTCAACTCGAGCTCATCTACGCCAACTATAAGAACACCGAGCCTGAGGCTGCGAAATCCGCCGCCGAGCGTTTCATTCGTCTGCACCCGCAGCACCCGAATGTCGATTACGCCTACTACCTCAAGGGTCTGACTTCCTTCGACCAGGACGTCGGCCTGCTGGCGCGCTTCCTGCCGCTGGACATGACCAAGCGTGACCCGGGCGCCGCTCGCGACTCCTACAACGAGTTCGCCCAGCTGACCAGCCGCTTCCCGAACAGCCGCTACTCGCCGGACGCCAAGCAGCGCATGATCTACCTGCGCAACCTGCTGGCGTCCTACGAGATTCACGTTGCCGACTATTACCTGACCCGTCAGGCCTATGTCGCCGCCGCGAACCGTGGTCGCTACGTGGTGGAAAACTTCCAGGAAACACCTTCGGTCGGTGACGGCCTGGCAGTGATGACTGAAGCCTACCAGCGTCTGCACCTGGACGAACTGGCCGCAACCAGCCTCGAAACCCTGAAACTCAACTACCCGAACCACCCAAGCCTGGTGGACGGTCAGTTCGTACCCTCGAAGGACGAAGCCGACAACCGTTCGTGGCTGAGCAAGGCCACCCTGGGCCTGATCGAATCCCGTCCGCCGCTGCCACCGGGTGAAACCCGCGCCAACCAGGACGTGCAGAGGCAGTTCCAGGACGCCAAGGACTCGATTCCGAACGAGCTCAAGCCTAAAGATGAAAACGGCGATGTGATCGAAGAAGAGCAGCACGAGTCTGAAGCCAACAACGCCGACCGCTCGTGGTTCAGCTACATGACCTTCGGCGTGTTCGACTGACGCTGAGTGTTGTGCCGAGAAGGCGCCTTTCGAGGCGCCTTTTTTATTACCGGATTTCAGGGGTGAGTGTATTGCGCTGTGCGACCGACCCGTCCTTGGCTAAACTGCCAATTCACTACTCAAAAAGCAGCTCACCATGCTTCGTTTATTATTCTGGATCGCACTGATTGCCGCTGCGGTATGGCTCTGGCGCAAGTTCAAGGCCCCGGTTTCGGGCGCCAACACGCCGCGAGAGCAAGATGCTCCGCCCATGGTCCGTTGCGCTCATTGCGGCGTACATCTGCCCCGTGATCGCGCGCTGAGCCTTCAACAACAGTGGTATTGCAGCCAGGCTCACCTTGAGCAAGGCCCGGGTTCCAGTGATCGCTGAGACGTCCAGTCCCGGCAACAAACAGGCCCAGCGACTGCTGCGCCTCTATCACCTCTACCGTTTAAGCATCGGCATCACCTTGGTGCTGTTGATCTCCAGCAATATGGACAGCCAGTTGCTGACGTTTGCCAATGACGACTTGCTGCGCAACGGCAGCTGGTTGTACCTGGTGCTGAATATCCTGCTGGTGGTCTTTCTGGAGAACACCCGTCGCCCGGCGCAGTTGTTCGGCCTGGCGCTGGTCGATGTCCTGCTGCTATGCGGTCTGTTCTATGCCGCTGGCGGCATGCCCAGCGCCATCGGCAACCTGTTGATCGTGTCGGTGGTCATCAGCAATACCCTGCTGCGCGGGCGCATCGGTCTGCTGATTGCGGCTGTTGGCGCCCTCGGCATCGTGGGTTTGAGCTTTCTTCTGAGCTTCAGCCACCCCACCAGTCCCAATGATTACCTGCAAATCGGCACGCTCGGTGCTCTGTGCTTTGTCGCGGCGTTGCTGGTGCAAGGCTTGATCCGAAGAGTTGAAGTCAGCGAAACCCTGGCCGAGCAGCGGGCCAGTGAAGTGCTCGGCCTCGAAGCCCTCAACGCACTGATCCTGCAACGTATGCGCACGGGCATTCTGGTGCTCGACGACCAACGGCGTGTGCAACTGGCCAATCACAGCGCCTTGACCTTGCTGGGACAGGAAAAACTCGATGGCCAACTGATCGACGACCATTCGATGCCTTTGGTCGAGCGACTCCAACTTTGGTTCAACAATCCGACTTTGCGCCCGCAAAGCCTGAAAATCGCCAGCAATGGCCTGGAGCTGCAACCGAGCTTCATTGCCCTGGACCAAAGCCCGCACCACCAGACGCTGGTTTTTCTCGAAGACCTCGCCCAAATCGCCCAGCAGGCCCAGCAACTTAAACTCGCCGCCCTCGGCCGCCTGACTGCCGGTATTGCCCATGAAATCCGCAATCCACTAGGCGCCATTAGTCATGCCGCGCAGTTACTGCAGGAATCCGAGGAACTGAACGGCGCGGATCGGCGTCTGACGCAGATTATTCAAGACCACTCTCAGCGAATGAATCGGGTAATCGAAAATGTCCTGCAACTGTCCCGTCGCCAGCAAACCGTGCCGCAACGGCTGGATTTGCGGCCATGGCTGGAGCACTTCGTGGCCGAAACCCGCGAGGGTGCGACTGAGCGTCAGCTAGTTCACCTGCGAATCGGTTCGGGGGACTTCACAACCCTGATGGATCCGAATCAGCTGACCCAGATTCTCGACAATCTGTTGCGCAACGCTTGGCGCCATAGTGCCCTGAACCATGATCAGGCACAGGTCTGGCTCGAGTTGTTTATTGACCCGGACAGCCAGTTGCCTACCCTTGAAGTCCTGGACAATGGCCCCGGCGTGGCGCCGGACCAGCGCTCGCATTTGTTCGAACCGTTCTTCACCACCAGCAGCCAGGGCACTGGCCTGGGGCTTTATCTGTCCCGTGAGCTGTGCGAAAGCAATCAGGCCCGCCTAGACTTCAAACCACGCCAAGGCGGCGGCTGCTTTCGCATCACTTTTGCTCACGGACGGAAACAAAGTTGAACATGAGCCCACGGCAAAAAATCCTGATCGTCGACGATGAGCCGGATATCCGCGAACTCCTGGAAATAACCCTGGGACGGATGAAACTCGACACCTTTAGTGCCCGCAACCTCGCAGAAGCGCAAGCTCTGCTGGCACGGGAGACATTCGACCTGTGCCTGACCGACATGCGCCTGCCCGACGGCACCGGTCTGGCACTGGTGCAGCACATCCAGCAGCGCTATGCGCAAGTGCCAGTGGCGATGATTACCGCCTACGGCAGCCTGGAAACGGCAATCAACGCCCTCAAGGCTGGCGCGTTCGACTTTCTGACCAAACCGGTCGACCTCACCCGCCTGCGCGAACTGGTCACCAGCGCCTTGAGTCTGCCGGCACCAGGCGGTGCCAGCAGCGTCATCGACCGTCGGCTACTGGGCGACTCCCTGCCAATGCGCAGTCTGCGCAAACAAATCGACAAACTGGCCCGCAGCCAGGCCCCGGTGTACATCAGCGGCGAGTCCGGCAGCGGCAAGGAGCTGGTCGCCCGACTGATCCACGACCAAGGCCCACGCGCCACCCGACCATTTGTGCCGGTGAACTGCGGGGCAATCCCTTCGGAATTGATGGAAAGCGAATTTTTCGGCCATCGCAAAGGCAGTTTCAGTGGTGCCATCGAAGACAAACCCGGGCTATTCCAGGCCGCCCATGGCGGCACTTTGTTCCTCGATGAAGTGGCAGACCTGCCACTGGCAATGCAGGTCAAACTTTTGCGGGCCATTCAAGAGAAAGCCGTGCGTAGCATCGGTGGACAGCAGGAAACCGTGGTGGATGTGCGCATTCTCTGCGCCACCCACAAAGACCTCGATACCGAAGTCGCCGCCGAACGCTTTCGCCAGGACTTGTACTACCGCCTTAATGTGATCGAATTGCGGGTACCGCCCTTGCGCGAACGCCGCGACGACATTGAGCTTCTGGCCAACAATATGCTCAAGCGACTGGCAACTGGCACTGGCCAACCTGCGGCAAAACTCCACCCGCAAGCCCTCGACGCACTGAAAAGCTATCGTTTTCCAGGAAACGTGCGGGAGTTGGAGAACATGCTTGAGCGGGCCCACACCTTGTGCGAGAACAAACAGATCGAAGCCAGCGACCTGCGGCTGGCCGAAGGCAACTGCAACCCGGATGGCGGCGTGCCGGACCTGACGCAGATCGACAACCTGGAAGCCTATCTGGAAAACGTCGAACGCAAACTCATCCTCCAGGCCCTGGAAGAAACCCGCTGGAACCGCACGGCAGCGGCTCAGCGGTTGAATCTGTCGTTTCGGTCGATGCGTTACAGGCTCAAGAAATTGGGGCTGGATTGAAAAGATCGCAGCCTTCGGCAGCTCCTACAGATTCAGTGTTCGCCGCCATATCGCGGTCAAACACAATTCAATGCAGGAGCTGCCGAAGGCTGCTCTTTTGATCTTCTGTCAAATACGCCCGGCCGGTGCATACGGCGCAGGATCGATAATCGGTGCCCGACCCAGCATCACATCCGCAAACAACTGACACGACGCCGGCGCCAGCACCAACCCATTGCGGTAGTGCCCGCAGTTAAGCCAGAGCCCGTCAAACCCCGGCACCCGACCGATATAGGGAATCCCTTCCGGCGACCCCGGCCGCAACCCGGCCCAATGCCCCACTACCTCGGCATCCGCCAGCGCCGGAATCAACTCCACCGCCGAAGCCTTCAGGCTTTCCAGCGCGGTATCGGTCGGCGTTTTATCGAAGCCTTCATGCTCCAGCGTACTGCCGATCAGAATGTGCCCGTCACGCCGAGGAATGGCATAACGACCCTTGGCCAGAACCATGCTTGGGAGGAAGTCCGCCGCGCACTTGTAGAGAATCATCTGGCCTTTGACCGGCTCGACCGGCAGTTCCAGGCCCAGGCTTTTCAGCAAGTCACCGCTCCAGGCCCCTGCGGTCAAAACCACCTGATCACCCGCAATGGCCCCCATCGAAGTCTGTACCCCGACCACCGCAGCGCCCTCACGGATAAACCCGCTGACCTCGCACTGCTCATGAATTGTCACGTTCGGCAGCGCCAGCAAGGCTGCCTTGAGGGATTTCACCAACCGTGGATTGCGCACATTGGCCACATCGGCCATGTAGATCGCCCGCGAAAAACCAGCGCCCAATACCGGCACCGCATCGTGTGCCGCAGAGATATCCACAGCCCGCAACGGGCGGTTTTCCCGTTTGGCCCAGGCGAGCGCTTCGGCTTCGTCATCCAGGTCCAGCCAGTACAACCCGGTGGTGTGCACTTCAGGATCGACACCCGTGGCGGCGTACAGACGTTCCGCCAGCTGTGGATAAAAATCCTGGGACCAATGAGCCAGCGCAGTGACCGCCGGGCTGTAGCGCCACGGGTAGAGCGGCGAGACGATCCCGCCACCGGCCCAGGACGACTCCTGACCGACATTCGAGCGGTCCAGCAGCACGACGCTCTGTACTTCGGACGCGAGATTGAACGCCGTCAGCAGGCCAATCACGCCGCCGCCGACAATCACCACTTGCTGTTGCCTGCTCATGTTCTGATCCAACCGTTCAATAGACAGAAGGCGCAAAGGGCGCCTGAAAAATAAACTCAGCGCCCCCAGCAATCCTTGGTGGTCAGGCCGGACGTTGCATTGACCATGCCCCGAACGCCAGTATTGGTCAGCGTGAAATTACCGCACTTGTCGCTCGCCATGCTCGAACCGGCCTTGCGTGTTGCCGTCAGCAGGAAGGTCTGATCGGTCAGGGTCGGGGTGATGGTATAGAAATCATTGCCGACACTCAGACCGCTGGCATTGGTATAGACATTATTCTTCGAATAGAAGCGCTCCAGGATCTGTGCCTGCTCGGAAAGCAGACCCGCCACTTCAGTACGACGGCCCTTTTTTACATACTCGGTGAGGCTCGGATAGCCAATGGTGATAACGATCCCGATGATCGCAATCACGATCATGATTTCGATCAGGGTAAAACCTCGATTGGATCTGCGCATGCCTCAACTCTCACTTACTGTATTTGTCGCCACATGATGCGGCGGCCGCTGCCGCCACCGGATTTTTCCACCAGAGTGGTCACGCCACCGCCGGAGTCGTTCACAATCTTGCGGGATGCGTCATTGACGACCGCATTCAGGGTCGGGATCCCACCGGTGAAGATCACCCCGCTGGAAATCGTGTCAGTGCTGTCGACCACTCCGTCAGCATTGGTGTCGAGCACCGCATAGTTGAGCATCTTACCGCTGAACGCATCGAGTTCGACCAGTTTGCCGGAGCCGAAGCCGGCACAGGGGTCAACGGTATCCATACTGGCCGTGGTAAAAACGATTCGCCCTGCCACGAGACTGGCCTGATTGATCACCCGCTCCCCCGTCAGTACGTTGTTGTAGACCAGCGGCAAGTACCAGCCTTTCTTTGCCGGGTAGGTCACCTCATTCTGGCTGGTGGTGATGAATTGCCCGCTGCTGCCAGAGAACACGCCAGTCACCGCCTGCGCCTGCAAGCTGGAAGTGGTGATTTGCCCAGCCCCCCCCTCCGCATCCCATACCGCGTAGAACGCCTGCAGATCCTTATTGGTCTTGTCGGCGCTCTCATTGAGTTTGCCGGTGCCGAACAACACTTGCTTGCCGCCCGATGCATGATCGGCGAGCAGCGGTTGTACCGTGATCGGCTGAGTCGCGCCGCCCGCGGTGGTGAACAACGGCTTGCCGGAAAACGCCACGCCCCAGGTATCGGTGGTGGTGCCGCTCAAATCGAACTTCCACAACCGCCCTTTCAGGTCGCCCCCATAGGCGGCCTGCACCACATTCTGCGAGTTGACCCGAAGCTTCACCGACGACAGGCCGTTGTTGGTTTCTGTACTGTCGACCACGATTTTCTTGATCAGCGAGCCGTCGCGGATATCCACCACATAAAGTGCTGCCACCCCGGAGTTGCTGCCATAACCGTTGGAGATAAACGCGGCCCAGCGACCATCGGCCAAGCGTGCCACTTCGGGGCGCGCATAGGCATAACCCAGATCATTGAAAACGTTCGCCGTACTGGCTGTGGTCGGCGCACTGATTTCCCACAACGCGTTAATCACGTTACCGGCCGAGGCGTCGAACAGCTGCAGCGCATAGAAGGTTTTGCCGCCCGCCCCTGTTCCACCAATCGCCAGGGTTTTCCAGGCGCTGTCGAGTTGGGCATCGAACACGCCGACCTGACCGTCGACCAGATATTTGTGGCTCACACCGTTGATATAAGTGGGATCAGCGATGTAGCGCAATGATGGCAGCACACTGGAGGGCATATAGCCGTAGCGTCTGACACCATTGGTCGAGTTGATGACGTTTACAAAACCGTCGTTGGCGTTCACCACCAGGCTGGCATTCATGTTGGCGGCTTTGGTAGCCAAATAGGTGCTGTAGGTAGTATCCCCTACCAGGTCGGACGCGGTTTGGTCCGTGGGCGCGGCCAGTACGAGAGGCGAATTGATGATATCGCCGAGCAATACACTGCGCGCTCTCAACCCGGTTTTGTTGGTGCCCTTGCTCCACTCCACCAGATCGCTGCCGGTAATACCGACGGGCAGGCTCTGGTTGAGGGAAGTCTGTTGGACCGTAGAGAAATTGTTATAGGCCAGGGTAACGACGGCGTTGGTCAGGGTATTCCAGGACTGGTAGGTCGGGACGGTAGCACCGGGCACGATGGTGGTGTCGGTCGTCCACAGCACCGCGGCCGTGTTCACCGCGCCCGCCGAGGTGAAGCCAAAAGACTTGATGGTGCCGCGCCAGTCCTTGGGGTCGTAGGTGGTCTGGAAGTAGGCTGAGTTGCTGGTCAGGGTCGTGCCGCTGGTAACGCCGCTGCCACCTGATCCGGCCTTGGCGGTGATGTCGCTCAAGGCTGAAGACAATGCGCTGTTGAGCCCCGCACCGTCGGTCGCCTGGTAGTACTTACCCTGTCCATAGCTGGCGGCATCCGACAACATCTGGTTTGCCGTGGTGAAACCCACGGTATAGGTGTTGAGGTTCTGCTTGGGAAAATCCAGGGCGTTCCAGCCTTTTCCTGTGATGTCGGTACCCGTGGACCGCATGTCAATATCGAAGGCGAACTTGGCGATGTCATCCAGATAAAAGGTGTCACCCTCTTTGTCGCCGACGGGGTTGGCGCCATCGTTACTGCTGATACCGTCCCAGTTCGGTAACTTGCTGGTACCCAGCGGATCGTCAGTCGGAAAGGTATGGTCGAAGGTCGGCAAACCACTAGTGATTACTACGCCGTAATTTCTCTGGCAGCGATACTGAATCGGACTGGTGTAGGTGGTAGGCGTCGAGTTGTTGTATGGCGCCATGCCACGGAAATAGCGGGTGATCTCGTAATAGGCTTCAGCCAGCGGCGTATCCGCCTGCGCGCTCAGTTCGTCGATTCCGGCGATCAGATCGTTGTAGTTGGCATCGGCCTGAGCCTGGGTCACGGTGCCGCTGACCGCCGACAAATCGCTGACCGAACGAACGATATAACCGCCGTCATTCTTATGGTTGCCGACCGCCAGGTTGAACGTCGACAGACCGATGCGCAGCGAGCGGTTGCTGGCCACCAACGCCTTGGAAACGTTGCGCGCTACATTCATCCGGTAGTCATTGGGAATCGAGCCATCGGTGAAATCCCGGTCGGAGTTGTTGGCCAGGCTTATCAGATAGGACAAGTAATTCGCCGTATAGAGCGTGTCTTCGCTCCCCACCGGATCGGGAAGCTTGAGGCAAAGCGACTCCAGACCGAGAAGGCTGTTCTTATAAAAACCGTACCATCCGTCCTTCGTGCATGTTCCATGAGTCAAACTCGACAAGGGAATATTGCCATCGGCCATGCCAAGCTCACGGCCTTTGTTGCACGAACCATTGGAGAGGCAAATAGTCACCGGGGCACGTGCGACCGTCGGATCGAAGCCTGCCGCCCAGATAATGCTGTTCATACTCTTCGAGTCGTCGAGCAACAGCATCACATTGGGCGCCACGGCGGCGGCGTTCAACAGCGGCGAATCCGAGGGTGTGAAGGCGTAAGTCGGTGCTGCCAGATAAAGGCTCAACGCCGCGCCGCAGAACAACTGCAACAACCAACGGCGCCAGCCTGTGCGTGCCTCAGTACTTCGCATAGATACTCTCCACCACACTGCGCGAATTGCCCGCGATGCCCACGGCGGTCACCCGGTACAGCGTTGTCGACGTGTTGCTCGGTACGTTCACGGCCGTCAGGGTGGTGCCGATGTTCTGCACCCCGTAAAAGCCGCTGCCGGAGGCGATCCAGGTCACCCCCGAGGTGGAGTTGAACCCGGCGGCGGTAATGACCGACGCTTCGGCCGGAGGTGCGCATTGGCTGGTACCGCTGCAGACCGGCAATGAATAGGTGTTGAGTTGCACCGCGCTTTCGCCAATACGCAATGCCGCTTCTGCGCCCTGGAACGACTGATTGCGCAGGATCACGCTGCTGGCCATTTTTTCCTGCAACGTGGCGCTCTGCATTGATGAAAGCCCGATCAACGTCAGCACCAGGAGAAACACCAGGCTGACCAGCAGCGCCATGCCGCGCTGGGCGTGAGGGGTCATGGGAGCAATACTCATCGGCTCTCCCCTCATGGCAACCGGTTGCGCAAGGCGGCAACCACGTTGAAGGTTTGATCGCTGACCCGGTGGTTCGGGTCGGTCAGTGTCAGCGTCAGTCGCACACTTCGGATTCGTGCCGGATCGGATGGGTTGCTGCTGTAGCTGGAGGCAGCCGTATCCGTGGCGGAGCTCGCGAGGCCGAAGCTCACCTTGAAGGCACTGACATTGTTCACCAGCACCTGCTGCGTCGGCGTGCCGGCACCAGAGCCCATCAGCAGTTGATTGTTGCTGAAGCTGTAGATCAGCCGCCGGATCGGAAATGCCAACTGCCCGGATGTTGTCGTTCGTAGGCCGGAGTAGGCCGTTGCAGTGTTGCGACAGTCCGAAACCACCGTCCAGGTCGGCACCCCGCCACTGCCGCCGACATCGGCGGTGACAAGCGTTAATTTGAGGTTGGCATTGTCCCAACTGATCGGCGTGATCTGACTGGCATTGAAATTCCCTGCCGAGCTGGCGTCGATAATCGTGCCCAGGCAACCGAACATGCCGACCATGCGGATTTCCTGAATCATCTTGCTCAAGACGAACCGTGCATCTTCCTGCATGCCGGCGGCGGTATTCTGGCTGACGTAGGTATTTTTAGCTGCGATGAAGATCTGCGCCACGCCAAGAACCACGACCAGACTCAACGCCAGGGCGATCAGTAACTCGATCAGGCCGAAACCTTTGCTGGCTCTGATCATGGTGTCGTCGCCGGATCAACGGTGGCGCGACTGGTGAGGACGAAACTGCGGCGCGAGTCGGCGGTATTGGCGGCCCGCGAGTCATCCCAGGTAATGGTGATGGTGTATACCCGTTGGTTTCGGGTAATGCTGCCGGTCGCCGTGGCGCCGCCGAAATTGACGATGTTGGTGGTGAAATCGTAAAGATCCTGATCCCGGGCCACGCTCAGGTTGCCCGAGGTCGGTGGCGTGACGGTGTAATCGGCGCCGGAGTTGGCGCGAATGCGGTCCATCATGTCGTAGGCGATAAAACTCGCCTGGCTGGTCATCCGCGAGCTGTCGGTGTACTTCAGCGCATTGAGCTGAATCGCCGCCGCGCCCAATAACCCTACGGCCAGAACCAACAACGCGACCAGTACCTCGATCAGCGTCATGCCCTCCTGTGCGCGCTTGCTCCAACCCCTCATCCGCAACTTCCACCCAATAGAATTCGTCCGTTCAAACACACATTCAGCGTCCTGCTCTGTGCCCCCAGTACATAACTGATCACGACGGCCGTGGACGGCGCCGACAAACCGCCCAGATTGTTGAAATCAATAGCGGTCACTCCTGAGGTTAGCGTCAGAGTGGCGCCACTGCTCATCGCTGGAACAACCCGCAATACATTGGCCGGATTGCCGGTACCGTCATAAACGGTCAGCTCGCCGGTCCAGACACTGCCGCCGGCTGTCGGGCGAACCCGGGTGGTGAGGCCCCGGTCAATCGCCTCAAGCCGGGCGAAATTGAGCGCGCGTTGCAGGTCGCCGATCTCGGTGTCGGCCTTGGTGCTTTGCACCGAGCGGGTAAACGCCGGAACAGCCAGGCTGATCAGGATCAGAAACACGGCGAGCGTGATCAGCAGCTCGATCAGCGTGAAACCTTTTGTACGATGATCCATCGGTGCCCTCCGTTGCCGTCGGCTATACCTGCTTCTACACGCTAGAACATTCGACCGACAGATGTACGGTTGTTTTGCCATTACTCGCGCAGGGATCGCGCGGACCGCAGCACTCCAGGGAGGGAGATAACATGCATCAGCAAGGTTTCAGCCTGATCGAACTGCTCATGGGACTGACAATTGTCGGGATTGTTCTGCTGTTGGTCAGTCCGGCGTTCGCCGCACTGACAGAATCGAACCATCGAGAACAGGCGGCGCAGTCGATTGTCAGTGGTATGCGTAATGCCAGAACCGCTGCCATCACACGCAATCAGAGTGTGGTGATACACGGAATCAACGGCGACTGGGGCCAGGGTTGGCGGATCATTCTGGATGTCAGCGGCAAAGGCCCGGAGGACAGCAGCAATCCGCTGCTGGTCGAGCAACAGAGCGACGCTCGAGTGCCAGTTGTCGGCAATCGGCCGGTCAAGAATTTCGTACAGTTCAGCAGCCTGGGCGAACCGCAGTTGCCCAGCGGTGCCTTTCAAGCGGGGACGGTACATATTTGCGCCAGCCGCAAACCGGTCAGCCTGCACCAGGTGGTGCTGTCCCGGACCGGACGCGTCAGCCTGCGCAGCGATAAGACTGAACAGGCGCTGTGCGCGGGAGGAGAAGACTCAGAGCAGGGAGCGGACGCGTAGCTCTTTAGGCATCGAGAACGTGATGTTCTCTTCACGCCCGGCCAACTCATCGGCCCCGGTGGCACCCCAAGCCTGCAACTGCTGGATCACGCCACGCACCAATACTTCCGGAGCGGAGGCACCGGCAGTGATGCCAATCCGCTCGACACCATCGAACCAGCTCTTTTGCAGGTCTTCGGCGCCGTCGATCAGATAGGCCGGGGTGGCCATGCGTTCAGCCAGTTCACGCAGGCGATTGGAGTTGGAGCTGTTCGGGCTGCCGACCACCAGCACCACGTCGCATTCGTCTGCCAGCTGCTTGACGGCGTCCTGACGGTTTTGCGTGGCGTAGCAGATATCGTCCTTGCGCGGACCGCCGATCGCCGGGAACCGAGTACGCAGGGCGTCGATCACGCGACTGGTATCGTCCATGGACAGGGTGGTCTGGGTGACGAAGGCCAGTCTTTCAGGGTTGTTTACCTGCAGCTCGGCGACATCTTTCTCGTCCTCGACCAGATAGATCGCGCCACCATTGCTGCCATCGTACTGGCCCATGGTGCCTTCTACTTCCGGATGGCCGGCATGGCCAATGAGGATGCATTCACGGCCGTCGCGGCTGTAACGCGCGACTTCGATGTGCACCTTGGTCACCAGCGGGCAGGTAGCGTCGAACACCTTCAGGCCACGGCCTGCTGCTTCGGTACGCACGGCCTGGGAAACGCCATGGGCGCTGAAGATCACGATCACGTCATCCGGCACCTGATCCAGCTCTTCAACGAAGATCGCCCCACGGGCGCGCAGGTCTTCGACGACGAATTTGTTGTGGACCACTTCGTGGCGCACGTAGATCGGCGGCCCGAAGACTTCCAGGGCGCGGTTGACGATTTCGATCGCCCGGTCCACACCGGCGCAGAAGCCACGGGGATTGGCGAGTTTGATTTGCATGCTGTGCCTCGTGTCTTGCGCGCAAGAAATAGTAATGCCACCTGTCATTCGAACACCGGGCTCGAAAACAGTGAAAATCTTAATGTGGGAGCGGGCTTGCTCGCGAAAGCGGTGTGTCAGTCGACATTGATGTTACATGTGATGACGCTTTCGCGAGCGAGCCCGCTCCCACATTGGACCGAGTTCAGTCAGTTACAGCGCTTTGACGTTGATGATCTCGACGTCAAAGGTCAAGGTTTTACCGGCCAGCGGGTGGTTGAAGTCGATGGTCACTTGCGTGTCATCGAATTCTTTCACCACACCGGGCAACTCAGTATTGGCCGCATCGTTGAAGATCACCAGCAAGCCAGGCGACAGTTCCATATCCTTGAACTGCGAGCGCGGGATGATCTGCACGTTTTGCGGGTTCGGCTGACCAAAGGCGTTTTCCGGCTCGATGTTCAGGGTGCGTTTGTCGCCGGCCTTGAAGCCGAACAGCGCGGCTTCGAAACCTGGCAACAGGCTGCCGTCGCCAACCTTGAAGGTCGCCGGGGCTTTGTCGAAGGTACTGTCGACGGTGTCGCCGTTCTCCAGGCGCAACGCAAAGTGCAAGGTGACTTCCGTGTTCTGGCCAATGCGTTGCTCAGCCAATACCTGTTCAGTCATGAACGGTTTCTCCGGTCTTTTTACTTTTGAACATATCCAGTGCAAGCATCACGGCACCGACAGAAATTGCACTGTCGGCAAAGTTGAATGCCGGGAAATACCAGCGGTTCTGCCAATGCACCAGAATGAAATCGATCACATGGCCCAAGGCAATGCGATCGTACAGGTTACCCAGCGCGCCACCCAGCACCAGCGCCAAGGCGACTGCCAGCCAGGTTTCGTTGCGCCCCAGGCGCTTGAGCCAGACTACCAGCACCGCACTGACCACCACCGCGATCAGGGCGAACAGCCAGCGCTGCCAACCCGAGCTGTCAGCCAGGAAACTGAACGCCGCGCCGGTGTTGTAGGCCAGGGTCCAGCTGAAGTAATCGGGGATCACCACGATTTGCTGGTACATGCTCAGCGAGCCTTCGAAGTAGAACTTGCTGGCCTGGTCGATGACCAGGACCAGCAAACTCAACCAGAGCCAGCTCAGCCGTCCGAAACGGCCAACGGCATTAGGCATAGTGACGAACCTCGCCAGCGCCGCTGATGTTGTCGACGCAACGACCGCAGATTTCCGGA
The DNA here is from genome assembly GCF_050280605.1 of Pseudomonas sp. NPDC089918. Classification (NCBI taxonomy): domain Bacteria; kingdom Pseudomonadati; phylum Pseudomonadota; class Gammaproteobacteria; order Pseudomonadales; family Pseudomonadaceae; genus Pseudomonas; species Pseudomonas sp. NPDC089918. Next base: position 9,642 of record NZ_JBNNVP010000063.1, on the reverse strand, counting down.
TGCTCCGGGTTCACGCCGACGTCTTCACGGCAGTGCCAGCAACGGGCGCACTTGGCATGGCTCGACTTGACCACTTTGAGCTTCAGGCCGCCGACTTCGGTGACCACCGCGTCTGCCGGAGCCTGCACGAACGGTGCAACGGTGGCAGTCGAGGTAATCAACACGAAGCGCAGTTCGTTGCTCAGCTTGGCCAGATCGGCGCTCAGCGCGTCTTCGGCGAACAGCGTCACTTCGGCTTGCAGGTTGCCACCGACGGCCTTGGCCGCGCGCTGGATCTCCATTTCCTTGTTGACCGCCACCTTCACCGCCATGATCCGCTCCCAGTAGGCGCGGTCCAGCTCGAAGCCTTCCGGCAATTCGGTCAGGCCTTCGTACCAGGTGTTGAGCATCACAGACTCGTTACGCTCGCCCGGCAGGTACTGCCACAGCTCGTCGGCGGTGAACGCCAGGATCGGCGCGATCCAGCGCACCAGCGCTTCGCTGATGTGGTACAGCGCGGTTTGCGCCGAACGACGGGCCTTGCTGTTGGCGCCAGTGGTGTACTGACGGTCCTTGATGATGTCGAGGTAGAAACCACCCAGCTCCTGCACGCAGAAGTTGTGGATCTTGGAGTAGACGTTCCAGAAGCGGTATTCGCCGTAGTGCTCTTGCAGCTCGCGTTGCAGCAGCAGGGTGCGATCCACGGCCCAACGGTCCAGCGCCAGCATTTCTTCGGCCGGCAGGATGTCGGTGGCCGGGTTGAAACCGGTCAGGTTGGAAAGCAAGAAGCGCGCGGTGTTACGGATGCGCCGATAGGCGTCCGCACTGCGTTGCAGGATCTGCTCGGAAACCGCCATTTCACCCGAGTAGTCGGTAGAAGCAACCCACAGACGCATGATATCGGCGCCCAAGGTGTCATTGACCTTCTGCGGCGCGATCACGTTGCCCAAAGACTTGGACATTTTGCGGCCGGACTCGTCGACGGTGAAACCGTGGGTCAGCAGCTCGCGGTACGGGGCGTGGTCGTCGATGGCGCAACCGGTCAGCAACGACGAGTGGAACCAGCCGCGGTGTTGGTCCGAACCTTCCAGGTACAGGTCGGCGCGTGGACCGGTCTCGTGGCCCATCGAGTGCGAGCCGCGCAGGACGTGCCAGTGCGTGGTGCCCGAGTCGAACCAGACGTCCAGGGTGTCGCTGATCTTGTCGTACAGCGGCGCTTCTTCACCGAGCAACTCGGCGGCGTCCATCTTGAACCAGGCTTCGATGCCTTCGACTTCGACGCGCTGGGCAACGATTTCCATCAGTTCGACAGTGCGTGGGTGCAGCTCGCCGCTTTCCTTGTTCAGGAAGAACGGGATCGGCACGCCCCAGTTGCGCTGACGGGAAATGCACCAGTCCGGACGGTTGGCGATCATCGAGTGCAGACGCGCCTGGCCCCAGGCCGGAACGAACCTGGTCTCTTCGATGGCTTTGATCGCCCGCTTGCGCAGGGTGTCGCCGGTCACAGGCTCTTTGTCCATGCCGATGAACCACTGCGCGGTGGCGCGGTAGATCAGCGGAGTCTTGTGACGCCAGCAGTGCATGTAGCTGTGTTCGATGATGCTGGTGTGCAGCAACGCACCGACTTCGGTCAACTTGTCGACGATGGCCGGGTTGGCCTTCCAGATGAACTGACCGCCGAAGAATTCCAGCGACGGTACGTAAACGCCGTTGCTTTGAACCGGATTGATGATGTCATCGTTGACCATGCCGTACTTTTTGCAGGTCACGAAGTCATCTACGCCGTAGGCTGGCGAGGAGTGAACCACACCGGTGCCCGCGCCCAGTTCGACGTATTCAGCCAGGTAAACCGGCGACAGACGATCGTAGAACGGGTGACGGAAGTTGATCAGTTCCAGTTCTTTACCGGTGGTGGTCGCAATGACCGAACCTTCCAGGCTGTAGCGGGCCAGGCACGACTCGACCAGCTCTTCAGCCAGCACCAGCAGTTTGCCGCCGACGTCGACCAGTGCGTAGTTGAATTCCGGGTGAACGTTCAACGCCTGGTTGGCCGGGATGGTCCACGGGGTGGTGGTCCAGATCACGATCGAAGCAGGTTTGCCCAGCGATGGCAGACCGAACGCGGCAGCCAGTTTGGCTTCGTCGGCGATCGGGAAGGCCACGTCGATGGTCGCGGATTTCTTGTTCTCGTACTCGACTTCCGCTTCAGCCAGGGCCGAACCGCAGTCAAAGCACCAGTTCACAGGCTTCAGGCCCTTGAACACGAAGCCACCCTTGACGATTTCCGCCAGGGCGCGGATTTCACCGGCCTCGTTTTTGAAGTCCATGGTTTTGTACGGGTTGGCGAAATCGCCCAACACGCCCAGACGGATGAATTCGGACTTCTGGCCTTCGATCTGCTCGGTGGCGTAGGCACGGCACAGTTCGCGGGTTTTGTCCGCGCCCAGGTTCTTGCCGTGGGTCACTTCGACTTTGTGTTCGATCGGTAGACCGTGGCAGTCCCAGCCCGGCACATAAGGCGCGTCGAAACCCGACAGGGTTTTCGAGCGGATGATCATGTCCTTGAGAATCTTGTTCAGCGCATGACCGATATGAATCGTGCCGTTGGCGTACGGAGGACCATCGTGAAGTACGAACTTCGGACGATCCTTGCCAATCTCGCGCAACTTACCGTACAGGCCAATGCTGTCCCAGCGCTGCAGAATCTGCGGTTCGCGCTGAGGCAGGCCGGCCTTCATTGGGAAGGCGGTGTCCGGAAGGTTTAGCGTGGCTTTATAGTCGGTCATTTAAGGCTCTTCATTAGCGATTGGCGCTAGGTGCGACAGGGCACGGGCGGCGGCGACATCCGCATTGATCGCCGTCTTAAGCGCCTCCAGAGAGGCGAAACGCTGCTCTTCACGCAGCTTGTGGTGGAAAACCACCGTCAAACGCCGGTCATACAGATCGCCGGCAAAATCTAAAAGGTGTACTTCCAGGTGGGCTTTGCCATCACCTTGGACCGTTGGCCGCACGCCGATATTGGCGACGCCTGGCCAGGTCTTGCCGTCGATGTCGACGTTGACCAGATAAACCCCGGACAGCGGTACACGACGACGCTTGAGTTGTATGTTGGCGGTCGGCGTACCGAGCTGGCGCGCCAGCTTCTGGCCATGCAGGACTCGCCCGGCAATCCGGTACGGACGACCGAGCAGCCGCTCGGCCAAGGCAAAATCGGCAGCGGCCAGGGCGTTACGCACCTGAGTGCTGCTGACACGAATGCCGTCCAGCACAACGGTCTGCGCCGCTTCGACGGTAAACCCCTGAAGGACGCCAGCCTGTTGCAGGAAATCGAAATCCCCTAGCCGGTCGCAGCCGAAACGGAAATCGTCGCCGACCTCCAGATGCTGCACGCCGAGGCCGTCCACCAGAATAGTATCGACGAATTCGCTGGCGCTGAGTTTGCTCAGGCGCTGATTGAACGCCAGGCACAGCACCCGGTCGACGCCCTCTTCGGCCAGCAGCTGCAGTTTGTCCCGCAAGCGGGCCAGACGGGCCGGGGCGGTGTCCGGGGCGAAGAATTCTCGCGGCTGCGGCTCAAAAATCACCACGCAGCTGGGCACGCCCAACTCGAGCGCACGCTCACGCAGCCGGGCCAGGATAGCCTGGTGACCACGGTGAACACCGTCAAAGTTGCCAATAGTGGCGACACAGCCCCGATGCTGGGGGCGCAGGTTGTGGAGGCCTCGAACCAGCTGCATAACGCGCTTCTTGCTCATAAAGTGGTCGATTATAACCACACCCGGCGGCCGACGACAGGCAACACCGTAACCCAAAGTGATCGAGCCGACAAAACCGTCGGCCCGCCCGTGTTTATCGAGACAAAAGCCTCAGTTCAAAGCCTTGCGATTGAAGTCGCGCAAACGGAAGCCCATCAACAGCAACATGCCGAAATAGACCACCACGCCAGCGATCACCAATGCACCCAGACGCAGCAAACGCTCTAGCATATGCCCTTCCGCCCAAGCCGGCATGAAGTGCATTGCGCCCAGCAATACCGCGGACATCACCGCCACCGCCACCAGCAGTTTGAGACCGAACTTCGCCCAGCCCGGTTGCGGCTGATACATCTGCTGCTTGCGCAACTGATAGAACAACAGCCCGGCATTGATGCAGGCCCCCGCGCTGATGGCCAGGGCCAGACCGGCATGAGCCAGCGGACCGATCAACACCAGGTTGAACAGCTGAGTGACTATCAGGGTGAAAATCGCGATTTTTACCGGGGTCCGGATGTTTTGTTGCGCATAAAAGCCTGGCGCCAGCACTTTGATCACGATAATCCCCAGCAAGCCGACGGAATAGGCAATCAACGCGCGCTGGGTCATGGCCGCATCGAGCGCGCTGAATTGGCCGTACTGGAACAACGAAACCGTCAGCGGCTCAGCCAGAATCCCCAGCGCCAGAGCGCACGGTAATACCAGCATGAAGCACAGGCGCAGCCCCCAATCGAGGATCCGCGAGTATTCGTGGCGATCCTGGCTGGCATAGGTCCTGGCCAGGGTCGGCAGCAGAATCGTGCCCAGTGCCACACCCAGCACACCGGATGGCAATTCCATCAGGCGATCGGCGTAATACATCCAGGAAACGGAGCCCGCCACCAGAAACGAAGCAAATATGGTGTTGATGATCAGCGAAATCTGGCTCACCGAAACGCCGATGATCGCTGGCAGCATCTGCTTCATGACCCGCCAGACACCGCTATCGCGCAGACTCAGGCGCGGCAGCACCAACATGCCGATCTTCTTCAGGTGCGGCAGTTGAAACAGCAACTGAGCCAGACCACCTACCAGAACGGCCCAACCCAGCGCCATGACCGGCGGATCGAAATACGGCGTCAGGAACACCGCAAAGATGATCATGCTGACATTGAGCAGGGTCGGCACGAAGGCCGGGACCGAGAAGCGGTTCCAGGTATTGAGGATCGCGCCGGCCAATGAAGACAGGGAGATCAGCAATATATAAGGAAAAGTGACCCGCAGCAGATCGGTGGTCAGCTCGAATTTTTCCGGGGTAGTGACGAAACCCGGTGCCGTGGCCCAGATAACCCAGGGCGCGGCGAGCATGCCCAACGCGGTGACCAGCGCCAGTACCAGCGTCAGCAGGCCCGAGACGTAGGCAATGAAGGTACGTGTCGCCTCCTCGCCCTTCTGGCTTTTATATTCGGCGAGAATCGGCACGAACGCCTGGGAAAATGCTCCCTCAGCGAAGATCCGCCGCAGCAGATTGGGCAGTTTGAAGGCGATAAAGAAGGCGTCAGTCGCCATTCCCGCACCAAATGCGCGAGCGATAAGGGTGTCGCGAACGAACCCCAACACCCGGGAAACCATCGTGATAGAGCTGACAGCGGCCAACGATTTGAGCAGATTCATTGAAAGAGTTTTTGCCTGTCGATAAACAGCAGGCGAACAACGCGCCCACTTATGCGATACTCCGCGCCGCAACAGCACAGAGCCAAAGCTCGCGAGTTTACAGGTCGCACGCCGGAAAGAAATATCCCGGCGCTCTATACCTGCCACTTAGCGGATCGTCTCAACCGCCCTTGACAAGACATCAACTCATCGGCATGATTCGCGGCCTATTTTGTTTGCTATTTCCTAAAAAGTCTTTCGAGGAGCTCGACGGTGGCCAACACACCTTCCGCCAAAAAACGTGCAAAACAGGCTGAGAAGCGTCGCAGCCACAACGCCAGCCTGCGTTCCATGGTTCGTACCTACATCAAGAATGTAGTTAAGGCCATCGACGCAAAAGACGCTGCCAAAGCTCAAGCTGCTTACGTTCTGGCTGTGCCAGTTATCGACCGTATGGCCGATAAAGGCATCATCCACAAGAACAAAGCTGCTCGTCATAAGAGCCGCCTGAATGGCCACGTAAAGGCCCTGAACGTTGCCGCTGCTGCCTAAGCGACACGCTCATTAAAAAACCGACCTCAGGGTCGGTTTTTTATTGCCTGCGATTTGGCAAACACCACGCAAAAAAAGTGGGGGCGGGCTTGCTCGCGAAGGCGGCGTAACAGTCAACATAGATGCTGAATGTCAGCCAGTCTTCGCGAGCAAGCCCGCCCCCACATTTGGATCTTCGCTAGATTATTGAGCGTGCGCCCACGGCAAAATCGGAATCGCCGTCACCGCATTCTGCGGGCTACCCTCGATCAAGCGATCGCTGTAGACCAGATACACCAGCGTATTGCGCTTCTTGTCGAGGAATCGCACCACTTGCATGGTCTTGAACACCAGGGACGTGCGCTCCTTGAACACCTCCTCGCCATCCTTGAGCTCACCCTTAAAGTTGATCGGCCCGACCTGACGGCACGCAATAGACGCTTCAGCGCGATCCTCCGCCAGACCCAGCCCACCCTTTACCCCACCAGTCTTGGCGCGTGACAGGTAGCAAGTCACGCCCTCAACTTTCGGATCATCAAACGCCTCGACAACGATACGGTCGTTCGGGCCGACGAACTTGAACACCGTCGACACCTGGCCAATTTCATCAGCCGAAGCCAACAGCGGCATCGCCAACAACAAGCCCAATAATCCTTTTGCCACACGCATTCAGGTATTCCTTCAGACCAGAATCAGGTTATCGCGGTGAACCAGTTCCGGCTCCGCCATGTAACCCAGCAGACCGACAATCGCCTCAGACGACTGACCGATGATTTTTTGCGCTTCCAGAGCACTGTAGTTAGCCAGGCCACGGGCGATTTCACGACCGTCCGGCGCCACGCAGACCACCATTTCGCCGCGACGGAAACTGCCCTGGACCAGTTTGACGCCCACCGGCAGCAAACTTTTATTGCCCTGGGACAACGCCGTCACCGCCCCTGCATCCAGCACCAGCGTGCCGCGGGTTTGCAGATGCCCGGCCAACCACTGCTTACGCGCCGCCAGCATGCCGCGCTCAGGTGACAACAAGGTACCGATGCGCTCGCCAGCCTTGAGACGATCCAGCACGCGATCAATGCGCCCGCCGACAATGATGGTGTGCGCACCGGAACGCGCCGCCAGACGCGCAGCGCGCAACTTGGTCTGCATTCCGCCACGCCCCAGTGCACCGCCCGTGCTGCCAGCCACCGCATCCAGCGCCGGATCATCGGCACGCGCCTCGTAAATCAGCTTGGCATCGGGATTGTTGCGCGGATCGGCGTCGAACATGCCGTCGCGATCGGTGAGGATCACCAGCAAATCAGCTTCAACCAGATTCGCCACCAACGCTGCCAACGTGTCGTTGTCGCCGAAACGGATTTCGTCAGTGACCACGGTGTCGTTCTCGTTGATCACCGGGATCACCTTGAGCTCGACCAGCGCGCGCAAGGTACTGCGAGCGTTCAGGTAGCGCTTGCGGTCGGACAAATCGTCGTGAGTCAGGAGAATCTGCGCGGTATGCCGGCCATGCTCGGCGAAGCTCGACTCCCAGGCCTGCACCAACCCCATCTGACCGATGGCGGCAGCGGCCTGCAACTCGTGCATTGCACTGGGTCGTACAGTCCAGCCCAAGCGGCTCATACCCGCCGCCACTGCCCCGGAGGACACCAGCACCAGCTCAACACCCGCCTCGTGCAGGGCAACCATCTGTTCGACCCAGACACCCATTGCCGCGCGATCCAGGCCTTTGCCGTCCGCCGTCAGCAAAGCGCTGCCGATCTTCACGACCCAACGCTGCGCACCTGTCACCTTGCTCCGCATCATCTTCAACCTTAGCTTGAGGACAGCACGACCCAGCGCTGCCCGTAACGTTATTCGTGACTACCGATTTCCAGATACTAAAACGCCGCTCTAGTGAGCGGCGCTTAAGTTTATCGCAACGAATCAGTCACGCACGTAAATGATTTCCGGACCGTCTTCGTCATCCACATCTTCTTCGTCCCAATCGTCGTCACCGATGTCATGAACCGACTTCACGCCACTGCGGCGCAGGGCACGCTGATCGTCCAGCGCCTGCAGCTGGGCGCGCGCTTCGTCTTCGATACGCTGATCGAGCTCGGCCAGCTCTTCCTTGTAGGCCGGGTCATTAGCCAGACGATCGGCACGATCTTCCAGGTAACGCATGATGTCATGACAAAGACGCTCGGTGCCTTGCTTGGCGATCGCGGAGATCACGTAGACCGGACCGGTCCACTCCAGACGATCAACGATTTCCTTGACGCGAGCGTCGTGCTCTTCTTCAAGGATCTGGTCGCACTTGTTCAGCACCAGCCAGCGATCACGCTCAGCCAGGGACGGGCTGAACTTGGTCAGCTCGCTGACGATTACTTCAGCGGCATCCGGAGCACTGGTGTCATCCAGCGGCGCCATGTCGACGAGGTGCAGCAGCAGACGGGTACGCGACAAGTGCTTGAGAAAACGAATCCCCAGGCCCGCGCCGTCGGAAGCACCTTCGATCAGACCCGGAATGTCCGCCACCACGAAGCTTTTCCAGCGATCTACGCTGACCACACCCAGGTTTGGCACCAGAGTGGTGAACGGGTAGTCGGCGACTTTCGGCTTGGCGGCCGATACCGAGCGAATAAAGGTACTTTTGCCGGCGTTCGGCAAACCGAGCAGACCGACGTCCGCCAACACCTTCATTTCCAGTTTCAGGTCGCGCTGCTCACCCGGTTTGCCCGGCGTGGTCTGGCGCGGCGCCCGGTTGGTGCTGGATTTGAAACGAGTGTTACCCAGACCGTGCCAGCCACCATGAGCCACCAACAGACGCTGGCCAGCCTTGGTCAAGTCGCCGATCACTTCCTGAGTCGCGGAATCGATAACGGTAGTGCCAACTGGAACGCGCAGCACCAGCTCCTCACCTTTCTTGCCGGTGCAGTCAGTGCTGCCGCCGTTGGAACCACGCTCGGCATCGAAGTGCCGGGTGTAACGGTAGTCCACCAGGGTGTTGAGGTTTTCGTCGGCGACCATGTAGACCGAGCCGCCATCACCACCATCACCGCCGTTCGGGCCGCCGTTTTCAATGAATTTTTCGCGACGGAAGCTCATGCAACCGTTGCCGCCGTCCCCGGCCTTTACTCGAATCGATACTTCATCAACAAACTTCATAACAAAACGCCTCTCGCCATACGGACGAGCCGAAAAAACCTAGACATAAGACTCTTGCAAAAATGAGCGCAGCGACCTCAATCAACGACCGCCAATACAGCGCTGGAGCCCATCACAAACAGCTTTGCAAGAGACTCACCCCACAAACGAAAAAGCCCCGTCGCAAGACAGGGCTTTTCCAGCAACTACGTAATTATGCCGCGACGACGTCAGTCTTCGGGACAATGCTTACGTAACGACGACCGAAGGCGCCTTTTACTTCGAACTTGATCACGCCGTCGATTTTAGCGAACAGAGTGTGATCTTTGCCCATGCCAACGCCGTAGCCAGCGTGGAATTGGGTGCCGCGCTGACGCACGATGATGTTGCCCGGAATGATAACCTGGCCGCCATACATCTTCACGCCAAGGCGTTTGGCTTCTGAGTCGCGACCGTTACGGGTACTACCACCAGCTTTTTTGTGTGCCATGAGTTCAATTCTCCTAGTGAGGAATTAGGCTGAAATTAAGCCGATCCACAGCGCGGTTTCCAGATGTACGCCGATGATCGTCAGCCATTGGGCGGCGCCCGCGTTGCGCTGCAGCAGCACGCGCAAACGTTG
>NZ_JBNNVP010000062.1:0-29565 GCF_050280605.1 Pseudomonas sp. NPDC089918 | reverse complement strand
TCCCGAGCTCGGCATGGTGTCTCCAATCAAATTCATTCCGCAGGCCGAAGAGACCGGGTTGATCGTGCCCATCGGCGACTGGGTGATTCATACTGCGTGCAGACAGAACAAGGCCTGGCAGGATGCGGGCTGGCCGCCGATCACTATGTCGGTGAATATTTCAGCACGCCAGTTCATCGAAAGGGACCTGATCGACCGGGTGATGCATGCCTTGCAAGAAACCGGACTGGACCCGATGTACCTTGAGCTGGAGCTGACCGAAAGTCTGATCATGCAAGACCTTCAGCAAGCCATCAGCAAAATGAAGGAACTGCAATCAATGGGGATCAGTCTCTCGATCGACGACTTCGGCACCGGCTACTCCAGCCTCGCAGCATTGAAAAGTTTCCCGATCGCGAGACTCAAGATCGACCAGTCTTTCGTGCGCGATCTGCCCGACAACGAGAACGACAAAGCCATCGCCACCGCAGTGATTTCGTTGGGGCACAAACTGAACCTGAAGGTCATTGCCGAAGGTGTCGAAACCGAAGAGCAGCAAACCTTCCTGCGTGAAAACGGCTGCGATGAAATTCAAGGCCACTTTTTCAGCAGAGCGGTCAGCTGCGATGAAATCAGTGTGTTACTGCGTACGCCCCGGTTGCCTCAACCGAGCCGCATTGCGAGCCCTGACTCGCTCAGGCGAAAACGCGTTGTAAAACGCCCAGGCAGTCCAATACCCGGGCGTTAGTGACGCTGCGTACGGTAAAACGCTCGGCGTGCTTTATGACAGGCTATCCGGATCCCCGAAGAACATTTTGACTAGGCTCTATGGCGGTGGTTTAAGGCCGAAAAAACTTAGCGATGCCTCCACTTTCCCCCCCCACTCGCACCCAGAACACGAGCGACCGAAACGGGGGGCTGCCTGAGCCCGAAAACTCTTGAATAGCCACTAAGATCACGGCGAGAAAGTCAGATCTGACAGGCACCCATAAAAAAGTGGGTGACTGTCAGATCAAGTAGGGCTCACCGCATCAAATTCCTAGCGCGTCGAAGGGTAAAATGCTGATACTTTTTTACCGGGCTGCAAGTATTCAGTTAATCCCTGGAACCACATCACTTCAACAAAGTCACCGCGGATAACCAAGTCCTCTTTACGCAATCCTGTCAGAAATGCATCTTTACTGTCTTTGGCAGACAGAATGGCGAAACCCTTTGCTGCATCTCTAAACAACAGGGTAAATTTTGGCTTTTCAGTCAAACCGGCAGAGGATTTTATCTTGGCGTTTTTAAGGGTGAAGTAGCGACCCACTCCGTCATGCGTTTGGATCTGAAAGACCAGCTCCTTGCCTTTAACGTATTTTGCACAGTCAGGACTTTTTTTGATTGTTCTCTGTAATAGCTTGGTCAGCGCCCATAACAAAAATTTAAACTTCAGCATGATGAGCTTGCTCCGCAAGGGGTGACTCGTTGAGGAATTGAGTGGCGTGTTTGAGAAAACGCTCAGGGCATTGGAGTTGAGCACCATGACCGGCATCTGGGTACAGGAACAGTTGGGCGTTCGGGATGTTCTGAGCCATGTACCAGGAATTGACCGTTGGAACCATAACGTCATTCATGCCATTGAGAATGAACGTCGGCTGTTTGATCTCGCGCAGATGTTTGAAAGGATCGTTCGGGTCCAGCTTCGGCAAATAGTACATATTCGCTTCGATCTGGGCCTGTATCACTTCAGGAGAACTGGGTGGGTCCTGGTCGACACGCTGATGACGGCGCTCCCAGAAATCACGTCCGGCCTGCTGCGCCGCCGGGGATCGACCGAAGAACAGAAACAGAAAGTCTTCCAGGGTCGGAACGGGGCGCGGTGCAGCTTCCAGCACTCCAGGGTCTGAATCCGGATTACCGCCACGAGGTCCGGTGCCGAGCAGCATGAGCTTGCGCACGAGGTCGGGATGGCGTCGTGTCAGGTCCTGGGCTTGAAAACCACCGAGTGAGAAACCTAAAACATCGACCTTGGACAGGCCCAGCGCGCGGATCACCGCAGCAGCATCGTCGGCCATATGTTCGATCCGTGTACGCGGTTTTCCGGATGAAGAGGCAATCCCGCGACCGTTGTAGAGGATGACCTCGCGCCCCGCAGCCAGGCCATCCGTCATGAGTGGATCCCAATGATCCATACCGCCGCGGAAATGTTGAAGAAAGAACAGAGGGGGCTGGCCTGTCGTATTGTTGCCCCAGCGGCGATAGGCAAATTTATCCCCGTCGACTTCCACGAAGCGAGTGGGGGCGGTGAAGTGGGTGTCGGTCATATTGAAGTCTTCCAGGTGGTTGTTGTGGCTATCTATGCGAGCGAGCCTCGGGCTCAGGCCCGCGCCCGCATGCGCCGCGTACGGAACGTGCCCCAGCCGCTTTTCATCACTGATTTTGAAAATGCCCACAGCCCACTTTCGTTGGGACGCGGATCACCGCCATTGGCGATTCGTTTGAGCTGCAGCGTGTACCAGAAGATTTCCATGACGCCCATCTGATCGATTTGCTTGATACCTGTGGTGATCGGCCGTACGCGTTGCGAACTGTCCTGCCCTTGCAGCAGGGCCGCCGGTGCCTCGGGATCAATGGCCAATAACCGCGCGAGGCCAATGACATCGAGCGCTCCGCAGCGCAGCGCAGCGTTCATGGCGGCGGCACTGCGAAAACCGCCAGTGACCATCAAAGGTACCTTGATCGAGGCGCGCACCTTTTCAGCAAACTCAAGAAAGTAAGCCTCACGCGCTACGGTGGATGCTTTTTTCGTTTCCTGGAGCCCGCCGCTCATGGCTGGAGCCTCGTAGGTGCCCCCCGAAATCTCAATCAGGTCGATGCCTGCTTCGGCAAGTGCATGAATCGTCGCCATCGATTCCTCTTCGGTGAAGCCGCCGCGCTGGAAATCTGCGGAGTTGAGCTTGATGCCGACGGGAAATTCGGCACCGACCTGGCGGCGAATCTCGGCGTAAACAGCCAAGACGAAACGTCGACGTTTTTCCGGGCTGCCACCCCATTCATCCGTACGCCGATTGTGGTGTGGCGAGAGGAACTGGTTAATCAGATAACCGTGCGCGCCATGGATCTGCACGCCGCTGAAGCCAGCCTCCTTGCAGATGGCCGCGCTGCGTCCAAAGCGCCGGATGATGTCTTCGATCTCGGCCGTGGTGGCTTCGCGTGGGGTCTCGAAGAGCGCGGCCATGTCCTCGCGAAAGGGCACGGCCGATGGCGCGAGGTTGCTGGCATTCAAGCCTTTGGTCGACTGCTTACCGGGGTGATTGAGCTGCACCCAGATCGCCGCTCCCTGCTCGGTTGCCGCACGAGCCCACTGGCGTAGCACAGGCAGGTCCGCTTCATCCTCGATCACCACGTTGCCTGGTTCACCGAGTGCACGCCGGTCGATCATCACATTTCCGGTGATGAGCAAACCAATGCCCGAGGCGGACCAGCGCCGGTACAACTCGACCAGTTTCAACGTCGGGTGATTGTTGTAGGTACCCAGCGTTTCGCTCATGGATGCCTTGGCGAGGCGATTGCGAAAAGCGCTGCCGTTCGGGAGTTGCAAGGGCTGGCTCAGCAGATTTTCTTCAGGCGAGGAGGCGGTCATGGTGAGTTCTCTATAAGGTCTGATTCAAGGTTGAAGGGTGTGCAGCGGGATGGCGTTCGATACCCGCTTGTTTTTCACTGGGATGTACGACATGGCATGCTCGGTCAGCGCGGTAATCGTCAGGCTTGGATTGACCCCGAGATTGGCGCTGAGCATCGAGCCGTCGCAAACCAGCAGGTTCTGATAGCCGAAGACCCGGTTCTGTACGTCCATCACGCCGCGCTCCGGCGAGTCCGCCATCGCACAGCCGCCCATGCAATGCGCCGTGGTCGGGATGTTGAATAAAATCTCGGAGAGAAAGGTGGTCGGTATGCCACCGAGCGCCTTTGCGCCCTTTTCAGCAAAGGCATTCGCCTCCGGAATGAAGGTGGGGATGGGGCCGCCTTCGCTGGCGAGCTGTTTCGCGAACGGCCAAAACCAGCGACGCTTGAGTCGCATATCGAGAGACGCGTCCGCTGTCTGCATCACCAGCAGTAACATGGTTTGACGGGCGAAACCTGCGGGGTTGTGCACGAGCAATGCTTGCAGTGGATGTTTGAGCAGCGTCCATAGCCAGGTCAATATTCGCATCCACCCCGGGCGCCCGCCGCATAGCAAGGTCATCATCAGGCCTATCGCATCCGAGCCTTCCGGGTAGCGCACGACTCCGATATGGGTGTGCTCATCGAGATAGATGCTGCCGCCCCCCGCCAGTCCTGGCGACATGCTCTTGTCCGCTGCCGGAAAGCGTATACCGATAAGGGATTCGGCATTGGTGCGCACACGCTTTCCGAGGTCGTCGCTGATGCGCGGCAACGACCCGTTTTGCTTGAGCCTGAACAACAATTCCATGGTGCCCAACGAGGAGGCGGCGAAGATCACACCGCGGCAGCGAAAACTGCGGCGCAGTTTGGCGAACCAGGCGGTCGAGCATTCAGTGAAGACTTCATAGCCGTCACTGCCGTCTTCTTTGCCGTTGAGCGGTCGCACGTCCACCACCTTGGTCTCGGCAAAAACCTGGGCGCCGCGCTTTTCTGCGAGATAAAGGTAGTTCTTGTCGAGTGTGTTCTTGGCGTTGTGCTTGCAACCCATCATGCAGCCACCGCACCCGGTACAGGTTCCGCGCGCCGGGCCTTCACCATTGAAGTAGGGATCCGGGTAGGTCTGACCGCCTTCTTCACCATCGGGAGCAAAGAAGGTACCAACGCGTGGGAGGTGAAACGTGTGGCCCACACCTTGCAGATCCGCCATTTTCCTGAGGCGCAGATCAGCCTCGCCCATGATCTTGCTCTCTGTCACGCCCAGCATCTTCTCTGCTGTGGCGTAGTACTGCGGCATGATCCGTTTCCAGTCCGCCAGGCCGGCCCAGGAACCCTCATTCCATACGCTATCGCGCGGTGTCAGCAAGGCGTTGGCATAGGTAATGGATCCGCCACCGACTGCGTTGCCGCTGACGATCATCACGTGACGGAACAGGCGCATGTTGTAGAAACCGAACATCTTCAGCCCGGGGCGCCACATCCAGCGCCGCGCGTCCCAGTTGGATTTTGGAAAGTCCTCGGCCGTCCAGCGTCGGCCCATCTCCATTACGCCAACGCGGTAGCCCTTTTCTGTCAGCCGGAAGGCGGACACGCTGCCACCGAATCCGGAGCCGATCACGATGTAGTCGAAATCGAAAGATGGATTCATTGCATGCTGCTCAGGCAAGCACTGCGTAGAGGCGTGAAAAAACGGGTCATGCCGGTCTCCTTGTTTTTGTAATGGTGCTGCGGGCACTGGTTGCAGGAATGACACTGTCAGGATGACTATACCATTCGTATATTTATAGCGCTATACGAATAGTATAGTGTGTTAAGGCTGTAGGCAGAGACGCAGGAGGGGGCAAGTCAGAAACGGTAGGTTATCTGTGTACCTATAATGTGCGCGCTGTTGTCGTATTTCGCGCTGTACCCGGGCTGTACGCCGGTTGTATTTGCCTGGTTGACGGAGGTGGTTGATTCCCATAGATAGCCATAAGCCAAATCGATGGTCAGGTCGGTGTCGGGAGAGAAACCTATACCCAACGTCACGGCTTTTCGGTTGCCCACGGGGAGTCGGACGTTTCGATCGGCGTTGCGGGCAGGTGATGGATCGTAAGCGAAGCCGCTGCGCAACAGCCATTGCGGGGAAAGCTGGTACGAGGCCCCAACAGCCATCGACCAGGTGTCATGTAATTTAAAGTCATCTCCAAAGCTGTTGAAACCCAGTTGCTGGCCCAGCGGCGGTACACCACTATTGACCGCTTCGATCCTCTGAACGCGGCTCCATCGGGTCCAGGTTGCGCCCAGGTAGCCAGTCCAGCGGTCGTCAAAGTGATGGGTAAACGATGTGTCCAGCGACTCTGGCAACGTGATGTCAATTTTATTGCTGTACTTGCCATCGAGACCGAAAGCACCTGGCGAGTTGCTCACCTGCGTATGGCCGTTGACGTGAAAATCAAGTTTTGAATGATAGGTGACGCCCCACGTGGTGGAGTCGTTCAGGTCGACCATCAGGCCGAAATTATAGCCAACGGCGTTATCGTTACCCTTGATAGTGATCTGCGTGTCGTTGCCCCCATTGAGCAGCCCTGTGGCCAAATAGGTTTGCATATTGTTTTCGATACGGTTCAATGTTAGCCCGCCTCCGACAGAGACATGATCATTGATGCGATAAGCAACGGCGGAGTTCAGGGTTTTAACTTGAACCTTGCTATAGGAACCATGGTAGCGTCCCTGGAACGAACTTTCGTAATCGTTCACAAGGCCATAGAGAGCGTACAAGCCCAAGCCGAAAGTGAAGCGTTCGTCAATCGGTATGGATAAATATCCAAAAGGGATTGTCGTCAGGGGTACGGAATCTCCTTTGTTGGTGCCTGGCGCATCGCTATGAGCGTTTTTAATATCACTATTAACCTTGATCAAGGCGAACCCTCCGCTCACTTCCCTGCGCTTTATCTTGCTCAGGCCGGCCGGATTTCCATAGACAGTACTTGCATCCAGAGCCGCAGACGAGCGCCCGGCATAAGCAGTTCCGGCGCTGCTAACGCTTTGCTCGTTAATAGATAAACCATTGGCTAAAGATAAAGTTGCCTGCCCACAGATAGCCAATGACAGAGTGGTTTTGAACAATGCACTGCTTGACTTGAGTATCAGGGTGGACCCTGTCTCAAGATGACGCTTCAAACGCAGTACTGATTTCTGGGAAGGGCGAAGCGCAGAAAAATATTCATGGTTCATCTGACGGTACCTGTTGTTGTTGTTGTTGTTGTTGTTGTTGTTGTTGTTGTTGTTGTTGTTGTTGTCGGGATGAATAGAAATCGTGGGCGGCCGTATACATCAACAGTGCCGGCCGGGCTGGAGTGGGGAGTGTTAATTGGATCTTGCAGACACGTAGTTGTTTTTTAGTTACAAAGCCCTCTATGGAATATCACAGGCAATCAGGCGATTGCCCTATTTATATATTTTGGGGTTGCAAGTTGCGTTGATGGCAAGAAGAGCCTTGCCTGGCAGGCAAGTACCCTCGGGCCAGACGCGGGTACAAGGCTGCAAGCAACTCGCTGATAAAGAGGCAATGACGGATGCCGGGCGGGCAAGTCCCCCTCGATCCGCATGGCGCGAGGGAAGGGGGAAAGGCCGGCAGTCCTAGGGCTTGTATTCGAGTACTTTGCACACTCGTGTGAAGGCTGGCCGATCCCCTTGCAACAGCTTTGCATGACCTTCGCGAAGTGCGCGAGTTGGAGTGATCTGGCGCAGGACTAACGCAATGAAGGTTTCCATGTCGCATTGTATTTTGACGTCGATGGGCTCTTCGCTCGGCCCGGAGCGTGCCAACAGGTTCCCGTCGTTGACTCGAATATGGAAGACTTCCGCCCCCACCTGAAACTCGTACAACTCCTGCAAACCGGCGCTCGCTGCCGAATCGTTCGAGCCTGTCAGGCACAGGGCTATGAGTTCCGCACGAGCACTGGACGGATCGATGCGTTCGTCGATCGGCAGGCTCAGCCCCCAGAATCCCAGCGCGATCACCGGCTTGCGCAGTTGCTCGCCCAAGTCCGTCAGCTCGTAAGCTGGCGTGGCGGAAGGTGTGTGCAGGGTGACTTGTTGAATGACGCCGTTCTGCACCAGCATGGCCAGGCGTTCGGACAGCCGGTTTGTACCCATTGCAGGCAGGATCGCGAGCAGATCCTTGAAACGCTTCGGACCTAACAGGAGTTCGCGAATCAAGAGCAGCGTCCAGCGATCTCCGAGTACGTCGAGCGACCGGGCTAAGGGGCAGAGTTGACCGTAGGTTTTGTTTGTCATGGCGCATTGTACAAAATTCCGCTCAGTTGAAATACAGTGAAAAGCCACTGCTGCCTCAAGTCGAAGGCATTGGGCGTTGTTCCAGTCCCTTGGACGGCTGATCTCACGGTCGCTTTCATGTATCGCTCACTGAACAGGTTGAGTCATTCTTATTGATTTCACTATACCGTTCGTTTAGTCATGGCGCTATATAAAGCGTATAGCTATGCCATGAACCTATCCGTTATCGCGCAATGCGTTGGACGATCCAGCGGGAGAGAGCCGCAGGCGCGAGACGTGTAGCGAACGACAAGAATCCGGCTTGCATGCCGACTGTCCAGTGGGTCTTGTGGATTCGTCGTTTCGACGTCGCGCAAGCCCACACGGTCGATGCGACGTCGTGCGACGTGAGCCGAATACCCAGCGATCTGGCGCTGGGGATACGACCGTAGTCATCAGCCATTGCGGTCTTTACGAAGCTCGGCCAGATATCGCTCACGCGAATGCCGAACTTTCCCCATTCGAGGTCGAGTCCTTCGGTGAATCCGCGCACGGCGAACTTGCTCGCCGAGTAGGTTGCAAGTTCGGGCTGGCCGTAGATTGCGGTGGCGGAGGCCATATTGATGACATGAGAGCAGGGCGTGCCTCGCAGGTACTGGAAGGCGCTGTGACAGCCGGTGATCATTCCCTGAACGTTCACGTCAAGCATTGCTTGGTGCTTGGTCAACGGTACGGCTTCAAATTGACCGGCAGCGAGAATCCCAGCGTTATTGAGCAACACGTCAAGCCGGTGGCCGCTATGTGCCCAGAAATCCATAAGCGCTTGCTTCCATGCTTCGGGATCGCTCACGTCGAGCGCACCGGAGACGGCGTTGCCCTCTCCCAGGATCGCGGCGACCGCAGCGACACCCTCTGAATCGATATCGTATAGCCCCACGAACCAACCGCGCCGCGCAAACAATTCAGCGCAGGCGCGACCGATTCCCGAAGCCGCGCCTGTGACGAAGATGGCTGGTCTCCATTCAGGAAGAAGGGATTCAGTCGGGTTTCTGGGTGTTTGATTGCTCTGTACCACAGTGATGTGCGGTTTCATTTCAGAGGTTCCCTTCAGGAGCTGAGCATTCAGGTTTTGTGTACAGGTCAGTGCATATTGCGAGAGTAATATAACGGTGTTATGTTTTGCAATAACAGTGTTATCCATCTCTCCGACTGATCTGATGACTGGTCAGAAGGTGGAAATACTGATGGGAGCGCTTGCTCCTTACGTTTGTCACCGGAGGATCCAAGAGATGACGAAGATGCATACGCCGCCTGAATACCTTGATATGGAGTCCCGTGGCTCTGTGTTGGTTGCGCGGCTGGATGGAGGTCCACACGGGTTGATGGGGTTGGACATGGCCAATGAGCTTTCGGGGCTATTGGACAAGCTGGAGTCCGATACCGCGGTAAAAGCGGTGGTGCTCACCGGAACTCATCCTGAGCGTTTCATCGGTCATGCAGACGTTCGTTGGCTGCAGGAAGGTGGAAAGAGTATCCCGTCGGTCGGGCGTAGTATGGCCTCGGCGATCGCTCGAACCGCCAAGACCGTTCGCGGTATTGCGCCATTGGCGGTAGCTGCGTCCCTGACACCGCTGGATGGCGGGATGCAACTCGACAAGCTGCACGACACTTTTTTACGGATGAACCGCAGCGGCGTCATTTTCGTCGCCGCGCTGAATGGATCTGCGCTGGGACTTGGCAGCGAGCTCGCGCTAGCGTGTGACGTCCGCCTGATGGCGGATGGCAATTTCTTCATCGGTCAGCCCGAGGTGCTACTTGGAATCCTTCCTGGTGGCGGAGGCACTCAGCGATTACCACGACTGGTCGGCGCCCATCGCGCGCTGATGCTGATGCTTGACGGTCGGCCGGTGTCACCACAGAAGGCGCTCGAAATAGGATACATCGACGAAGTGGTTGCTCCAGATGCGCTGCTTGATCGAGCCATCGAGCTGGCCGGGTATCTGGGTTCCCGACCCAAAGGGGCGATTGAGGCAGTCAAGCGAGCCGTGTACTTCGGCGGGTCAGCCACTCTCGACGAGGGGCTGCATATGGAGCGTACCGAATTCATCAAGATCTCGCCGACCGAGACTGCGCAATCGCTCATGGTTGAATACCTTGAGCGCACGGATCGGGACGGCAACGTGCCGTTCTACAACCCGGCCATTTTCGAGCAAACCCTTGAGCAAGGCTCTTTGCCCCTGCAAAACGGGGGAGGGAGGAAATGAATCAAATGTCACCGCTTACCTACCCATTCACTTGCCAGGATGTTCGCTTTGAATCGGGCGAGACCTACTGTTCGGCCTGGCTCTACCTGCCGGTTGGCGTAGAGAAACCGCCGATTGTAGTGCTCGGACATGGACTGGGTGCGGTTCGCGAGATGCGCCTGGACGCCTTTTCCGAACGATTCGCCGCTGCGGGAATCGCTACATTGGCCTTCACCTACCGTTATTTCGGAGACAGCGGTGGTCGGCCCAGACAGTTGATGTCTGTGAAGCGGCAACTGGCTGACTGGGATGCAGCGCTGGACTTCGTCAAAGGCTGCGCGGATGTCGATGGGCGTCGGGTTGGAATATGGGGAAGCTCGTTTGGGGGAGGACATGCGATTACCGTGGCCAGCCGGCATCCCGAGTTACTGGCCGCCATCAGTCAGTGCCCTTTTACCGATGGTCTGGCTTCAACTGCCGCACTGGGTGTGAAGGGATCGCTGCAGGTAATGCCGGTGCTCCTGCGTGATTTTGCAGCCAGGCTACTGGGTCGCCCGCCCGTGATGGTGCCAATCGCTGCCGCTCCCGGTCAGCCAGCCTTGATGAATGCGCATGATGCCCTGCCGGGTTATCTGGCCTTGGTGCCGAAGGGGATGGTGTTCGTCAATCACGTCGCCGCACGGGTGCTCCCGGAAATCATGGCTTATCGACCCGGACGCTCCGCCTCTAAGGTGAAGCTCCCCATCCTGTTTTGCGTCAGCACCACTGACACCGTCACGCCACCGGAACAGACGATCGCCTTGGTGCGCAAGGCGCCGCATGGAGAAACCAAACTCTACGCGGCGGGGCATTTCGAGTTCTACATGGGCGACGCGTTCGAAGAACTGGTGAAGGATCAGACTCAATTTCTGACGAAACATCTACTCGGCTCTTCAGCCAATTGATTCAAGCGTTTCCGTCACTTTTAGAGAGAACAACAATAATGTGCTTTTCCAAACTTTCAGATTTGCGCGCGGTGACAGAGCCTGATGGTCTGTGCATCGCTGACGACAGCAGCAACCTGACTAACCGGCAGTTCCATTCCAGAGTCCTCGCGGCAGCGGGAGTATTCGCGGACAGGGGGGTGGGCGTTGGAGACGTCGTTGCGATCATGTTGCCCAACCAAGTGGAGTTTGTGGTGGCGATGTTCGCTGCCTGGCGTCTGGGGGCGGCGGTCACGCCGATCAATCCTGGGCTGACCAGCAAGGAAGCCACTCATCAACTGGTTGATTCGGGGGCGAAGCTGCTCATCAACGCCAGCGGCGAAGTCATAGTCCCGAATCTGCAGTCCCTGCCTGTCGCCACTCTGGAAACGGGGGCGTCTTACACCGGCGTCCCCTTTGAAGAGCCTGACGCACTGGCACTGTTGATCTACACCAGTGGCACTACCGGCCTGCCGAAGGGCGTGATGCTCGATCACGCCAATATTGAAGCCATGTCGGAAATGGGGCGAAACTCACTCAAGGTCACGGCAGCAGACCACTGTTTATTGATACTTCCACTCTTTCACGTAAACGGCATTGTGGTGAGCACTCTTGTCCCGCTATCAAGCGGTGGTCGGGTTTCGATTCGCAAGCGTTTCAACGTCGACACGTTTTTTGAGGATGTCGAGTGGCTTCGACCCACGTACTTCTCTGCAGTGCCAACCATCTACGCAATGCTTAGCGCGTTACCTCGTGAGGTAAAACCTTATACCTCCAGTCTTCGGTATGGCATCTGCGGCGCGGCGCCTGCATCGGCGGAACTACTGAAAAAATTTGAAGCGCGTTTCGGTTTTCCGCTGCTTGAGGGATATGGCCTGTCCGAAGGCACGTGCGCTTCGACCATCAACCCCTTCGACGGCCTACGCAAGGTCGGTACGGTCGGGCTGCCCTTCACCGGGCAACGCATTGCAATCGCCGACCCGAGCGGTGTGCATTTGCCGCAGGGCGCCACTGGCGAGGTGCTGGTTCAAGGTCCTAACGTCATGCGCGGTTACCTTGGGAAGCCCGAGGAAACAGCGAAGACCATCGTCGATGGCTGGCTGCACACCGGCGACATTGGCCGGATCGACGAAGACGGTTATCTGGCCATCGTCGGGCGCCTTAAAGAGATGATCATTCGCGGCGGCGAGAACATCTATCCAAAGGAGATCGAGGATGTGTTGTTCGAATTTCCGGGGGTTCTTGAAGCAGCAGTGATTGGTGTCCCTCACGAGACCCTTGGCGAAATTGTTGTTGCCTACGTCGCGTTTCGTACGGGATTCGCCGGTACCCAGGAGGGCTTGAGTGAGCACTGCACTGACCGGCTGACGCGTTACAAAAGACCTTCCACGATCAGCATCATCGACAGCCTGCCAAAGAATGCCGTGGGCAAAGTCGACAAGCTGAGGCTGCGCAAGATGTGGACCGAATATGTCGATTGACAGGTAATTACCTGATGGACTTTAGGCGCAAAGCAATCGGCACGTAGAAGGGGACACATCATGAAAAACGCAGACTTCGACTGGCTGGTGATCGGATCGGGATTTGGCGGCAGCGTCTCGGCGCTGCGCCTCGTGGAGAAAGGCTATCGCGTCGGGGTACTCGAACGCGGCCGTCGCTATCGCGACGAAGACCTTCCCAAGTCGGC
The DNA here is from genome assembly GCF_050280605.1 of Pseudomonas sp. NPDC089918. Classification (NCBI taxonomy): domain Bacteria; kingdom Pseudomonadati; phylum Pseudomonadota; class Gammaproteobacteria; order Pseudomonadales; family Pseudomonadaceae; genus Pseudomonas; species Pseudomonas sp. NPDC089918. The sequence goes on along the minus strand of NZ_JBNNVP010000062.1, from coordinate 16,789 downwards.
CTGGCAGCTCAACAAATATCTGTGGGCACCCGCATTGGGTTTGAAGGGCATCATGCGCATGTCGCTGTTTCGCCATGTCTTTTTTCCCAGCCAGTCGGGTGTCGGTGGCGGCAGTACCGTGTATGGCGGTGTGTTGTACCGCGCCAAGCCAGAGTTCTTCGAAAACGTGCAGTGGCGGGAGCTCGGCCACTGGGACAGGCTATTGCAGCCTCACTACGATACGGCCGAACGCATGCTTGGGGTAAAGACGGTGCCATTCGACTCGACGAACCAGCAACTGGCCCGGGAGATGGCGCAACACTTCGGAACCGAAGACACATTCACTCGAGCACCCACCGGAGTGTTCTTTGGCGAACCGGGCAAAACCGTCAAGGACCCCTATTTCGGTGGGGAAGGGCCTGACCGTACCGGGTGTATACGTTGCGGCGCCTGTATGGTGGGATGCCGCGTCGGTGCCGTGAACTCGCTGGTGAAAAACTACCTGTGGTTCGCAGAGAAACGCGGTGTGCAGATATTGGCAGAGCGTGAGGTCGTTGATGTGAGCCCACTCGGGGCAGCCGATGGTAGTGACGGCTACCGTGTGACCGCCCAGCGCCCCGGCGCCTGGTTCACCCGTGATCGCCATACTTACACCGCCCGCGGAGTGATCTTCGCCGGCGGGGCTCTCGGTACCAACGAATTATTGGCCAACTGCAAGCACGGCGGCTCGTTGCCCCGGGTCAGCGATCGCCTTGGTGAACTGGTGCGCACCAACAGCGAATCGGTTCTGAACGTGCGCCTGCCCGAGGACCGCAAGACTTGGAACGATGTTACCGCCAGCAGCAGTGTGCATGTCGATCAGGATACCCACATCGAGTTTCTCACCTACGGTCGCAACGCCGACTTCCTCAGTTTGCTTTGCACGTTGCTGGTCGGTAAGGGTAACCGCATGACGCGGCCGCTGAAGTGGCTGGGGAATATCGTGTTGCACCCAACGCGATGGCTCAAGTCGCTATGGCCATGGGGCTGGAGCCGACACATGGTGATGCTGCTAGTGATGCAGACATTGGACAATGCGATTGCACTACGCCCCAGCAAGCGTTGGCTGGGTCGCGGCTACCGTCTCGTCACCGAGCAGAATCGCGACAAGCCAAATCCGACTTACATCGAGATGGGCAACCGGGCGGCTCAATGGTTGGCCAGGCACACCGGCGGTATTGCCCAGAGCAACGTACTGGAAGCGCTGGGCAACATTCCGACAACAGCCCATGTGCTGGGCGGTGCCGTGATCGGCGCCGATGCCCAAAGCGGCGTGATTGATCAGAACCTACACGTTTTTGGTTACCAGAACTTGTTGGTTTGTGACGGCGCTGCGATGCCTGCAAATCCTGGGGTTAATCCTGCGCTGACCATCACGGCACTCGCCGAGTACGCAATGGCGCAGATTCCACAGGCCCGCAATAACGAAGGTGTTCATGAGCTAGGTGAGGCGGTAGCTACCAAACCGTCCAGTGGCGTGCTCAGCCATCCTGATAATAAGCGCGTGGCCTCGATACAGATCCCTATCCTGCTGCACATATGAGCATTGAGCCGCAAAGCATACGAGCATCTGTAATGATCGGTTCCTTCTCTGCATGAGCGAACCGGTTGACCCAACCTCTGAACATGCCGAGTGGCTGCGTACTTGAACTGAAATACTGTTCGCTCCGCGTTACTGCAGGGTTGCGCGGTTTTTTCAAGGTTCTAGCGGAGTTGCCTACCCGGCAATTACGCCAGCAGTGGAAGATTCCACTTTTTCGCGCTTCGCTCCCAAGCCGACAACAATGTTGTTACACGTCGCTACCAGGATCTGCGAAGCAGGATTGGCCGTGCCTGCGAAGTGGCCAGCGAGTTCGAGCATGATGAATCCATGCGCGGCACTCCACAGCTGTGGCGCGATGAGGGCAGGATCGATTTTGCGAACGCATTTGGCATCAACCAAGCGAGCACACGCGTTGATCAGAATCGCGTATGTCGCCTTGAAGGCTTCCGATTGCCCATCTGCAATCGATTTCATGGTACCTCGTGAGGGGCTATATCTGCCGTCAATCGAAAGACCAAACATTAAGTCGTACAGATGGGGATTGCTTCGTGCAAGGTCTCGGCAAGCCAGGAGCATCGCACATAAGTCAGTTATCGGATCATCCGTGATTGGCACACGCTTGAAGACTGCAGCCAACCGCTTGAATCCCTCGTCAGCGACTGCTTGTAGAAGTTCCGGCACTCCGCCGAAGTGTGTGTAAACCCCCATCGTCGACAGGCCGGCTTCGCTCGCTACCGAACGGGCCTTGACTTCGGACGGGCCGTTAGTCGCAAGCACACGGATGGTTGCCTCGACGAGGCGGGTGGGGGCATTAGGGAGTGAGTTATCAGTGGTCATGTTGCAATACTGCCATAACGGCGTTATGTTTATCAAATAACAGCGTTATATGTCTCGCGCGACTGGAAGCTTGCTCAGAAAGCGATCTGAACACAGCAAGCGCAATCCGATAGCCGTGAGCCACAGGGCCAATTTCATACTCTGAAAATGGCATCAAGCCGACAAGAAAATTCGCTCAATCATGAGGATTCAGACAATGCGTACGCTCAAAGCAGGTATCTTCGGACTCACCCTGGCGGCAGCAGCAGTCATGTCATCGGCACTGTGGGCAGACGATAATTCGCCCGTTGGTCTGTGGCAAAACATCGACGACGTCAGTGGCAAGCCGAGGGCATTGATTCGAATCACCGAGTCCGATGGCACTCTGAAGGGCGTTATCGAAAAAGCGTTTCCCGCCCCGAGCGAAGACCAGAATCCGAAGTGCGGCAAATGTGATGGCGTGAACAAGAATGCGTTGATTGTAGGCCTGACCATTCTTACCGGTTTGCGCAAGGACGGCGAAGAATACACCGATGGCGAAATCCTCGATCCGGATAACGGCAAGGTCTATAGCAGTAAAGTCCACCTGACCGACAACGGTAAAAAACTCAGCGTGCGCGGCTACATTGGCACGCCGCTGCTGGGGCGTTCACAGACCTGGGTACGCCAGGAGTAAGGAAGTACGATGAAAGCATTCATTATCGAACGCTATGGAAAAAAAGTTGCGTTACGGGCGACCGAAATGCCAGAACCTGAATTGGGCAAGGTTGACGTTTTAGTCCAGATTCATGCGGCGGGTGTGAACCCTCTGGATTTAAAAATCAGGGACGGTGAGTTCAAAATGATTTTGCCTTATCGCATGCCGCTTATTCTGGGCAATGATTTGGCCGGGATCGTCGTGCGGGTTGGCTCACAAGTGCAGCAATTCAAGCCGGGCGACGAGGTCTATGCGCGGCCAGATGACGATCGAATCGGTGCATTTGCTGAATTCATTGCGATCAATCAAGGCTCGCTGGCGATCAAGCCGAAAGGTCTCACAATGGAAGAAGCAGCTTCGATCCCTCTGGTTGGCTTGACGGCCTGGCAGGCGCTGGTCGAAAAAGCGAACCTGAAGAAAGGTCAAAAGGTGCTTATCCATGCGGGCTCCGGTGGCGTGGGAACATTGGCCATTCAGCTGGCCAAGCACCTGGGGGCGACTGTCGCGACGACCACGAGCACGGCGAATGTCGAGTGGGTGAAGCACCTCGGTGCAGATATCGTGATCGATTACCGCAAAGACGATTTCGAAAAGGTCCTGCACGATTACGATGTGGTCTTGAACAGCCTGGGCACGGATACACTTGAGAAATCGTTGCGCATACTCAAGCCTGGTGGAAAGCTCATCTCGATCTCTGGACCACCGGATGCTGATTTTGCGAAAAACGCTGGATTGTCCGGATTCCTGAAACTGGTCATGGGCCTGTTGAGTTACGGGATCAGGAAAAAAGCTAAACGCCGTGGCGTCAGCTATTCATTCCTTTACATGAAAGCCAGCGGTGACCAGTTGCGTAAGCTTACTGCGCTCATCGATTCCGGTGTCATACGCCCGGTGGTGGACCGGGTTTTTCCATTCGAATCGACTCCGGATGCCTTGGCCTATGTTGAAACCGGTCGGGCAAAAGGCAAGGTCATCGTCAGGGTTAAATAACGCCGATGCTCTTAATGGGAAGGTCTTGATACCTATCACCAAACAACTTTTCGAGGCTCTCACACCTATAGGCGACCCCATGTTCGAGAACTTCGAAACGCACCAAATTGCTGTAGGCGATGTGGAAATTGCCTGTGTTGCAGCGGGTAAAGGCGACCCCATCCTGATGCTCCACGGTTTTCCGCAGACCATGGCGCTCTGGGCACGTATCGCACCTGGGCTGGTCGCGCGTGGCTATCGGGTTGTCTGTGCTGATTTGCGTGGGTATGGGGCATCGGATAAACCGCCGCTTCAAGCGGATCTGTCAAATTACGGATTTCGCGCCATGGCCGCGGATCAGGTCGGACTTATGCGTGTGCTCGGACATGAACGGTTCCATCTTGTGGGACACGACCGTGGCGCGCGCACTGCATACAGGATGACACTGGATCATCCAGACGTGGTGGCGAGCGTCACGCTGATGGACATCGTTCCTACGGCTGTGATGCTGACAGATCTGCGCAAGGACATAGCCCACAGTTACTGGCATTGGTTTTTTCTTTCTCAGCCCGCACCCTTTCCGGAGCGCATGATTGCGGCGGATCCCGATTTCTTTTTCGAGAGCTGCCTTTTCGGCTGGGGTGCCGCAGGGCCGGAGGATTTTGATGCTGACCAACTGGCGGCGTATCGGAAAGCCTGGCGTGATCCGGCAACGATCGCTGGGTTTTGCAACGACTATCGCGCCGCACTCACTGTGGATCTGGCAGACGACATGTCCGATTCCGGACGACGCATCACCGCGCCCGCGCTGATCCTCTATGGCGCCTCAGGTGCGATGGCCAAACACTATGATTTACCCGCCACTTGGGTGGATCGCTGCACGATGATGGAGGCTTCTGCGATAGTGGGCGGACATTTTTTTGCTGATTCCCGGCCGGACGAGGTCATTGAGCGAGTCGTCGCATTTTTGGCAAGCCATCCCCTGCAATCTTGCTGAAAACCTCCCGTGCATTCTTTGTCCTCGCCAGCACGGTAGGCGAGGGTAGCGGTTTGAAGTGAATGGGTCAGGCGATCTGCTGGCGGCAGGGCTTGGTCAGTCCTCCATGGGTAACTGAAACCTGGCTCGATAAGCCCCCGGAGTAAATCCAACGCGCTCACGGAACAGGCGTGCAAATGAGCTGATATCACTGTAACCGACATAGTGAGCGATTCGCTCGGTACTCAGGTCGCCAGCCTCCAGTAAAGCTCGCGCCGTATCAACGCGTAGGTTCTGAAGATAGGTGAGCGGTGACTGCTCAAGCACCTTATTGAAGCGGCGTATCAATGTACGTTCGCTGACGGCCAACTTCTGCGCCAGGTCTGTCATGCGCACCTGTTCCGCCAAGTGATCCTGAAGCCACTTTTGCGCGCGTTGAATCAAGGGATCATTGTGGGTCTTGTCGGCAATAAGCGGCTGGAAAGGTGTCTGCGTCGTTTGGGTCAAATCGATCAGCATGCTGCGGGCGCATTGCCTGGCGATGGCCTCTCCCGCGAATTTGTTAAGCACGTGAACCGCTTGCAACAAAAATGTGGCATGTGCGCCACCGCATACCAGACGTTCAGACTCAGTCACCACTGGACGCATTTGCAGATCAACCTTCGGGAATCTGCTGCGGAAATGCCCCTCCAGCCACCAAGTGGTCGTCGCCACTTTATTGTCGAGCAAACCCGTCTCAGCAAGCAGGAAGGTACCCGTGCAATTGGCACAGAGCCATGCACCATTTCGCCATTGGCTAACCAGCCAGTCACGCACAGCTCCCTGTTTTTCCAGGAAACCCTGGAAATGCTGCCAGCCGCGATAATGCAGGCTGGGAATAAAGACCAAATCATAATGCTGGTTCTTCGGCAGCGCCCGCATGCCAAGCTCGAGGCCATTGCTCGCGCGCACAGGCCGACCGTTCTGCGATATGAAATGCCATTCAAACAGACCCGACAGTGGCATCCCCTGTTTTGACATGTGCGCGTTGGCAACCTGAAGCATGTCAGCAAAACCTCCCACAACGGAGGCATAGGAGTCGTCAAAACCCAGAATCGCAACGGTGGTCATGGCGGAGCCTTTTTTGGCGTGGATGGCGATATTCGCATATTTGCCGTCGTTTTTGCCTATTACGTCATTCCATCAGTTTCCATACCGTTCACATCACGTTGCTTCCCCAGGCTACAGAAGAGATAACCATGACCCATCTTGCCAATACTTCGGTCAATGCGACTGTTGCGCGTCACCAGGATCGCCTGTATCACGACCTGAATACCCCCCAGGAAATCCTGGCTATCCGCCAGGAGATTCGTCGCTTCGCCGACGAACATGTCGCCCCGGTGGCTTACGCCATTGGTCACACAGAGGAGTCCGTTGCAGCGTTCCCGCGTGACTTGTTCGCCAAAATGGCCAAGGCCGGTTTATTCGGCATTCCCTTTGCCACCGATGTTGGCGGGCGAGGGCTCAAATACCCCACCGCAGCCACTGCCGTGATGATCGAGGAGCTGGCCTACCATTCGAACTCGGTGGCCGCCATCGTGGACGTGCACTGCATTCTCGCGGGTAATGCGCTGAACCACGGGTCGGACTCGATCAAGCAACGCTATCTCAAGCCTTTGCTCAGTGGCGACAAGATAGGGAGTTTCGCGACTACCGAGCCAGATGCCAGTACCGACTTGAGCGTTGAGGCCATGGGCACCCATGCTACGCGCACCGAAGATGGTTACATCGTCAACGGCCGCAAGCGTTTCATTTCCAACGCCCCAGTTGCCGACTTTGTTGTACTGCTCTGTGTCGATGGCGCGCGCATGACCGAGTTGGTGGTCGAGTTGAATTGGCCAGGTGTTCGTGTTGGCGAACCCGACAAGAAAATGGGCAACCATGGCCAACTGACGGCGGACATCTACTTCGACAACGTCAAAGTGCCCATGACGAATGTTGTTGGCCAGCCCGGTGAAGGTCTCAAGATAGCGTTGCAAACACTGACGTTCGGGCGCATCGGGATTGCCGCCAGCGGAACCGGCATGGCTCAGGCATTGTTTGATCACAGTATCGCGCGGCTCAAGACGCGCCGGGCTTTTGGCAAAGCCATTGCGCAGTTCCAACACTGGCAGTTCAAGATGGCTGAACGCGCCACTGAAATCGAGAACGCCCGCAACCTATATCTCAAGGCCGCTTTACGCATGGACGAAGGACTCGCTTTCCCGGAGCCCGAGGCCGCAATGGCCAAATGGTACGGCACCAACCTTGCTGGTGAGTTCGCCCGCGACGCGGTACAGATCTTTGGTGGCTATGGCTTTATGCGCGAGCTCGCGGCGGATGGTTCGCACTACCGTGTCGAAGAGATCTATCGCGATTGCAAGATCGCCGAAATCTATGAGGGAACCAATGAGATTCAAAAGCTAGTCATCGCACGCGCAATCTTCGGCAAAGACATCACCGGCTGATTGGATGGCCAATCCAATGGAGAGCTGTCCAATGCACATTCTCATTATCCATGCGCACAACGAGCCGCAATCGTTCAATGCGGCCATGAAAGATCTGGCGGTCGAAGAAATGCGGGGGCAAGGGCACTCTGTCGAAGTGTCTGACCTGTATGCCATGAGTTGGAATCCGGTCGCCAGCGCAGCTGATTTTGGCTGCCGCGTAAATTCCGAGTACCTGACGTATGCCTTGGAACAGCGTCACAATTGCTCGCAACGCACACTTGCACCGGACATCCAGAAGGAGCTGGACAAGTTGCTGGAGGCCGATCTGGTGATCTTCAACTTCCCAATCTATTGGTTCTCGATGCCGGCAATCATGAAAGGCTGGATAGACCGAGTATTGGTATCTGGCGTCTGCTATGGCGGAAAGCGCTTTTACGATCAGGGCGGCCTGGTTGGCAAGAAGGCCATGCTCGCCATCACTGTCGGCGGTCAACCACACATGTTGGTAAGCGGCGGTGTGCACGGTGAACTCAACGACATGCTCCGGCCCATCCTGCGTGGAACGCTGGCCTATACCGGAATGACAGTGCTTCCGACCTTTGTTGCCTATCACGTACCGTACATTTCTCAGGAAGCACGTGTCACTCAGTTGGCGATGTATCGACAGCACCTGCGTTCGCTGGACACACTGCAAGGGCTTTCATTCGTCTCACTTGATGAGTTCGATGAGAAATTGCACCCGATTTCCGCTCCCAATTCCAAGCAGGCACCACATTTGCCTACATAGTTTTCTCATCATCGGTATCCCTATGAATCTCTGGTTTCGTCTTCTGTTTCTGCTGTTTCGTAGACCCTGGCGTAAAGCGGTCGACGGACGGCGTGGTCGTGATGCGAGGTCTTTTCCACTCTGCAGACGGCACGATTCCACCTGATGATTTCGTCCGAGAGTTGGGAATAGCAGAGCGCCCGCCCGTGATGTCCAAATGGTTGACAGACGGGTCGCAAAGTTGCGATGACATGAGCCGGCAGCTTCGAAGTGAAGAGGGTCTATCTGACCTGAGTCGCAGTTAGCGTGGTGGGCCGTTTCCAGTCTGACCGCTAGAGCCAGGGATCACGTCCTTTCTCTTCTTGATACCCACTGAAAACAAGTCCAGAATCAAGTCCTTTCCTGCTTCAGGAAGCAACGAAACCCTTTAGATTTCAATGGGTCGGACGCTAGATGCGAGTCTCGTTTCCCGCTCCAATTATTGCCGACCTTGCTCGACACCCCTTACCTCCAAGTAGAGGCCAGGGACTTCGCCATCGGCGTGTTTGCCGGGTTCGGTCAGCGAGCGGATCAAGGCATCGCTGAGTTTTCGTTTGAAAACAACCGCATTATCTGGGGGCATCGGTGGGGGCATCCTTTTTAAGGAACCGAAATTTGCCCCGGTTATGCCCCCATGAGTCGTGGAATCCATTGGATTTAGACAGGCGGCAGTGGACCGAAATTACCAATAAGCGCTTGTTATAAAACAGTTTTATGGAATTTACTGGAACTCCATTACAAGCTATCGGGGTCCCCAAAGAACATCTGAATCCGCGACCTTAACCACCGCTCCCCCGGATCATTATCCTGCGACCCACGCCAAGCCATGTGCAGCTCAAAACTGCGCACCGGCAACGGCGGATCTTCGGCTCGCACACCACCAGCCGCCGTCAACGCTTCAGCGGTGTAATCAGGCACGGTCGCAACAATATCGGTGCCACTGATAAGCGTACTGAGCCCATTGAACTGCGGCACCGCCAGCACCACATGCCGTTTGCGCCCCAGCTTCTCCAGCTCTTCATCGATAAAGCCGCTCAGGTCGCCCGCGAACGAAACCAAGGCATGGGGGCGGGCGCAGAAGTCATCCAGGCTCAACGGCCCCGGTACCGTGTCGGCCCGCAACAGTTTCGGCATGCTGCGGCGCAGCACTTTGCGCTTGGCGTTGGCCGGCAGGTCGGCGGTGTAGCTAACGCCGATGGAAATCTCGCCCGAGGCGAGCAGGCTCGGCATCAGGATGTAGTTGGCCCGACGCACCACCAGCACGATTCCCGGCGATTCTGCGCGCAGCCGTTTGAGCAGCATTGGCAGCAGCGCGAATTCAACATCATCCGACAAGCCGATGCGGAACACCGCGGTGCTGGTCGCCGGGTCGAATTCCGCCGCACGACTGACCGCGGTGGAAATCGAATCCAGGGCTGGAGAGAGCAGGGCGAAGATTTCCACTGCTCGGGCGGAAGGCTCCATGCTGCGGCCGGTACGCACGAACAACGGGTCATCGAACAGCCCGCGCAGGCGCGAGAGCGCCGCACTGATGGCCGGCTGGCCGAGGAACAATTTTTCCGCAGCGCGGGTCACGCTGCGTTCGTGCATCAGTGTTTCGAAAACGATCAACAGGTTCAGGTCGACACGACGCAGGTCATTACGATTCATCTGGAGTCCTGGCAGAGTCAGCAAACTTGACGTGAGCGGCCATATGAGAACAATGGCCGGCATGAATCTTACGGGGAAAGACTGGTACTCTGCACAGGGTAATTCAGTTTTTTCTGAAAGGCTGCTTCGGTTTTTCACGGCATTGGATGATGTCGCCGTCGCTGCGGAATCAATGACAGGCATGTCGACTATTAATAGCCACTGATGGTCTTGGGTAGAAAGCCCAGATAGAGTTCAGGGCATTAGAGGTTACTTTGACGAGGTTTGCGATGTCCCGCACGATCCGTTTTCACAAGTTTGGTCCAGCCGAGGTGCTCAAATGCGAAGAGCATGCGGCCGCTCTGCCTGCGCCGGGCGAAGTGCAGGTGCGCGTCGAAGCGATAGGCATCAGCTGGTATGACATTCTCTGGCGCCAGAACCTGGCCTCATCCCATGCACGTCTGCCGTCAGGCCTTGGCAGTGAAATGGCCGGTGTGGTCACCGCGCTCGGCGAGGGCGTCGATGACCTGGCTGTCGGTGACAAGGTTGCCAGTTTCCCGGCCGAAAGCCCTAACGACTACCCGGTCTATGGCGAACAGATCGTTCTGCCACGCACGGCGCTGACCCGCTACCCGGACGTGCTCAGCCCGATCGAGGCCAGCGTGCACTACACGCCGCTGCTGGTCGCCTACTTTGCCTACGTTGATCTGGCGCGAGTCAAACCCGGGCAATTTGCCCTGGTGACCGACGCCAGCCACTGCGCCGGACCGTCGTTCGTGCAACTGGGCAAAGCCCTTGGTGTGCGGGTGATTGCTGCGACAAAAACCGCGGATGAGCGTGAGTACCTGCTGTCCCTGGGCGCCGAGAAAGTCATCGTCACCGAAGAACAGGATCTGCTGATGCAGATCAACAAGATCACTGATAACCGCGGCGTCGATGTGGTGTTCGATGGCCTTGGCGGGCCGCAGATGTCGCTGCTCGGCGATGTGCTCGCCCCTCGTGGCAGCCTGGTGCTCTATGGCCTGCAAGGAGGTAACCAGACGCCGTTCCCGGCCTGCGCGGCGTTCCAGAAGAACATTCAGTTTTTCGTGCACTGCATCGGTAACTTCACCGGCAAGCCGGAACTGGGCATCATTCAGGACCAGGTCGCATTGCAGCGTGCCCTGCGTGACATCAACCAACTGACCGCCGACCGCGTGCTGCTGCCGCTCAAAACCCGGGTCTTCCCGTTTTCCGAGTTTGTCGAAGCGCACCGCTATATGGGCGAATGCCCCTGTCGCGAACGGGTCGCCCTTCAGGTCGAACCTGCTTAACCCTTCCTCCGCCAAGAGTCCGCCGAACACGGACTCTTCTGCTGGCAGTCGCTCCAAAATGAGACGTGTCATCGATCTGTCGGTGGTCCGGTTCAGCAACTGAGCTGGTTTTTGCTCTCAATCTGTATCTTCTAATCATTATGTAAGCCCTGATAATTGAATGATTACTTTCATCTCAAGGAAAGAGTCATGGCTGAGTATCAGGCTGAAACTCCTCAATGCGCGCCGGCAATATATGCTCAACAAATAATGCGGCGTCGCTCAGTTGTCTTACATTCATGGGCAACTTCTTTCTTTATTTCTTGTGCTAAGTGTCTGTGGGACGCTGTCGGAAATTTCCTAGGAAAACCCGCCGGAGCCCAAGGCGCCCGTTCTGCGGGGCATTGCGCCGATATGGATCTCCCTGGGTTACCCGTAGCGTTCAAACATTTCAAATAATTACACAATGCTTAAGTGCTAGCATTTGAATAACAGCACCGGCACTCCATTCATGACAAACAACCTGTTGCGCAATACACCTCGTTATTTGCGTGGCATCGCACTTTTGAGTCACAGGTAAATAATGATGACCGCTACCCATGATCAGGCAATGAACTATGTTTATCAGCAAATGCTGCAGCGCTTGCTGGGTTTTTTCTCTCGCGCCGAGCGCACGGCATTGCAATTGCTGATTCAGCGCCTGGTGATGTCCGCAGGAGGTTTGGAGCGTATCGGCGATTACAAGGTGCTGTCGATCCAGTCCGGGTCCCGCGACAGCTGCTACACCCTGGCGCTACTGCGTGCCGCGCAGCTGAGTATTGCCGGCCGGGCACCGGCGACGTTTCAGCTGCGAGTGGCGACCTTGCGCTTGAACGGTGCGGCCTCGACAGCCTTGGAAAACATCCATCGCAGCTGCAGTGCATTGTTTCTCTACGACGATCCCCGGGTCGAAGTGTTGATGGTCGATAATCGCGAAGTCCTGCCGTTCAATCATCTGGCGCCGATCTCCGAAGCCGGTCGTGAGTCGAATCGGCTCAATCTGCTGATGGTCGGACACCGCCGTGTCTGGGACGGGCCGCTTGATCTGTGGGATGACGGGTATCTGGCGACCGGCGAGTTTTACGGACAAATCGCCCGTTGGGACCAGGGTGTCGACGCATTGATCAGTAGCGATACGCCCCGTCGGCAGAAGCAGTTTCTCGAGGGGTTGAATCGTGCGGCGGCCAAGGCCGGGCTCAAGGCGCCGGACTGTCACGAAACGGGCTACGAGTGTCTGTTCGCGCGACTCGATGAATTGGGCAGCGATTGCTACCGCGAGTTTTATCCTGAGTCTGCCCAGGCGGCGTGGCGTCCCGCCGAACGTTTTGAAGCGTGTCGCCGCACGACCTTCATCGATATTCACGACATGCTGGTCAGCAACCTGGAAGAGCGCTGGCCACTGCTCACCGATTTCCTCGGGTTTCAACCTGACGAGTTGTCGGCTCAGCTCAGTGATAACGGCTACGTCAGCTTGTCGATATCCGCGCATCTTCGTGGCTTGCAAGCGTGCTTTGTACAGGGTCGCAGCTACGAGGAAGGCATTGGCGAGTACCTGCAGCGGGCGCTGGTGATGATGCGTCGCAAACACGTTCCAGAGCGCTTTTGCGAACAGGCCATGGAAACCTTCGGCAACCCGATGACGATGACCGACCAGCGCGCATTGGCATCGGCTGAAGCACAAAAGAGCCTCGGTTTGAGCGAGGCTCAACTGGTGTGTCTACTGTTTGCCCCGTTTGTCGATAACGGCGCGGCGCTTGAGCATTTTCTCCGTCAGTGCCATCCCGGCATGCTCGTGGCGTTGCCGGACTTGCACCGGGCAATGCAGGGCGGCCCGGCTCCCGAGCAGGTTCTGCAATGGATGGTCGATGTCAGCGGGTTGCCCGTGAGTCTGATCAGTAGGCTTTACCGCATGGGGCCGGTGGTTCGGGATGAGGGCAGGGCTCTCGGCCTGGAAAGCGTCGAGGTGGGTGGGCAAGCTGAAGTCGTGGAGCCTGGCGGTGAAACGACTGTGGCTGGCGAATGGTCGACGGGCCGGTGAAAGTGACTGGTTCGACGGATCCGGCAAGGATGCGTCACGACGTTCGTAGTCTGTTCGGCCATTACCCATGAAAGGACCACGAGATACCGATTTTGCGTACCAGGCGGTGTACCGTTACCTGACTAACCTGATCAATGAGCCGGGCAGTGACATGCAAGTGCGCCTGCCTTCATTGCGGCAGTTGGCGCACCGCCTGAGTGTGTCGATCTCGACCATTCAGTACGCTTATTCGCTGCTGGAAAAGGAAGGGCGCGTCTATTCAGTGGCCAAATCAGGCTACTACGCGCTCCCCGTGTCCTCAATCGGCATGCCCGGTAGCGGCAAGGACCTGCTCGAAACGGTTTATGTCAATGCCAGGCGTCCCGGCATGCTGGTGCTGAGCGCCGATGAACCGGCGTTATTACAACCCCTGGATAGCCCGTTGCTGTTACTGGAGAGAGAACTGCTGCGCCAGTATCCGCGCCAGCCGCAACCGTCTTCGCAACCCTGCGGCGAGCTGGAGCTGCGCGCAGCCCTGGCAGCGCGCTACACCACTTCGCCGACCCGTTGCTGGCATGCTGATGATGTCTATATCGGCGCCGATCTGCGTGGCGTACTGGAAATATTGATCGCCGTCCTTGGTCTCAAGGATGCTGTGGTGGTGGTCGAATCACCGTGCGACTGGGCCATTCTGCGCCTGTTTCAAGACGCGGAGGTGCAGGTGGTCGAGCTGCCGCTGCAAGCCAATGGTGGCCTGGATCCTGAGCAGTTGAAGAAGCTGCTTGAGACTGAGCAGGTACGACTGGTGATGCTTTCATCGAGGCTGAATATGCCCCGGGGCAGTGTGGCGCCTGACAGCAACAGGCAAATCACCGCACAGTTGCTGGAGCGACACGGCAGTTGGGTGCTGGAAAACGATTGTTACGGCGAGCTCGAATTCGAGCCGAGCGGCCTGCGGTTTCGTGATCTGCTGGACCCGGATCGGCTGATCGTGTTCTCCACATTCGAGAAAATCATCGGGTCGGAGGCACCCTTCGGCTATTTGCTGTCGCGACAGCTGCGTGCCGAATTGCAACGGCACTTTCTGCTGCGCGCTTTCCGCTTGTCGCTGATTCGTCAGAAAGCTATTGCGCGGCTGTACAGCAACGGACGCATTGATCAACACCTGCTGGTGTTGCGTCGACTGCTCAAGGAACGCATGGTGCAGATGACTCGGTTGCTGGAAGAGCGTCTGCCCGATGCGTTGCACTTCGTCGAGCCCCAGGGCGGGGCGACAATCTGGATTCGTTCGTTGCGCCAGGTCGATGTGCATCGAGTGTTCGAGCGTTTGCTCAAGCAGCATGTGGTGATTGCGCCGGGGGAGCTGTTCAGCCTGCACGGCCTGCACGGGCAGCATTTGCGCCTGAGTCACACCTTCGGTGGTTACCACGACCTCGCCGATGCATTGGGTCTGTTGGCGGATGCCTTGCGCCTCGAATCGATCGACTGAGCCGAGGCGCAAACCCTCCTCGGTACCTGACAATTGATAACGTCGCGCCCGGAGCAAACTGTCAGTAAACTGCGTTCTATTCCCGAACCACTCTTTCTCAGAGGTTTTGCATGACACTCAGTCCTTTTGCGGGCAAACCGGCACCGGCAGAACTGTTGGTCGACATCCCGCGACTGGTAACGGCCTATTACACCGGCCAGCCCGATGCAGCCATTTCTACCCAGCGCGTCGCCTTTGGCACGTCCGGACACCGAGGTAGCTCGTTCGATCTGAGTTTCAACGAATGGCACGTTCTGGCCATCAGCCAGGCGATCTGCCTGTACCGCGAAGCCCAGGGCATTGACGGTCCATTGTTCGTCGGGATCGACACCCACGCGCTGTCCACGCCGGCCGGTGCCAGCGCCCTGGAAGTCCTGGCGGCAAACGGTGTGACGGTGATGATCGCCGAAGGCGACGAGTACACGCCGACGCCGGCCATTTCCCACGCAATTCTTTGCTACAACCGTGGTCGAACTTCGGGCCTGGCAGACGGCATCGTCATCACCCCGTCTCACAACCCGCCACAAAGCGGTGGCTACAAATACAACCCTACCAACGGCGGCCCGGCCGATACCCACATCACCAAGTGGATCGAAGCCAAGGCCAACGAGCTGCTGGCGGCCAAACTCGCCGGCGTCAAACGCATCAGCTATGAGCAGGCCCTGAAGGCCAGCACCACCCATCGTCACGATTACCTCAACACCTATGTCGCTGACCTGATCAACGTGATCGACTTCGACGCCATCCGCGAGGCGAAGCTGCGTCTGGGTGTCGATCCGCTGGGCGGAGCGGGGGTACGCTACTGGTCGGCGATTGCCGAGCACTATCGCCTGGACCTGGAGGTGGTGAATAAACAGGTCGATGCGACGTTCCGTTTCATGACCGTCGACTGGGACGGGCAGATCCGCATGGACCCATCATCCAGCCACGCCATGCAAGGTCTGATCGGTCTGAAAGAGCGTTTCGACGTGGCCTTTGCCTGTGACCCGGACCACGACCGCCATGGCATCGTGACCCCGTCCGGTGGTTTGCTGGCACCCAACAACTACCTTGCAGTGTCGATCGATTACCTGTTCCAGAACCGTCCGCAGTGGCGTGCCGATGCGGCTGTGGGTAAAACCGTGGTCAGCAGCGGCTTGATCGATCGCGTCGCCAAACGCCTGGGCCGCCGTCTGTACGAAGTGCCGGTTGGCTTCAAATGGTTTGCTGACGGCCTGTTCGACGGCTCCCTCGGTTTTGGTGGCGAAGAAAGTGCCGGCGCGTCGTTCCTGCGCAAGGATGGCAGTGTCTGGTGCACTGACAAGGATGGCTTGATTCCGGCGCTGCTGGCGGCCGAAATGACTGCCCGCACCGGGCGTGACCCAAGTCAGGCCTATCGCGCGTTGACTGATGAACTGGGCGAACCGTTCTCGGTACGGGTCGATGCCAAGGCCAACCCTGAGCAGAAAGCGCTGCTGAGCAAATTGTCGCCAGACCAGGTCACCTCCACTCAACTGGCGGGCGAAGCGATCCAGAGCATCCTCAGCCATGCACCGGGCAACGACCAGGCCATTGGCGGTCTGAAAGTCATGACCGAGAACGGTTGGTTCGCGGCGCGGCCGTCGGGCACTGAGGACATCTACAAGATCTATGCGGAAAGTTTTGTGAGCGACGACCACCTCAAGCAACTGGTGGCGGAAGCTCAGACCTTGGTGGATGGCGCGATTTCTGCGAAGTGATTGAGGGCCCTGTGGCGAGGGGGCTTGCCCCCGTTGGGTTGCGAAGCGGCCCCAGAATTTCGAAATTCCCGTAGATTTTGCGAGTGCTACGCACTCGAACGGGGGCAAGCCCCCTCGCCACAACGGCTAAATGTAAAAAAGGGGCGATCCATCAACGGTCGCCCCTTTTTTTGTCCCGCTGTCCCGTCCTGAATAAGGTTTACACCTTCTGATCTGTTTTTCAGGAGGACGTAATGGAATCAGCAAAAAGGCGTAGTCAGCGAGACTACACGCT
>NZ_JBNNVP010000061.1:0-30431 GCF_050280605.1 Pseudomonas sp. NPDC089918 | reverse complement strand
GGCGAGGGGGCTTGCCCCCGTTGGGTCGCGAAGCGGCCCCAAAAGCTTTGCGACTGCTTCGCAGCCGAACGGGGGCAAGCCCCCTCGCCACAAAAGCCCCCACCCACAAAAGCCCGCTCCCACATTGGATTGGCGTCGCTCAAACTGAACTGCACGCCCATGCACCAGTCGCATGCATACATCAGCCTGATTCAGAGGAGTGAACGTGACCAGCGATGCCGAACGACAGGCCGTCGAATCTATGCCACCGAACACGCCTGCGGCGGTTCATCGACTCAGAGTGCTGACGGTCAACACCCATAAAGGCTTCACTGCCCTCAACCGGCGTTTCATCCTCCCGGAGTTGCGTGAAGCGGTACGCAGCACGTCGGCAGACCTGGTGTTTCTGCAGGAAGTGGTCGGTGAGCACGACCGGCATTCTTCCCGCTACAACGACTGGCCACAGACCTCGCAATACGAGTTCCTGGCCGATAGCATGTGGAGCGATTTCGCTTACGGTCGCAACGCGGTCTACCCCGACGGCCACCACGGCAATGCCCTGCTGTCGAAATACCCGATCCGCGAATTTCGCAACCTCGACGTCTCGATTACCGGCCCCGAGCGGCGCGGGTTGTTGCATTGCGTACTGGATGTGCCAGGGCATGCCGAAGTGCATGCCATTTGCGTGCACCTGAGCCTGTTGGAAAGCCATCGACAACTGCAACTGCAGTTGCTCTGCCTGTTGCTCGAATCGTTGCCCGATGACGCCCCGGTGATTATTGCCGGCGATTTCAACGACTGGCAGTTGCAAGGCAATGCAGCCCTCGCCCGGCGCGACTACCTGCATGAAGCCTTCGAACGCCATCATGGCCGACCGGCGAAAACTTACCCGGCACGTTTTCCCCTCCTGCGCCTGGACCGGATCTACCTGCGTAACGCCAGCAGTCATGAACCGCGAATACTTGGCCACAAACCCTGGACGCATCTGTCGGACCATTTGCCGCTGGCGGTGGAAGTGCGCCTGTAACACCGTCAAATGACAGTCGCCAAGGACTGCCAACTCTGACAGAAAAAATGACAGCAATGGCGCGCCGACGCCGTTTGTTTATCCTGCACTGGATCATCCACCAAACAACCGATAGCCCCCTACCCAACGCGTCTGGCCCGCGCCTTTCTGGATGATTTTTCGCACAAACAACAACTTATATACGCGCCAAAAATCAGTCACTTACAACACCTAAAATAGCCATACCGCTTATCGGCCACTTTCTTGACGCAGCGCCAGCAGTCTTCTTAGCTAGTGCTTACTACCCCCGGAAATCCATCAGGGGCAAGCCACCAGACTCCTGTAAAAACGGGCGGGTCTGACCTTGCCTCAATCCATTCGGTCGCCCCTCATTCGGGGTAGGAGAGACGCCAAAGCGAGATACGCATGCGATTGCAAGGTAGACCCCCATGAAAACTTCATTCACCTCACAAGAGATCAAAATCACTTTTTGCACGGTCACAGGTTCACTCCTGCTGTGCTCATCCATGGAGGTGCGGGCCTCGTCTGCCGAGGATGAACCAACGCTTTGGTATAACCAGGCACTGCCGACCCTTACCTTGCCCACTGGCTCCGCCACGTATCCCGGTCGTTCTCGCGTCAATCCAGACTTACAAAGCTCACGCCTGACGGTCGAAGACGCCGCGCCTTCGGCTTGGGACCACGTCTATGGAAAGACCTCACGGCAGGCCCAAACCGACTATCTGGCCCAGGGTTCTTCCATCCCCGGCGCCAGCGAATTCAAAGGCCCGGCGCTGCTGACCGTCCAAAGCAACAGCGGCCATACCCAGCGGGTCGGACTGATCGGCGGCACTACCCAATTCCAGGGCAATGACAACGGTCTGCTGACCAGTCGCGCCCTCGCCGATCCCGGCCATGACACGCTCAACCTTCAAGGCCAGAGTCTCGGCGCCTACTGGAGCCTGACCGGACCGCAAGGCTGGCACGTAGACTTGAGCGCCAGCGGCGGCCGGGTCAACGGCTACAGCCGCAATGACCAAGGCGCGCGACAAGCCACCGAAGGCAGCGCGGTGACGCTGTCGGTGGAAGGTGGTTTCCCGATTGGCCTGGGTAATAACTGGGTGATCGAACCCCAGGCGCAGTTAATCAATCAACGCATTACGCTGGATACGCCCTATGCCGGCTCCGGCAACGGCTCCTCCAGCGATATGTCGTCCTGGAGCGGTCGGGTCGGTGCACGCTTGAAAGGCAGTTACGATATCAATGGCCTGCCGGTCGAACCCTATGTGCGCACCAACGTGTGGCACACGGTATACACCGGTAATACCGTGAGCCTGGATCAGGTCGACAAAATCAGCAGCAGCCGCAAATCCTCGACGGTGGATGTGGGTTTGGGGCTGGTAGCCAGAGTGACGCCTTTGGTCAGCCTGTACATCAGCGCCGATTACAGCAGCGATGTGGATGACAATGATTTGAACGGGTTGATTGGCAGTTTGGGGGTGCGGATGCGGTGGTGAAGCCTGGCCGATGATCGTTCCCACGCTCCGCGTGGGAATGCCTCAATGGACGCTCTGCGTCCGCTCTTGGGACGCGGAGCGTCCCGGGCTGCATTCCCACGCAGAGCGTGGGAACGATCAGGACGCGGTTTTAGATCAACCCTCCGGCCGCAGAATCAACACCCCCAACGGCGGCAAATTCAACTCCAGTGAGAGGGCCTGGCCATGGCTCGGTTCTTCGTCGGTGAACACCCCGCCACCATTGCCGCAATTGGACCCGGCGTAAGTGTCGGCGTCGCTGTTGATCAACTCGACCCAACGCCCGGCAAACGGTACGCCGACACGATAGGACTGACGCGGCACCGGGGTAAAGTTGGCCACCACCAATACCGGCCTGCCCTCCTTGCTCCAGCGCAACCAGGCGTAGACGCTGTTGACCGCATCGTCGCCGATCAACCACTGGAAGCCTTGCGGGGCATCGTCCTGATCGTGCAGCGCCGGTTCTTCGCGATACAACCGATTCAGGTCACCGACCAGTTTGCGCACCCCCTGGTGTTCCGGGTATTGCAGTAAATACCAGTCCAGTTGCTGATCGTGATTCCACTCACGCCACTGGCCGAATTCGCAGCCCATGAACAACAATTTCTTGCCCGGATGCGTCCACATGAAACTCAGATAAGCCCGCAAATTGGCAAACTTCTGCCAGCGATCCCCCGGCATCTTGTCAATCAGCGAATGCTTGCCATGCACCACTTCATCGTGAGAAATCGGCAGGATGAAACGTTCGGACCAGGCATACACCAGGCCGAAACTCAGCTCGTTGTGATGATGGGCGCGGTATACCGGATCCTGCTGAATGTAATGCAGCGAGTCGTGCATCCAGCCCATGTTCCACTTATAGGCAAAACCCAGCCCACCCTGTTGCGTGCTCTGGCTGACACCCGGCCACGCCGTGGACTCTTCGGCAATCACCAGCGCGCCCGGGGTTTCCAGAGCCACCACGTCATTGAGATGACGCAGAAAATCAATGGCCTCCAGATTCTCCCTACCGCCGTGACGGTTGGGCACCCATTCGCCGGCCTTGCGCGAGTAATCGCGATACAGCATCGACGCCACTGCGTCCACGCGCAGGCCATCGACGTGGAAATGCTTGAGCCAGTGCAGCGCCGAGGCCAGCATGTAACCGTGCACCTCGGTGCGGCCCAGGTTGTAGATCAGCGTGTCCCAGTCCTGGTGAAAACCTTCCTGCGGGTTGCCGTACTCATACAACGCCGTGCCATCGAACTGTGCCAGGCCGTGGGTATCGGTGGGGAAATGCGCCGGCACCCAATCGAGGATCACGCCAATCTCGGCCTGGTGACAGGCATTGACGAACGCGGCGAATTCATCCGGCGTGCCGTAACGGGCGCTCGGGGCAAATTGCGACAGCAGTTGATACCCCCAGGAGCCACCGAACGGATGCTCCATGATCGGCATCAGTTCGATGTGGGTGAAACCCAGCTCCTTCACATAAGGAATCAGCCGCTCGGCCAACTCGGGCCAGGTGTACTGACGGGCGACCTCGCCCAGGTCATCCAGCTCGCATTGCCAGGAACCGGCGTGCAATTCGTAGATCGACAACGGTGCGCTGGTTCGCTGACGCTCGCCCCGCGACTGCATCCAGTCGTGGTCCTGCCATTCTATTTTCAACGGCGCGGCGACTTTCGATGCAGTGTCCGGTGGCAAAGAGGTGGCAAGGGCCATCGGGTCGGCCTTGAGCGGCAGAATGCCATGGGCGCCGAGGATTTCGTATTTGTAGGCTTCCCCCGCTTGCAGGCGCGGAATGAACAACTCCCAGACACCGGTGGGATGGCGCAGACGCATCGGATGACGACGACCGTCCCAGACGTTGAAATCGCCAACCACCGAGACCCTTCTGGCATTCGGCGCCCACACGGCGAAGCGCACACCCTCCACGCCATCGACCGTCTTCAGCTGCGCGCCGAGGCAACTGCTCAAGTCCCGGTGATTGCCCTCGGCGAACAGGTACAAATCCATCTCGCCGAGTAACGAGCCAAAGCTGTAAGGGTCCTCGGCGAGTTGCTCGCCACCGGCCCAACGGGTTCGCAACTGATAGGGTCGGGCCCGCTCGAAGTGCCCGACGAACAACCCCGGGGTTTGGGTAGTCTCAAGGCTGCCGAGCTCTTCCCCGGATTCCTTGTCCACCACCTGCACGCTCAAGGCGTCCGGTAGATAGGCTCGAATGAATTGCCCGCCAGCGCCATCGCCGTGCGGGCCGAGAATTGCGAAGGGATCCCGATGCTCAGCGCGAACCAACGCATCGATATCCCGTGCCCTGGGCAGCAGCGCCTGTTCCACGTGCCCCTGTTCCTTGTTCGAGATACTCATGACTACTCTCCACCAAGATCGGAAAAGGGTTTGAGCCCACTCAATAACCCGTACAGACCGTGCAACGGCACGGGCAGCCAGGTGGGGCGATTTTCAGCCTCATAGGCCACTTCATAAGCCGCCTTCTCCAGACCGAACAACGCCAGCGCGGCGTCCTCGCCTTCAGGATCTTGCCATGCATGAGCAAGACTAGCTGCCGCCAGCCGATAAGCGTCGACAAATGCTTGCCGCGCCTCTTTCAGATAACGATCGGCAACCCGTTGACGCGCGGCCTGGGCCTCGACGGTGTTATCGACGTTATGCACGTTGATCGTCATCGCCGCGGCATAATCGAAGGAGCGCAACACGCCGCTGACATCTTTATAAGGGCTGTGTTTGCCTCGGCGCTCATGCAGCGGCCGCGCCGGCTCGCCCTCGAAATCGATCAGGTAGGCATCGCCCTTGATCACCAGCACCTGCCCCAGGTGCAAGTCACCATGGACGCGAATGCGCAGGCCACCAGCCGCTTTCTTACCCAACTCCTGAACATGGCTGAGGATGGCTTTTTTGTTGTCCAGCAGGTGACTGACCAATGCCTGATCCGCGGCGTTCAGTTCAGTTTGATGCTGCTTGAGCAGCTTCAGGGCATGTTCCAGTTGCGCCGCCACGTCCTTGGCCGAGGCCAGGGCATCTTTCTGGGTAGTGATTTGTGGGGCGAAGTCCGGGTTAGCGCTCGGGGCCGCCAACACCTGATGCATTTCCCCCAGGCGCTGGCCAAGCATGCCGGCAAAATCCTTCAGCTCGCCGAGGGCGTTGTAATGCTGCTCCTGCTCCGACACGGCATCGGCGAGTTCATCGCGAAGCGCCCGTTCGAGGTTGTTCTGGGTCCACTCCCACGCGTCGCCCTGATTGCTCAAGTAGCCTTGGGCGATCATCAACAGCGTGTCCTCACCCGCTGCATCGCGACGAATCACCGCCCCCAGCAGTGGCGAAATATTGCTGAAACCGGCATGGGTCAGGTACGCACTCATTTCCAGTTCCGGGTGCACGCCTGACGCGACCTTGCGGATCAATTTCAGCACCAGGCTGCTGCCGATCACCACCGAACTGTTGGACTGCTCGGCGGACAGATACCGCACCTCCGACTCGGCCGTCAGGCCAAGCCTGGTCAGTTCGTCGGTCGGCTCGAAACGGATCTCGCCACCGTCTGACGGCAACACCATGCCGGCCTGCATGCTCTGCAACACGGCATGAACAAAGCTGTCGAGGCTGAAAGCATCGGTGATCAAACCGACCTGACGCCCGCGCCGGACTCGGGCCAGTGCCAATTGCTGCGGCAAGGCCGCGCCGACCTGTTCCTCGGAGATAAAACCGAATGGCAACTGGTAACGACTGGTCTGACCGCCGCTGGTGACGTCGATCTCACCCAGCAGCACGGGATGCTGCGGGTCGCCGAAACGCACGCCGTAAGCGAGGTTGACGCTGTCGATGACGCCGTCCTTGCCGGCGTACCAGCGGCGGTTCTGCAACCAGCTCGGCAGAATGCCCTGCTCCAGGGTGTGGCGGGATGGCGCTTCGAGCAGCTCTTCCATGCGCTTCTTCAGCACCAGGGTGGTGAAGTCCGGCAGGCTTTGCGCCGGTTCCACGTGCCAGCTCGGCATTTGGTTTTCCGCCGCCAGCCCGAACCAATAAAAACCGTAAGGCGCCAGCGTCAGCAGGAAATTCAACTGGCCGATGGGCGGGAACGCATTGCCGCCGAGCATCTCCACCGGAACCATGCCGACGTACGCCGACAGGTCCAGTTCCGCCGCTTGTGCGCTGCGGGACACGTTGGCCACGCACAAAATGATCTCGTGCTTGCCGTCCGGGCCGGTGAATTCGCGGGTATACGCCAGGATCCGTCGATTGCTCGGCGAAAGCATCTTCAGCGTCCCACGACCGAAGGCCTTGGACTGCTTGCGCACCGCGAGCAGGCGCCGGTTCCAGTTCAACAATGAATGAGGGTCACCCGCCTGGGTTTCGACGTTGACCGACAGATAGCCATAGAGCGGGTCCATGATCGGCGGCAACACCAGACTGGCCGGGTCGGCGCGGGAGAAACCGCCATTACGGTCGATCGACCATTGCATCGGCGTGCGCACACCGTCGCGGTCGCCGAGGTAGATGTTATCGCCCATGCCGATTTCATCGCCGTAATACAGGGTCGGCGTGCCAGGCATCGACAGCAGCAAACTGTTGAGCAATTCCACGCGACGACGATCACGTTCCATCAACGGCGCCAGACGCCGGCGAATCCCCAGATTGATTCGCGCCCGGCGGTCGGCGGCGTAGTAATTCCACAGGTAATCGCGCTCCCGGTCGGTGACCATTTCCAGGGTCAGCTCATCGTGGTTGCGCAGGAAAATCGCCCACTGGCAGTTGGCGGGAATTTCCGGGGTCTGGCGCAGAATGTCGGTGATCGGGAAGCGATCTTCCTGAGCCAGCGCCATGTACATGCGCGGCATCAACGGGAAGTGAAAGGCCATGTGGCATTCGTCGCCGTTCTGGCCGTCGGCAGAGGTGTTGCCAAAGTACAACTGAGTGTCTTCCGGCCACTGATTGGCCTCGGCCAGCAGCATGCGATCGGGGTAATTGGCGTCGATCTCGGCACGGATCTGCTTGAGGACGTCGTGGGTCTCGGGCAGGTTTTCGTTGTTGGTGCCGTCGCGCTCGATCAGGTACGGGATCGCATCCAGCCGCAGACCGTCGATGCCCATGTCGAGCCAATAGCGCATTACCGACAGCACCGCTTTCATCACTTGCGGGTTGTCGAAGTTCAGGTCCGGCTGGTGGGAATAGAAACGGTGCCAGAAGTACTGACCGGCCACCGGGTCCCAGGTCCAGTTGGACTTTTCGGTGTCGAGAAAAATGATGCGGGTACCGTCGTATTTCTGGTCGTTATCGGACCAGACATAGAAGTCGCGAGCCGCCGAACCGGGCTTGGCCTTGCGCGCGCGCTGGAACCACGCGTGCTGGTCCGAGGTGTGGTTGATGACCAATTCGGTAATCACCCGCAGCCCGCGTTTATGGGCCTCGGCAATGAAGCGCTTGGCATCGGCCAAGGTGCCGTAGTCAGGGTGTACGCCACGGTATTCAGCGATGTCATAGCCATCGTCACGTCGTGGCGAGGGGTAGAACGGCAACAGCCAGATGGTGTTGACGCCCAGATCGGCAATGTAATCGAGTTTGGCGATAAGGCCGGGAAAGTCGCCGATCCCGTCGTTGTTGGAGTCGAAAAAAGACTTAACGTGAACCTGGTAGATCACCGCATCCTTGTACCAGAGCGGGTCCTTGATAAAGGTGGCTGACCTGGGTTTCTTCGCCATTTGTAACTCCTGTTGATACTAGAGAACGCCTTGGCCTAGATCGTTCCCACGCTCTGCGTGGGAATGCATCCAGTGACGCTCTGCGTCACAGCGGCGGACGCAGAGCGTCCAGGGCGGCATTCCCACGCAGAGCGTGGGAACTATCATGACGGTCAAGAAGTAGTAATCCTCCAAATCCCGAACGGCAGATGCCACGGCTCGATCCGCATGAACTGGTACTTGCCGTGCCAGGTCCAGCGGTGGCCGTTCATCATGTCTTCGCCCTGAGTGACGGCATCATCGGGCAGGCCCATTTCCCACAGCGGCAATTCGAAGTTTGCCTCCTGGGCGTGATGCGGATCGAGGCTGACCGCCACCAGAATGAAATTGCTGCCGTCGACGCTGCGTTTGCCGAAGTACAAAATATTGTCGTTCCACGCGTTGTAGACCTTCAGGCCCAAGTGCGTGTGCAGCGCCGGGTTCTGCCGGCGGATGCGGTTGAGCTGGGCGATTTCGGCAATGATGTTGCCCGGCGCATTGAAGTCTCGTGGGCGGATTTCGTACTTCTCGGAATTGAGGTATTCCTCCCGGCCCGGTACCGGTGCCGCTTCACATAGTTCAAACCCCGAATACATGCCCCACAGCCCGGAACCCATGGTCGCCAGCGCGGCACGGATGAGAAAACCGGCGCGCCCGGATTCATGCAGGAACGCCGGGTTGATGTCCGGCGTGTTGACGAAAAAATTCGGCCGGTAGCATTCACGCCACGGCGACTCATTGAGTTCGGTGAAATAAGTCGCCAGCTCGGTCTTGGTGTTGCGCCAGGTGAAATAGGTGTAGCTCTGGGAGTAACCGACCTTGCCCAAACGCGCCATCATCGCCGGGGTGGTAAAGGCTTCGGCCAGGAAGATCACCTCGGGGTACAGCGCCCGCACATCGGCGATCATCCACTGCCAGAACGGCAACGGTTTAGTGTGAGGGTTGTCGACGCGAAACAGCTTCACGCCCTCCTTGACCCAGCCCACGACAATGTCGCGCAATTCGATCCACAGGCCGGGAATCGCGTCCACGGCATAGAAATCGACGTTGACGATGTCCTGGTATTTCTTCGGCGGGTTCTCGGCGTATTTGATCGTGCCGTCCGGCCGCCAGTTGAACCAGCCCGGGTGCTGTTTGAGCCACGGGTGGTCCTGGGAACACTGAATCGCAAAGTCGAGGGCGACTTCCAGCCCGTGCTCCGCGGCGGCCGCGACGAGCCGGCGAAAATCTTCGCGAGTACCCAGTTCCGAGTGAATCGCCTCATGCCCACCCTCTTCGCTGCCAATAGCGTAAGGGCTACCCGGGTCGTCCGGGCCGGCGATCAACGAATTGTTCGGGCCTTTGCGGTAGCTGCGGCCGATCGGGTGGATGGGCGTGAAGTACAGCACGTCGAAGCCCATGTCCTGGATCATCGGCAGCCGCGAATGCACGTCGTTGAAAGTGCCATGGCGGGCCGGATCGTCGGTGATCGAACGCGGAAACAATTCATACCAACTGGCAAACTGTGCCAGATCTCGCTCCACATCCACCGGGTATTCAGGGCTCAGGCTCAGGAAGGGGCGATGGTCGGCCTGGGCCATCAAGTCCGCGCTGCGTTGGTGCAGAAACAAGGCGACCTGCTCGGTTTCGAGCAGACCGGACAGCTCATGGTGCAACGCCGCCAGTTGTTCACTGAGCGGGCCTTCAGAGCGTTCGGCTGCCTGCTGGACGTGGGTGCGCCCTTCCTGCAATTCCAGGCTGACCGAGACGCCGGCGTCGTGCTTTTTTTTCAGTTCATAACAAAAGCTGGCGAACTGATCGATCCAGGCTTCGAGGCAGAACACATAACGGCCCTGCTTCTGCACACGAAACTGGCCCTGCCAGCCGTTATTGCCCAGCTCGGCCATCACCTCGCTCTGCCAGGTTTCGTCGCCCTCGGCACGCCAGCGGATGCGCACGGCCAGTTTGTCGTGACCGTCGGCAAACACCTTGCTGGTCACCACCACGTCCTGATCAATCACGGCTTTAACGGCGAATTGCCCGCCATCGAGGGTCGGCATGGTGTTTTCGATCACGATCCGCGGTAGCAGTAACGCCTGCGACAGCGGTATATGCGGGTTGTAGCTCAACTCTGTGGGTTTTTCAGCGGTCATCGAGCATCTCTCCTTAACGCCCCAAGGACGCTCTTGTGCCTGGTCGTCGTTCACACGAAGCGGTCTGCCCCGACATGAACTCACTTAAGTTCCGAACAGCAGGCGCCGGTAAAAGTTCAGAGGGATTTGCCAAGTCTTTCGGGGAATCAAATTCCCTGTGTACGGGTCAACCAACTTAAGCACGACTCACGCCATCTGCCACTGGAGACTGTATCGATGAGTATTCCTGTCCCCGCCGAGACACCTGATCCGAACATCGATGAGCCGACGGTACCGCCGATACAGCCAACACCGCCGACCGAACCCGCCCCCGTCCCTGAACAGGATCCGCCGGGCACCAACCCGCCACCGCGCGAAGAGCCACCGACTGTACAGCCACCGGAAATCGTCACCCCTGAGTGATCAGTCGTGCGGGGGGCGGTCCTTTTCCAGCTGGCGCACAACGACCGGCATCACACCGAGGATCACCAACGCCAGCAACGTACTGAGCACCGCTGTCGCCTCGCGGCCCATCCCGGCCGAAACACCAATGGCCGCCGTCATCCACAAACCGGCGGCGGTGGTCAGGCCTTTGACATGACCCTCGTCGCCATCGGTGTTTTTCAGGATAGTCCCGGCACCGAGAAAGCCGATGCCGGCGATCACGCCCTGCACCACCCGGCTCATGGCATCGGCCTGGGACCCCGACATCTGCGGCACCAGCACAAACAGCGCCGCGCCCAGCGCCACCAGCATATGGGTGCGAACCCCGGCGGCCTTGCCCTTCTGTTCACGTTCGAAACCGAGAATGCCGCCCAGCACGGCGGCCATCAGCAAGCGCACGGTAATGCGCGTCAGTTGTGAAGCATCGCCAATGTCGGCGAACTCCGCTTGCAGCGTCACCCAAACCTCGTGCCACCAAGCGTCCATGGCGCAGTCCTTGTGATGATGTAATGACTCGATAGAGGATGGACCGCCCCCACCATTAATCGGTTGCACAGAACGATGAGCGGCGGATGCGTCCTAACGATCTAGAACCTGCAAAAAAAGGGCCCCCCCATGACCGTGCACATCGAAAACCAGACCTGCTTCTTCATCACCAGGAACGGCGAAGAAATTCGTCTTTGCCCCGACGTGACTATCATCACCGACGCGGAAAAATCCATGTCGGCGGTGGACCTTGACGGCCAGCGCATCTACATCACCGAAGCAGAAGCCGATGCATTGACCGTAGCAGGCGCAGTGGACAGTCGCCGGCATTTGAAGGCCACGGACAGTGATTCGGTGATTTGACTGACCCGCATCAACACACGCCGCAAACACCTGGCATAGGCGTTTGCGGCCAGCCGTTGCGGGTGCATCAAGTTGTCGCAGGCGGGTGCCAGAAATTCATCTGATCCGCTTTTTATTGCTTTAGCTGAGTCTGTTATGCAAACAGATCGCTGGTCATAGTGCTCAGGCCTGATGGAGGCTGATGAGCGAAAGACCATGAGCGATAGAATCCCCGTCCGAACCGTTGAAAATGCCCCATTTTTAAAAAGCAATGAGCCTTTGCATCCAAAGATAAAGGCCAAATCCAGCGACAACCTGATCCATACCCGCAGCTTCACGGGTGTGTTCCGCACCCTGCGCATGAGTGGCGCGGGGGTTCTGTTTCTGCTGTTCTTCGGCACCGTGTGGCTGAACTGGGGGGGCCGCCAGGCAGTGCTCTGGGACCTTTCCGAAAGCAAATTCCACATCTTCGGCGCGACCTTCTGGCCACAGGATTTCATTCTGCTGTCGGCGCTGCTGATCATTGCTGCGTTCGGCCTGTTTGCGATCACCGTGTTCGCAGGCCGGGTCTGGTGCGGTTACACCTGCCCGCAGAGTTCCTGGACCTGGATCTTCATGTGGTGCGAGAAGATCACCGAAGGCGAGCGCAACCAGCGAATCAAGCTGCAAGCCGCGCCTTGGGGCCTGAACAAACTGATCCGCCGCTCGGCCAAACACACCCTGTGGCTGGCGATCAGCCTGCTCACCGGCCTGACCTTTGTCGGCTACTTCACGCCGATCCGGCCCTTAGCCGAAGAACTGCTGACCTTGCAAATCGGCGGTGTCAGCCTGTTCTGGGTGCTGTTCTTCACCGGGGCCACTTACATCAATGCCGGTTGGCTGCGCGAAGCAGTGTGCATGCACATGTGCCCGTATGCGCGGTTCCAGAGCGTGATGTTCGACAAGGACACCCTGACCATTTCCTATAACGTGGCCCGCGGCGAAAACCGTGGCCCGCGCAAACGCGACGTGAAACCGGCCGAGGTCGGACTGGGTGATTGCATCGATTGCCAATTGTGCGTGCAGGTCTGCCCGACCGGCATCGACATTCGCGACGGTTTGCAGATGGAATGCATCGGTTGCGCCGCGTGCATCGACGCCTGCGATTCGATCATGGGCAAAATGGGCTACGCCCGTGGGCTGATCAGCTACACCTCGGAGCATGAACTGCAGGGCGGCAAAACCCACCTTCTGAGGCCACGACTGATCGGTTATACCGCCGTGCTACTGGTAATGATCGGCGCCCTCGCCCTGGCGCTGGTGGAACGGCCGATGGTGTCGCTGGACGTGAGCAAGGACCGTGGCCTGTTCCGCGAGAACAGTGAAGGCCAGATCGAAAACATCTACAGCTTGAAGGTCATCAACAAGACCCAGCAACGTCAGGATTATCGATTGACGCTGGTCGATGGCGATGGCTTCCAGCTGCAAGGCAAGACCGAACTGAGCCTGGCACCGGGCGAGATTGTGGATGTGCCGGTGTCCGTGGCGATGACCACGGATCGCCCGAGCAGCAGCTCGCAGACCATCAGTTTCAAGATTGTCGACAGCGATGAGCCGGACATCAACAGCGTGGCCAAGAGCCGGTTTGTTGCACCGATGAACCGTTGAGCCATTAAGATGCACTCCTTTGTCCTGTGGCGAGGGGGCTTGCCCCCGTTCGGCTGCGAAGCAGTCGTAAAACCTGCATGCCAGATTCTCTTGTATGAACAAATGAAGGGGCTGCTGCGCAACCCAACGGGGGCAAGCCCCCTCGCCACATAAAGCTCCATTTGCCCAATAGCGCGCTCCAAACCGGGACTTAAATGAAACGCTACGAAAAATTCGCCGACGACATCGCTGAACTGATCCGCTCCGGCGTCCTCGGTCCCGGCCAGCGGGTGCCGTCAGTGCGCTACGCCAGCCAGACTTACGGGGTCAGCCCGTCCACGGTGTTCCAGGCCTATTACCTGCTTGAGCGCCGTGGTCTGATCCGCGCTCGGCCGCGCTCCGGTTACTTCGTCAATACCCATGCACCGAGCCCGTTTTCGGAGCCGGTGATCAGCAGCCAGGTCAACGAATCCACCGAAGTCGACGTCAGCGAACTGGTGTTCTCGGTGCTGGACTCGATCAAGGACCCGAACACCGTGCCCTTCGGCTCGGCCTTCCCCAGCCCCACGCTGTTCCCGCTGCAGCGGTTGTCCCGCTCACTGGCCAGTGCCGCCCGGGAAATGGACCCGCGCATGGTGGTCACCGACATGTCGCCGGGTAACCCGCAACTGCGTCGGCAAATCGCCCTGCGCTACATGGTCGGCGGGCTGATGTTGCCCATGGAAGAACTGCTGATCACCAACGGCGCCCTCGAAGCCTTGAACCTGTGCCTGCAAGCGGTCACCGAACCCGGCGATCTGGTGGCCATCGAAGCCCCGGCGTTCTACGCCAGCCTGCAAGTGCTGGAACGGCTGAAGCTCAAAGCGGTGGAAATTCCCGTGCACCCGCGAGACGGCATTGACCTCGGCGTGCTCGCCCAGACGCTGGAACGGCATCCGATCAAAGCCTGTTGGTGCATGACCAGTTTCCAGAACCCGATGGGCGCGACCATGCCCGAGGCGAAGAAGCAGGAACTCGTGGAGTTGTTGCGCAGTCACCAAGTGCCGCTGATCGAGGACGACGTCTACGCCGAGCTCTACTATGGGCAACAGGCACCGAAACCAGCCAAGGCTTTCGACACCGAAGGGTTGGTGATGCACTGCGGTTCGTTCGCCAAGAGCCTGGCCCCTGGTTACCGCATCGGCTGGGTCGCGGCCGGGCGATATGCGCAAAAGATCGAGCGCCTGAAACTGATGACCTCACTCTGCGCCTCGATGCCCGCCCAGGCCGCCATCGCCGACTACCTGCAACACGGCGGCTACGACCGGCACCTGCGCAAACTGCGCTACGCCCTGGAAGAACAGCAAAGCGCCATGCTCGCCGCCATCGCCCGCTACTTCCCGGCCCAGACGCGCGTCAGTCAGCCGGCGGGAGGGTACTTTCTGTGGCTGGAACTGCCGCCGCAGATGGATTCGTTGAAGTTGTTTCAGATGGCGCTGGCGCAAGGGATCAGCATCGCCCCGGGGCCGATCTTTTCACCGACCCAGCGGTTCAGGAATTGCATTCGGTTGAATTACGGGAGCCCGTGGACTGAGGATTCGGAGAAGGCGATGGAGACGTTGGGGCGGATTGTGCGGTCGTTCTGAGGGTTCTATGCCGTTTCAAGATTGCTATCGCGAGCAGGCTCGCTCCCACAGGGTTCGGTGGTATTCACAAAATGATGCGTTCACACCGATCCTCTGTGGGAGCGAGCCTGCTCGCGATGAGGCCAGAACAGACGGCGCCAACCTTAAGAATTAACGCCCGCCTCCCAAGTCGACGAACGTCCCGGTCGCATACGAAGCCTTATCCGACAACAACCACACAATCGCCTCCGCCACTTCATCCGGCCGCCCACCCCGGGCCATCGGGATTGCCGACTCCAGCTTGCTGACCCGGTCCGGATCGCCGCTCAATGCATGAAAATCGGTGTAGATGTAACCCGGCCGCACGGCGTTGACGCGAATACCCTCGCCCGCCACTTCCTTGGACAGACCGATGGTGAAGGTGTCCAGCGCGCCTTTGGACGCTGCGTAGTCGACATATTCGCTGGGGGCGCCCAAGCGGGCAGCGACCGACGACACGTTGACGATGCTGCCGCCCTGCCCGCCATGTTTGGGTGACATGCGCAGGATCGCGTGTTTGGCACAGAGGATCGGCGCCAGGACGTTGGTCTTGAGGATTTTCAGAATACGGAATTCGGACATTTCGTCGATCCGCGACTTTTGCCCGACAGTGCCGGCGTTGTTCACCAGCGCCGTGACCCGACCGAGTTCGGTGTCTACGCGGTGGAACAGGCCGATCACCTCGTCTTCGATGCTGACATCGGCGCGTACCGCAATGGCTTGGGCGCCGAGTGCGCGCACTTGCTCCAGCACAGCGTGCGCCGCCTGTTCGTCGGACTGATAGTTGATACAGATCCGATAGCCCTGCTCTGCAGCCAACAGGGCCGTGGCGGCGCCAATTCCGCGGCTGCCGCCGGTGATGACGATGACTTTGTCCATGCTGGCATTCCCCCGTTTCAAGCGTAAGCAGTCGGGGCCAAGAATAACCGCCATCGGCGGGTTTTGCATGAATCTGCGTCAATTCCAATGACGACAGCCTGTGGTGAGGGGGCTCCGTGGCGAGGGGGCTTGCCCCCGTTGGGCCGCGAAGCGGCCCCCCTTCGATTTTTCAGACCGAGTTGCCTGAATTTACGACTGCTTCGCAGCCGAACGGGGGCAAGCCCCCTCGCCACAGAGCTCCCTCGCCACAGGTCTGCCCCCAATAAGCTGCCCGATTTCAGCCAGTAGCCAATTGCTCCCCACGGTGAATATCGGCCATGAAGCGATCGGCCGGCAGCGGATGCCCCAGCAGGTAACCCTGCAACGAGTCGCAGCCCAACTGGGTCAGGAAGTCTTGCTGGACATCGGTTTCAACCCCTTCGGCGACAATCCGCAAGCCCAAGGCCTGGCCGAGGGCGACGATGGCCGAGACGATGGCCGCGTCGTCGCTGTCGTGTTCCAGATCGCGGACGAAACCCCGGTCGATCTTCAGTTCATTGGCCGGCAGGCGCTTGAGGTACATCAAGCTCGAATAGCCGGTACCAAAGTCATCGATAGACAGGTCGACGCCCATATCCGAGAGTTCCTGCAGCACCGTCATGCTCGCGTCGGCATCGCTCATGGCGGTGGTTTCGGTTATTTCCAGGGTCAGGCTGTTGGCCGGAAGATGATGAGTGGCCAGGGCCTTGGCGACGCTCTGGACCAACCCGGCGTGGCAGAACTGCAAGGCCGAGAGGTTCACCGCGATGCGCCAGTCGGTGTAACCGAGCACGTACCACTCGCGCATCTGACGGCAGGCTTCATTGAGCACCCACTCGCCGATCGGAATGATCAGCCCGGTCTTCTCCGCAAGATCGATGAAGCTGTCCGGCTGAAGCATGCCCTGGGTCGGGTGTTCCCAGCGCAGCAACGCCTCGGCACCCACCGGTCGGCCATGGCCGGCGTCGAACTTGGGCTGGTAATAGAGGCTGAATTGCTGCTGATCCAGGGCGTTGCGCAAGTCCTGAAGCAATTGCAGCTGTTTGCGCGCGTTGCTGTTCATCGAGGCGTCGAAGAAGCTGTGGCCGTTTTTCCCGGCACCCTTGGCGTGGTACATCGCCGCGTCGGCGTTCATCAGCAACTCCTCGGCGGTCTGACCGTTGCCCGGATAGAGTGCGATGCCGACGCTGGCGGAAATCTGCAAGTCATGTTCCGCGACCCGGAACGAGCGCGCGATCAGCCCCACCTGTCGCGCCGCCAGGTTCAGCGCGTCATTCGGCTCGGCGAGTTGCACCAGCAACACAAACTCATCGCCGCCGATCCGCGCCAGGGTGTCCTGGCTACGCAAATCTTCACGCAAGCGCAGGCCGACCTCACGCAGCAACTGGTCGCCCATGTGGTGCCCAAAAGCATCGTTGACCGGTTTGAAACCATCCAGATCAATGAACATCAACGCAAAACAGCCACCCTGCTCCTGCACCCTCGACATCGCCTGATCGATACGGTCGGCCAGCAACACACGGTTTGGCAGCCCGGTCAGGGTGTCGTGCAGCGCCAGCTGGGTGAGTTCGCGATTGGCCTCGGTCAGTGATTGGGCGAGCTCCGCGGTGCGAGCCTCCAGCCGCGCATCGAGGATCGAGGTCAGCAAGGCGATGCTCAACACCGCGAGGGTTGTGATCAGCACCAGGTTGTCCAGGCCCTTGCCGTTCAAGCCGTCGGCCGCCGCGCCACAGAAACTGCCGTCGGCAAAGCGTGCCGCGGCCATGCCGGTGTAGTGCATGCCGACGATGGCGATGCCCATGATCACCGCAGCACCGCCGCGGATCAGGCGAACATAGGGCGCCTGCCGACGCAGGCGGAAAGCGATCCACAACGCCGCGCCCGACGCGCCGACGGCGATCAGCAGCGAGGTGCTAAACAGAGCAGGGTCGTAATCGATGCCCGGCTGCATGCGCATGGCGGCCATGCCGGTGTAATGCATCGCACTGATGCCAGCGCCCATCACCAGCGCGCCGAACGCCAGTTGCCAGGCCGGCAGTTGTGGCTGGCTGACCAGCCACAAGGCAAAACCGCAGGACAGGACCGCGATCAATAGCGACAGCGCCGTAAGGGTAACGTCGTAGCCCAGATCGATCGGCAAGGTGAATGCGAGCATGCCGATGAAATGCATCGACCACACGCCAATCCCCATCGCAAAAGCGCCGCCCGCCGTCCACAGATGCACCGCCCGGCCTGTGGCCGTGGCGATGCGACCGGTGAGGTCGAGCGCGGTATAAGAGGCAAGTATCGCCACACAAAGCGATATGAAAACCAGCGTAAGGGAATAACTACCAATGAGCATGGGACTTCTCGCGACAGCCCCCGCCGTGCTGCGTTCATTCTCGGGGAGCAAAGTCGGCGATTGTACTGATTCCGCGGACGAACGCACTCACAAAGTCATCAAAAGGCCATCAAGATGATGTGTGGCGAGGGGGCTTGCCCCCGTTCGGCTGCGCAGCAGTCGCAAGTCCAGGCAACTCGGTATATCTGAAAAATGTAGGGGGCCGCTTCGCGACCCAACGGGGGCAAGCCCCCTCGCCACAACAGCCCTCACCACAGCAAACTCCCTCACCACAGGGGTTGTGCTATTGCTTGTCGCTCACCTGAAGCTGCCCGTCCCACCCGCCGCCCAGTGCGGCGATCAATTGCACGCTGGCGATCAAGCGGCTCTGCAGCAAGCTCAGCACATTGCGCTCATTGCTCAATGCAGTGGCCTGAACCACCACCACATCCAGATAGGCAATCAGCCCGGCCCGGTACTGATTCCGGGTCAAACGCAAGGACTCGCGCGCCGCCTCCAGGGCTTCCTGACGCACCTTGGCTTCGTCTTCCAGCACCTTGAGCTGCACCAGATAGTTTTCCACTTCACGGAAGCCGTCGAGCACGGTCTGGCGGTATTTAGCGACGGTTTCGTCATAGGCCGCTTCGCTACGATCGACTTCCGCCGAGCGCTGCCCACCGTCGAACAGGGTCATGGCCAGTTGCGGGCCGACTGACCAGAAGCGGTTCGGCACGCTGATCCAGTTGTTAGAGGTGCTGCTGCTATAACCGCCGTTCAGGCTCAGGGTCAGGTCTGGGTAGTAGGCGGCTTTGGCCACGCCGATATTGGCGTTGGCGGCCATCACCGAGCGCTCGGCGGAGGCGATGTCCGGGCGGCGTTCCAGCAACTGCGAAGGCAGGCTCAACGGCACCTGCGGCAATGCCGGGATGTCTTTGGTTTCAGCCACGCTGAACTCGGCTGGCGGCAGACCAATCAGT
This sequence comes from Pseudomonas sp. NPDC089918, assembly GCF_050280605.1. Classification (NCBI taxonomy): domain Bacteria; kingdom Pseudomonadati; phylum Pseudomonadota; class Gammaproteobacteria; order Pseudomonadales; family Pseudomonadaceae; genus Pseudomonas; species Pseudomonas sp. NPDC089918. The sequence continues at coordinate 11,354 of NZ_JBNNVP010000061.1, read as the reverse complement.
ACAGCAATGGCATTCTCGAACTGCGCGCGCTGCCAGATCAGGTCGACCATCTCTGCCTGAGTGCTTTTGAGCTGAGTGGTGGCCTGGGCCACTGCGTCCTTGCCGGAGACGCCGGCGCGGTACTGGTTTTCGGTCATGGTCAGCGAACGCTGATAGGCCTCGACCGTCGCTTCCAGCAGGCGTTTCTGTTCGTCGATCACCCGCAATTGCAGATAGTTCTGCACCAGTTCCGATTGCTGGCTCAGGCGCATCGCCGCCAGGTCGGCAAAACTCGCCTCGGCGTTGGCCGTGTCGGCTTCCAGGCCTCGGCGCAATTTGCCCCAGACGTCTGCTTCCCAACTAACCCCGGCCTGCGCGGTGTAGGTGTCGCGAATACCGCTGGAGGAACTGCTCAGGCTCGAACTGCTGCTACCGGTGCCCTGGCTGGAACGGTTTTTCCCGACGGTCAGGTCCACCGTCGGGAAAAACGCACCCCGGGCACTGCGCACCAAAGCCTGGGCCTGGCGGTACTGGGCTTCAGACTGGGCGACGGTCTGGTTGGCGCTGTTGAGTTTTTCGATCAGGCCGTTGAGCTGCTGATCGCCATACAGCTCCCACCAGGCACCACGGGCCAGAGAATCGCTGGGGTTGGCCTGACGCCAGCCAGCCGCTTCCTTGTACTGTGCCGGCGCAGCCGCTTGCGGGCGCTGGTAATCCGGGCCGATGGCGCAGGCACTGAGCATCGCCACGCACAGCGACAGGCTCAGCAAACGCGAGCGCTGCGCCGTGATCAGCGGTGCAGCCAGGTTGATAAGCGAACGGTCAGTCATAGCGGAGTTTCCAGAGCAGCATCGGTACGCACCCCACGCCAGTGGTTGAAGCGATGGCGCAGTTTGTCGAGATAGAGGTAAACCACCGGGGTGGTGTAAAGCGTCAGCACCTGGCTGAAGACCAGCCCGCCGATGATGGTCAGGCCCAGCGGCTGACGCATTTCCGCACCTTCGGCACGACTCAGCAGCAACGGCAAGGCGCCAAGAATTGCCGCCAGGGTGGTCATCAGAATCGGTCGCAGCCGTTGCAGACAAGCGCTGCGGATCGATTCCAGCGGCTCCATGCCTTGATGCCGTTCCAGTTGCAGCGCCAGATCGATCATCAGAATCGCGTTTTTCTTCACCACGCCAATCAGCAGAAACAACCCGAGCAAGGAGATCAGGCTGAACTCGCCGCCCAGCACATAGATCGACAGCAACGCTCCGACCCCGGCCGACGGCAAGGTCGAGAGAATGGTCAGCGGGTGAATGTAGCTTTCATACAGCACGCCCAGCACCAGATACACCGCCACCAGCGCGCCGAGAATCATCCACGGCTGGCTCTTTTGGGTCGCGGCGAAGGCATCGGCGGTACCGGCCATTTTCGCGATGACGTCTTCCGGCAAACCAACCTTGGCAATCGCCCGCTCAATGGCAGCCGAGCCCTGCTCCACCGTCACGCCTTCGGCCATGTCGAAAGCGATGCTTTCCGAAGCGAACTGGCCTTCGTGGCTGACCCGGTCGTCTTCCAGGCTGTTTTCATAGTGCGCGATGGTGGACAACGGAATCCGCGCACCGTCGGCGGTGATCACCTGCACCTGCTTGAGCGTGATCGGGTCCTGGGCGTATTTCGGGTTGACCTCCATCACCACCTGATACTGGTTGAGGCTGTCGTAGATCGTCGAAATCTGCCGCTGGCTGTAGGCGTTGTTCAGCACCGCCGTGACCATGTCCATGTCCACGCCCAGACGCTTGGCCTGATCGCGGTCGACAATCAGGGTCACTTGCTGGGCGCCACGGCCTTCGCGTGCGTCGATTGCCGTCAGTTCCGGCAGCGCCTTGAGGGCGGTGACGACTTTCGGATACCACTCGCGCAACGCGCCGAGATCGCCGCTTTGCAGGATGTAGGAATATTGCGAGGAGGTTTGCTCGCGGCCGCCGCCAAATTGCAGGTCCTGATCTGCCATCAGCATCAATTGCGCACCCGGCACCTTGGGCATTTCCTTGCGCAGGCGTTCGATGACTTTCTGCGCGGACAGATTGCGTTCCTTGATGGGCTTGAGCCGCACCAGCATGAAGGCGTTGTTGGTGCCATTGTTGCCACCGATGAACCCGGCGACGCTCTCCACCGCCTCATCCTTGAGCACGGCGCGGCGGAAGATTTCCATCTTCGGCTGCATCACGCTGAATGACAGCCCGTCGTCGCCGCGCACGAAACCGATCAACTGGCCGGTATCTTGCTGGGGCAAGAAAGTTTTAGGAACAACGACATACAACGCGATGTTCACGCCAATCGTCACGAACAGACTGAGCAGGGTCAGCCGACGGTGACGCAATACCCAGTCAAGGCTGGTGGCGTATTTGCCGACCATCCACTCGTTGGTCCGCTGGCTCCAGCGCTGCAGGCGGTTTTCCTGCCCCGGCGTGTGCGGCTTGAGCCAGCGTGCGCAGAGCATCGGCGTCAGCGTCAGCGACACCAGCAACGACACCACAATGGCCGCCGCCAGGGTGATGGAAAACTCGCGGAACAGGCTTTCGATGATCCCGCCCATGAACAGGATCGACAGGAACACCGCCACCAGCGAGACGTTCATCGACAGCAGCGTGAAGCCGACTTCCTGGGCCCCGAGGTAGGCGGCCTTCATCGGCGGTACGCCCTTGTCGATGTGCCGGGAAATGTTCTCCAGCACCACGATGGCGTCGTCCACCACCAGCCCGGTGGCCAGAATCAGCGCCATCAGCGACAGGTTGTTCAGGGAGAACCCGTAGAGGTACATCACCGCAAACGTGCCCACCAGCGATACCGGTACCGCCAGGGTCGGAATCAGCGAGGCGCGGAAGTTACCGAGGAACAGGAACACCACCAGAATCACCAGCGCCACGGCAATCAGCAAAGTCATTTCCGCTTCATGCAGGGTGGCCTTGATCACCGGCGAACGGTCCATCGCCAGGTTCAGCTTGACGCTGGCCGGCAGCACAGCCTGCAGCGCCGGCAATTGCGCCTTGATCTCGTTGACCGTCTCGATGATGTTGGCGCCGGCCTGGCGGTTGATCACCAGCAACACCGCCGCGTCGTCATTGAAGAACCCGCTGTTGTAGCGGTCCTCGACGCCGTCGCTGACCTTGGCCACATCCTTCAGGCGCAAGGCCGCGCCGTCCGCGTAGTGAATGATCAGCGACTCGTAGTCCTTGGCCTTTTCCAGTTGATCGTTGGCCTGCACCTGCCACAGCCGCTGGCCGTCTTCGACCGAGCCCTTGGGCCGGCGCACATTGGCGTTGGCGATGGTGTTGCGCACGTCGTCCAGCGCCACGCCGTATTGGTTCAGTGCCTGGGGTTCGAGTTCGATGCGCACCGCCGGCAACGAACTGCCGCCGATCTGCACTTCCCCCACGCCCTGCACCTGGGACAGGCTCTGGGACAGGATCGTCGAGGCGAGGTCGTAGAGCTGGCCTTTTTCCAGCACGTCCGAGGTCAGCGACAGCACCATGATCGGCGCCTGGGACGGGTTGACCTTCTTGTAGGTCGGCATACTGCGCATGCCGCTGGGCAGCAGGTTGCGCGAGGCGTTGATCGCCGCCTGCACTTCCCGCGCCGCGCCGTTGATGTCGCGGTCCAGGTCGAACTGCAGAATCACTCGCGTCGAACCCTGGCTGGAACGACTGCTCATGGTGTTGACCCCGGCGATGGCGCCGAAGGAACGCTCCAGTGGCGTGGCCACGGTCGAGGCCATGACCTCCGGGCTCGCACCGGGCAGGCTCGCCTGGACCACGATCACCGGGAAGTCCATCTGCGGCAACGGCGACACCGGCAACAGGCCAAAGCTCACACCGCCCAGCAGCATGATCGCCAGGCTCAACAACATCGTTGCGACCGGGCGCTTGATAAAAGGTCCGGACAGGTTCATCGACGCCAGCTCCCGACATCCACCCCTGTGGGAGCGAACTGTGGCGAGGGGGCTTGCCCCCGTTTGAGTGCATAGCACTCACAAGATTTTTGGTATCTGAAAGAGTTGGGGGCTGCTTCGCAACCCAACGGGGGCAAGCCCCCTCGCCACAGCTTGCCGCCCGACGCCATCATACCGCCGCCTCTTGGGCGTCGGACTTGCCGAAACGGCGTCCCAACCGATCGAAGTACAAGTAGATGACAGGCGTGGTAAACAGCGTCAGCACCTGACTCACCAGCAAGCCACCGACCATCACCAGACCCAAAGGCTGGCGCAGCTCCGCGCCGGAACCGGTGGCCAGCATCAGCGGCACCGCGCCGAACAACGCCGCCAGGGTGGTCATCAGAATCGGCCGGAAGCGCAGCAGCGCGGCCTGATAGATCGCCGTTTGCGGGTCCATGCCCTGATTGCGTTCCGCTTCAAGCGCGAAGTCGATCATCATGATCGCGTTCTTTTTCACGATACCGATCAGCAAAATGATGCCGATGATCGCGATCATCCCCAGGTCATTGCCGCTCAACAGCAACGCCAGCAACGCGCCGACCGCCGCCGAGGGCAAGGTGGAGAGAATGGTGATCGGGTGAATGTAGCTCTCGTAGAGCACGCCAAGCACGATGTACATGGTCACCACCGCCGCCAGAATCAGCAGCAAGGTACTCGACAGCGACGCCTGAAACGCTTCGGCCGCGCCCTGGAATTGAGTCTGCACGCCAATCGGCATGCCGATGTCTTTCTGCACCTGATCGATGATCTCGACCGCATGCCCTAACGCCACGCCGGGCGCCAGGTTGAAGGACATCATCACCGCCGGGAACTGGCCGATGTGGGTGATCGCCAGTTGCGCCTGGCGCTCCTCGACATGCGCCAGGCTGGACAGGCGCACCTGACCGCCATCGGTGGTCTTGACGTGAATCTGGTTCAGCGCATCCGGGCCGATCTTCTCGCCGGACTGCGACTGCAACACCACGCGGTATTGGCTGGCCTGGGTGTAAATGGTGGAAATCTGCCGCTGACCGAAGGCGTCGTACAGCGCGTCGGTGATGTTCGACACCGATACGCCGACCCGCGATGCCGCATCACGGTCGATTACCAGATAAACCTGCAAGCCCTTGTCTTGCAGGTCACTGGCGACGTCGGTCAGCTCCGGCCGTTGCGCCAGCGCTTCCACCAGACGCCCGCTCCACAGGCTGAGCAGTTCAGAATCCGGCGACGACATGCTGAACTGGTACTGCGTGCGGCTGACCCGGTCTTCGATGGTCAGGTCCTGCACCGGCTGCATGAACAGGCGAATGCCGATCAGCTTGTCCAGCTCCGGTTGCAGACGCGCGATCACTTCGGTGGCGCTCAGGTCGCGATTGCTGTGGGATTTGAGGTTGATCAGCAGCCGGCCACTGTTCAGCGTCGAGTTGTCGCCATCGACCCCGATGTAGGACGACAGGCTCTCGACGGCCGGATCGGCCAGGATCACCTTGGCCAGTTCCTGTTGCCGCTCGCTCATCGCCGCAAAGGAAATCGACTGCGGCGCCTCGGAAATACCCTGGATCACCCCGGTGTCCTGCACCGGGAAGAAACCCTTGGGCACCACCATGTACAGGAACACCGTCAACGCCAACGTGCCGATGGCCACCATCAGTGTCAGCGGCTGGTGCTTGAGAACCCACTTCAACTTGCGCCCGTAAGCCGCGATCATCCAATCAATTGCAGCGCCACTGGAGCGGTAGAAACGGCCCTGCTCTGCTTCCTTGGGTTCACGCTTGAGCAGCCGCGCGCACATCATTGGCGTCAGGGTCAGGGACACTACGAGTGAAATCAGGATCGCCACTGCCAACGTGATCGCGAACTCACGGAACAAGCGCCCCACCACGTCGGCCATGAACAGCAGCGGAATCAGCACCGCGATCAGCGACAAGGTCAGGGAAATCAGGGTGAAGCCAATCTGCTTGGCGCCCTTGAGCGCCGCTTGCAGCGGGCTGTCGCCCTCTTCGATGTATCGGGAAATGTTCTCCAGCATGACGATCGCATCGTCCACCACAAAACCGGTGGCGATGGTCAGCGCCATCAGGGTCAGGTTATTGACCGAGAACCCCGCGAGGTACATCACGCCAAAGGTGCCGATCAATGACAGTGGCACGGCCACCGACGGAATGATCGTGGCGCTGGCCCGCCGCAGGAACAGGAACGTGACCATCACCACCAGTGCGATGGCGATCAGCAATTCGTGTTGCACGTCGGTGACCGAGGCGCGAATGGTCTGGGTACGGTCGGTCAACACGGTGACTTCGAGACCGGCCGGCAGGTTGTCGGTGATGCTCGGCAGCAAGGCCTTGATCCGATCGACCACTTCTATGACGTTGGCGCCGGGCTGACGCTGGATGTTCAGCAGCACGGCCTGGTTTTCATTGGCCCATGCCGCCAGACGTTCGTTCTCGGCGCCGTCGACGATCTGCGCCACGTCCTTGAGCCGCAACGGCGCGCCGTTGCTGTAGGCGAGGATCAGGTTGGCGTAGTCCTTGGGTGAAGTCAGTTGATCGTTGGCGTCGAGCATCGACACCCGGGTCGGGCCGTCGAAATTGCCCTTGGGCTGATTGACGTTGGAGGCACCGATCAACGTGCGCACGTCCGACAGGTTCAGGCCGTTGGCCGCCAGGGCCTCGGGATTGACCTTGATCCGCACCGCCTGACGCTGGCCACCGGCAATACTGACCATGCCGACGCCGCTGATCTGGGCGATTTTCTGCGCCATGCGGGTGTCGACCAGATCATTGAGTTTGGGCAACAGCATGGTTTTTGAGGTGATAGCCAGCGTCAGCACCGGGGTGTCCGCCGGGTTGACCTTGTTGTACACCGGCGGTGCCGGCAAATCCTTGGGCAGCAAATTGGTCGCGGCGTTGATCGCGGCCTGCACCTGCTGCTCGGCGACGTCCATGTTGATGTCGAGGCTGAACCGCAGGGTCAGCACCGAGGCGCCGCCGGAACTGGTGGATGCCATTTGGGTCAGCCCGGGCATCTGCCCGAACTGACGCTCCAGCGGCGCAGTCACGGCGCTGGTCATGACATCCGGGCTGGCGCCGGGATAGAGCGTCATGACGCGAATGGTCGGGTAATCGACCTGGGGCAATGCCGACACCGGCAGCAGCCGATAAGCGATCACACCGGCCAGAATAATGGCCAGCATGCTCAGGGTCGTGGCGACCGGGCGAAGGATGAACAGCCGCGAGATGTTCATGCGCCGCCCTTTTTCGCCTTGTCGGTGCCCGTCGCGTCAGGTGCAGTGGCGGCCGACTTGCCTTGCAGGTGTTCGGTCGGGGTGGTCGGCACATCCTTGCTGTCGTTGACGACCTCCACTTCGCTGCCTTCTTTCAGGCGGTCGGTGCCTTCCAGCACCACTCGATCACCAGCGGCCAGGCCCTCGGTAATCACCGTGTTGTCACCGTCACTGGCGCCGACTTTCAACTGGCGGATGGTGACCTTCTTGTCGCCATCCATGGCATAGACGAACGTGCCGTTGGTGCCGAACTGGATCGCTGCCGAAGGGGCAAGCACCACACCTTTGAGGGTGTCGGCCAGCAAGTGGACGTTGACGAACTGGTTGGGGAACAGCGCTTGATCGCGATTCTCGTAGCGGGCCTTGAATTTCAGGGTGCCGGTGGTGACGTCGATCTGGTTGTCCAGGCTCTGCAACACGCCAGTGGCCTGCAATTTGGTATCGCCACGGTCCCAGGCTTCGGCGGGCAGCTTGGCACCGGTGCGATAGCGGGCCAGTACGGTGTCCAGGCTGTTTTCCGGCAAGGTGAATGCGACGCTGATCGGTTGAGTCTGGGTGATGATCACCAGCGCCGTGGTGTCGTTGGCCGCCACAAGGTTACCGACGTCCAGCTGACGCAGGCCCACGCGCCCGGCGATCGGCGCGCGAATTTTAGTGAATTCCAGATTGAGTTTGGCGTCGTTGACCGCCGCCTGATTGGTCTTGACCGTGCCCTGGTACTGGGCGACCAGTGCTTCGGCGGTGTCGAGGGTTTGCTTCGCGATACTGTCTTCGCGGTACAGGCCGCGATAGCGCTCGACATCGACTTGGGCATTCTTCAGTTGTGCCTGATTCTGCAGCAAGGTGCCTTCAGCCTGGAGCAAGGCGTTCTGGTAAGGACGCGGATCGATCTCGGCCAGCAGGTCGCCCGCCTTGACCATCTGCCCTTCTTCGAACGAAATCTTGATCAGTTCGCCGCCCACCCGGCTGCGCACATTGATGGTGTTCAGCGCGGTCACGGTGCCCAGCGCCTTGTAATACAGCGGGAAATCGCCTTTGACCGCTGGCGCCACACGCACCGGGACCGGCCCGGTCGCCCCGCCGAACCCCGGACGCATCCCCCCCGACCGACCGGTGTGTCCGGCAACGGCTTTCTGCCCTGCGCCTTCTTTCGGCGCAGCGCCGCCGGGCCAGAATTTCCAGCACAGAGCGGCGATGACCAACAGGACAAACAGGCCAAACAGCCAGCGACGGGGACTACGGGAAACGGAGGATTGCATGGAATGATCAACCATTGGGCGCGTGAGCTTCTTTCTACAGGAGGCTGAACGATAAGCACTGGCGGGTCTGAAGCAAAGCGCCTTTACCGGCAATTTACCTTCGGCTTACGTAACAGGAGGTTTATCTAAGACACTGAAGCACAAATGAAAACGGCCTGGACAGTGCCAGGCCGTTAACAATTGTAATGCTTTACTTATTTAAGAACGGCAAGTGCCGCTTCGTAGTTCGGTTCTTCAGCGATTTCCTTGACCAGTTCGCTGTGCAGAACGTTGTCGTTTTCATCCAGAACCACGACGGCACGGGCCGTCAGGCCTTTAAGCGGGCCGTCAGCGATGGCAACGCCATAGTTCTCGATGAACTCGGCACCGCGCAGGGTGGACAGGTTCTGTACGTTTTCCAGGCCTTCGGCGCCGCAGAAGCGAGCTTGAGCGAACGGCAGGTCAGCGGAGATGCACAGCACGACAGTGTTGGCGACATCACTGGCCTGGGCGTTGAACTTGCGAACCGAAGTGGCGCAAGTCGGGGTGTCGATGCTTGGGAAAATGTTCAGCACTTTGCGCTTGCCGGCGAAGCTCGCCAGGGTCACGTCCGACAGATTGCCGGCAACCAGGGAAAAGGCTGGCGCCTTGGAACCGGCTTGTGGCAGTTGGCCGTTGACTTGAACCGGGTTGCCTTTAAGAGTGACTTGAGCCATGAACGGAGTCCTTCTGAACGTTGATGTAGAGAATTTTGACGAGGCCGAAGTTAACCACGAAATGGTCTGGCGACCTATGGTCAGATACAAATTGTGATGTTTCGTCGCACAAACTGGATACAGGCGTTTCAACAAAGCTTACTAACACTGCATAACCCTGTGGGAGCGGGCTTGTGTGGCGAGGGAGCTTGCTCCCGCTCGACTGCGTAGCAGTCGCAAAGCTTTTGGGGCCGCTTCGCGACCCAGCGGGAGCAAGCTCCCTCGCCACACAAGCCTCGCTCCTACAGACAGATCGGTGTCAGCCAAGCAAACGCAACATATTGCGGTGCCGCGCTTGGAAAATCCGCCGCATGTAGGCATTGACCAGCAACCATTCCAGCGGTGCGCCGCCAATCGCCGCATAGGTCACACGGTCGGTGTACAGCGTACCGCCCTTGCCCGCCGCCACACGGTGTTCATGACGAAAGGCACGCAACGGCCCCTTGAGCATTTCATCGACGAAATGCATGTCACCGACCTCGCGGATCACCACCGTCCAATTCGACGGGATCACGTTGAACATCCAGTGACGGAAACGGAACTGGCGACCGGCTTCGATGCGCAGGTTACTCAAATCAATGTCGCTCAACAGCGTGACTCGCTCTGGAAATATCTTCGGGAAGTTGATGCCTTCCAGGCAGAAATCGAGGACTTGCTCGGGGGTACGATTGGGGACCAGGGTGGTGAGTTCCAGTACAGGCATAGACCGTAACATTCCTTTATTTGGCGGGGTGGCTGAAAGCGACAGTGCTAGGACTTTGCTTGAGCAATGGTCATTTCGGGGTATTCGTTCCGGTCTCTGAACATGATGTAAAGCGGGTCCAGGCCAGATTCCGGCGGGAACACCACAACATAGTCATCGAAACGAATCGCGGCCATGTCGTTGAAAGACTCCAGCAAGGGCACAGGTGAAGACCGGAGGAATCCCAGCCGATACTCGGGGGCCGGCGCCAGGGTTGATGTTGCTTCAAGGGTAGCTGGCGCGCTCCAGCTCACGATCATCGGGGCCGGCCCGTCAGCGGTGAAGCAGTAAGTCTTCATCTGCGCCTCCCAGACAGCAGCTCGCACCCTCACCCTGGAGGACAATACGTTGCCATTAGTCAGCGTAATGGCAACCTGTAGCAACGTGTTTATTTCTCTCAGGCCTCGGGACATCGTCCCTGGTGGAACGGCGTACGTGCCGCTGCTCATCCTGAACGGAAGATCGACTTCGGCATCCGTCGCGGCCAGGCCTTGCCAGTCCTGGCCCTCGATCGGCAGCAACTCGAGCAGAGGAACGCTGAGCCCATACCTCCCCACCTCGGCCCGACTGGAAAAATCGAATTGCAGCACGGCGGCGAATTGACCTTGATGGTCCTGGGTTCCCGAGGTGATCTGCCAGGTAAACTCCGCCACCGCCGAGCGTATGGCTTTTTGCAGTGCTACCCGATGGGTCTCCAAGGGTTGCGAAAGGCCGCCATCGAGGAAAATACCCGGTCGCGCATTGGCAAAGGCAAGCGGCGCAAAAAGCAGCTCGCCCGCCTGGGTAGGCCCTGCTCCCTGCTGATAACGCTGATCAACGAGTTGTGTTTGCGCGACCGCCAGCAGCGCTTCGGCATCCACTTGAAAACGATGGAGACGTTGATTGATTTCATTCAACTTCGCCAGATAACGGTCGTGAGTGGCATTGATCTGCTGGGCGATACTCTGCCACTGCGCGAGTTCGGACCGGGCGTAGGATAGCTCGCGCGGGGCGCTGTCTCTTTTGAACCCGATGCTCATTTTCCAGAATTCGTATCGGCGGGCTGCCACGCGCGCTTCAAATTCAGAAGTTTCCAGAGCACGGATGTCCGTCTCGCGCCCACGGATGTCCACTTGGGCGTTCTGTCGCTGACGCAAGTGTTTGATCTGTTGCTCGAATACACTGAGTGCCGCTTCTGCCGCCCGTTCTGCGTCCGCCAGATCTACAGCGACTTTCTGTACGTCAGCCAGGTTCCAGGCGATACGTTGCTGTGTCATCTGCGCCGGGGTCAACGGTGTTCCCGGTCTTGCAGCAACCGGACGTGGAACATGTAGAAACGGATACATCCTTTACAATCGAGACCGGGGACATCCTTTACGTTTTTGTGGGTTTGAAAGGCGGTTTTCACCGCTTTTCAAACGAC
>NZ_JBNNVP010000060.1:0-30854 GCF_050280605.1 Pseudomonas sp. NPDC089918 | reverse complement strand
AGGGGGCTTGCCCCCGTTGGGTCGCGAAGCGGCCCCAAAAGCTTTGCGACTGCTTCGCAGCCGAACGGGGGCAAGCCCCCTCGCCACAGAAGTCCGCCCCTCAAGGTTACTCAGCCGGTGGAACCTACTCCGGTTGTGGTACGTAACCGTCCTTCAAGCCTGCGCTTCAATCCCCGCGCTTCAATTAACAGCTTCGAGCCCTTGGCCGCATTGGCCCGGCCCCACTCCTCAAGCAATTCCAGACACGAGTGATCGATATAGCTCAGGTTGTTGAGCGGCACATGCACCGTTGCACCTGCCGGAATGCTCCCCAGCACTTGGGTCAGCGCCGGTACCTTGAGGAAGGTCGCCGCCCCCACCAGTCGCAGCTCCATCTCGCCGTCTGCCGGCAGATCGATCAGGCTGATTTTCAGGCGCGAAGCCTTCCAGGCCAGTTTGGCCAGTGTCAGGCCAAAGCCGATCAGCACGCCGGTCAGCAGGTCGGTGAAGATGATTGCCAGTGCGGTCGCCGCATAGGTGAACATCGGCATCCGGCCATAACGGCCCAGACCGCGAAAGGCCTTGAGATCTACCAATTTGAAACCGGTGTAAACCAGAACCCCCGCCAGACTCGCCACCGGAATGCTTTGCAGCACGCTCGACAGCAGCAGCACGAAAGCCAGCAACCATAGGCCATGAAACACCGTCGACAGTCGGGTGGTGGCACCGGCCTGGACGTTGGCCGAACTGCGCACGATCACCCCGGTCATCGGCAGCGCGCCGAGCAACCCGCAGAGCATGTTACCTACACCTTGCGCCGACAATTCGCGGTCAAAGTCCGAGCGCTGGCCGCTGTGCATACGGTCCACGGCTGCGGCCGAGAGCAGGGTTTCGGCGCTGGCGATAAAGGCCACGGCGAAGGCAGCGATCAGCAAGGCCGGGTCTGCGAGATTGAGCAAGTCTGCCGGGCGCAGCCAATCGATGGCTTCCGCCAGGTTGGCCGGAACTTCCACACGTTTGACTTGCAATGCGAGCACCAGGCTGGCGACCGTTGCCAGACCAACCCCCAGTAAGGCTCCAGGAACGAAACGCAGGGAGTGCGGGCGGAATTTTTCCCACAGCCACATCACGGCAATGGTCGACAGTCCGAGCAAACCCGCCTGCCAGCCAAACGACGGCAAAGCCTGAATCACCGCAGTGGGGAAGGCTGCCAGGTTATCCAGCCCCGAAGGCTTGGGCACGGCATCGAGCATCACATGCACCTGTGACAACACGATCAGCACCCCAATCCCGGCGAGCATGCCGTACACCACCGCTGGAGCGGTGACCCGAAACCAGCAACCCAGTTTCAAACGCCCGGCCACCAATTGCAGAAAACCCGCCAGCAGCAGGATCGGCCCGAGCATGGCAATGCCATGTTGGCGCACCAGTTCGAACACCAACACCGCCAGACCCGCTGCCGGGCCGCTGACTTGCAGCGGCGAACCGGCAAGCCAGCCGACCACCAGGCCCCCGATAATGCCGGTGATCAGGCCTTTGGACGGCGGCAGCCCCGAGGCGATGGCGATGCCCATGCACAAGGGCAGGGCGACCAGAAATACAACCACCGAAGCCAGCAGCTCCCGTGGCAGAACAGCTTTTAGTTGAGCGGCACGCATTGTGACTCTCCCGGAGTTTTTTTCAGGCGTGGCAAAGCCGTGCCGCCAGATCGGCAGCCTCGGCTAAACCATACTTAGGAGGATTTAGAAGCGCGCTTTGGGCGTCGCCACCGGAATGGGATGGCTGCCATCGAGCGGCAGGAAACAACCCTGATCCGCATCGTAAGCCTGGATTTCGCTGGTTTCGATGTTGTAGACCCAACCATGGATAAACAGCTGACCGTTTGCCATGCGCGAGGCCACTGATGGGTGCGTGCGCAAATGTTGCAACTGAGCAATCACATTCTCTTCGGTGAGGATGTGCATGCTCTCGTTTTCATCCGTGCAATGGCAGTTGTCCTGGACCATGGTTTTCGCCACTTCGGCATGACGCAGCCAGGCTTTGACCGTCGGCATCTTTTCCAGGCTCTGCGGGTTGAGCACTGCACGCATGGCGCCACAGTCAGAGTGCCCGCAGATGATGATGTGCTGTACGCCGAGAGCCAGCACCGCGTATTCGATGGCCGTGGAAACACCGCCGTTCATTTGCCCATAGGGCGGCACGACGTTGCCGACGTTGCGGGTCACGAACAAATCGCCGGGAGCGCTTTGGGTAATCAGTTCGGGAACGATGCGTGAATCGGCACACGCGATGAACATCGCCCGAGGCCGCTGGGCCGTGGCGAGTTTTTTGAAGAGTTCTTCCTGCTGCGGAAAGATCTCGTGATGAAAGTGCAAAAAGCCGTCAACGATATGCTGCAGCGCTGCATCGGCGGTTTCCGCCTCCGGTTGGGCTGAAGCCGACGCAGCCAACGGCTGTTTATCCTTGTCACTCATGATTCATCCTCTTTGGCGGAGTCAGGGAATTTTCCCGTTTTGTCCGGTATGAAGCCAGTGGCTGTTTAAAAAACATCCAGGTCGAAGAGTCAGACCCGTCAGTCACTCGATGAACAAGGTAGCCGTTGAAACTTAACTCAAACTGAATAAAAACGCTCTAGAACGAGTATTCCAAGTCACAAAAAACGTGACCGGCGCGAAAAGCGGTGTCGTGTTCACTACTCAACCATAGGGCCAATTGTCCTTAAATCAACGACATTTGGCGGCCCGGCGGACAAAAGGATTCGCAATCCAGATTGAAACCTTCCCGACGATTGAGCCCCAGGCGCTTGATGGTTTTGGCAAAGCGTTGTGCCAGCAGGTTGGCAAACGGCCCTTCACCGCGCATTCTGGCACCGAATCGGCTGTCATAGAGCTCACCCCCACGGCTTTGGCGGATCAGGCTCAACACATGAGCTGCACGCTGAGGATAGTGGGCGGCCAGCCACTCTTCGAATAGCGGCGCCACTTCCAGCGGCAAGCGCAACATCATGTAGGCCGCACTCTGGGCACCCGCAGCATGAGCTTCGGCCAGCAGGCTTTCGAGTTCGCTGTCGTTGATCATCGGAATCATGGGTGAACACAAGACACCCACCGGAATCCCGGCTTCGCGCATCACCCGGATCGCCCGCAGCCGTGCCTTGGGTGCCGCGGCGCGCGGTTCGAGGATACGTTTGAGTTCATCATCCAGCGTGGTCAGGCTGATCATTACCGCCACCAGCCTTTGCTCGGCGAGTTCAGCCAGCAGGTCCAGATCGCGAAGAATCAGCGAGCCTTTAGTGATGATGGTCACCGGGTGGCGGTAACGCAGCAGCACTTCCAGGGTTTTACGGGTGATTTTGTGTTCGCGCTCGATCGGCTGATAAGGGTCGGTATTGGAGCCAAGGTTGATCGGCGCGCATTGATAGCCGCGTTTGGACAGTTGTTCTTCCAGCACGTCGGCGGCGTTGGTCTTGGCGATCAGTCTGGTTTCGAAATCCAGCCCCGGTGACAGATCCCAATAGGCGTGACTGGGCCGTGCATAGCAATAGATGCAGCCATGCTCGCAGCCGCGATAGGGGTTGATCGAGCGATCGAACGGCAGGTCTGGCGAGTTATTGCGGGTGATGATGGTTTTTGCCGTCTCGATGCGCACCTCGGTGCCTTGGGTGATTGGCGCTTCCTGATACCAGCCGTCATCCTCGGCCACGGAACGGTTAGGCGCGAAGCGGTTGTGCGGGTTGGTGGCGGTGCCGCGACTGCGGGGTGGCAAGGGAGTGTTCATCGATTAATGCTCCTCACTGTATGTGCATACAGTAAACGAGGCGGGGAAAAGCGGCCAGTGCCGTTCGGCACCTGAGCATTTGATCAGCGTCGAGCGCCTGTATTAACTGTTCAATAATGCATCTTGCTGCAACTCGATGAAATATATAACGGATAGTCTGAAATTAATAAGCTCAGTATTATCGACTGCACACGAAGTCTTCGTGGATACTTATTAAAAGGAATTAATCTATGTCGTTTTTTAATCAGCGTGGTATCTTTTTGCAATTGCTGGCCCCCAGTGTTGTCAATCCAAATGAAGCGCGAGTATCGATGCAACTTGCCCGTAAAGAGTTGGGTTGGGATGAGGTCAACGAGGTACAGACAGAGGCCCTGGTCGATTCCGTCTACGTAGAGGCCGTCTCCAGCGATGGCGGCGGGTCGTTCAGCATAAAGTCGGTCAACAGCGATGTGGACGGCGATGGTGATATCGACAGCGACGACAAGGCAAAACTGTTGGCTTTGGCCAAGGCTTATTCCAGTATTGTAAATCCTTGATTTTATAGTGCCAGGCCTGCATGAAAGTTCATGCAGGATTGGTTTGTTTTATTTAACGCTTAGAGGCGTGATTGCAAGGTGCAATTGGTTAAGTACTGAAGATAAACCGAGCTGGCGGATAAAACCTGGATTTCCCGTCAACGCAGCTTCAAAAGACTGATTCACATTTCTTTGACGGTCAGCTCACAGACCTTTGACCGTTCAGGACTGAAGCTGGGTGCCATCTTCCCACCTCTTCCTGAACAGTTACCCAAACATGCCTCTAGCGCGTTATATATCTGCGATGTGTTTGTCGCTGGTCTCATTGTTCAACCTGACGTTGGCCCTCGCTGACGACAGCTCCTCGCCCCGTCCTGCGGAGTGGGCTCAACCAGTGGAGAGGCAACACAATCTCTTTGAGATGTCCCCGATGCTCTATCGCAGCGCATTGCCTGACGCTGGCTCGGTGCAATTGCTGGAAAAACTCAACGTCGGGACTGTAATCAACTTCCTGCCCGAACCGGACTCAAACTGGTTGTCCGCACCCGGTATCACTCAAGTACACCTGCCTTATCGCACCAATCATGTGGATGATGCGGATGTACTCAAGGTGCTGCGTGCGATTCAAACTGCCGAATCAAAAGGGCCGGTGCTTATGCACTGCAAACACGGCTCGGACCGCACAGGCCTGATGGCCGCGATGTACCGGGTGGTGGTGCAAGGCTGGAGCAAGGAAGATGCCCTGAATGAAATGACCCAAGGCGGCTTTGGTGACAGCACGCATTTCAAGGATGGTGTGCGTTACATGATGCAGGCCGATATCGACAAACTTCGTACGGCGCTGGCCAATGGTGATTGCAGCACCAGTCCGTTTGCCAGTTGCTCGATGAAAAACTGGTTCAAATCGGCCCATGTCGAGTAAGTAATACCTCCCACTGCATTGCGCAGTGGAAGGTGATTTTCGGTACTCAGTGTTGCTCGTCTGGTTTCTTCTTCAACTTCGGGTTCGGGAAAAACTGCACGGCCTGAACCTTGGCGTCCGGCACCTTGAGTGCCGAAGTATTGACCCGCGTGCCCAATTCCTTGGGCACCGACAGACCTTGTTCATTCAGCGTATCGGAATAACCGCAGGCCACGCACTCGCGATGCGGAACTGTGTTTTCGCTCCACATCATCAACTTGTCCGGCTCGCTGCAGGCCGGGCAGACCGCGCCGGCGATAAAGCGTTTTTTGGTGATCACAGATTCCTCACTCATGCTGCCGCGTCCTCACTCAGGCCGCTATGGCGCAAGAGTGCGTCAATCGATGGCGCACGGCCACGGAAGTCGACGAACAGCACCATTGGTTCCTGAGAACCGCCCCGCGCCAGGATCGCTTCACGGAAGGCGCGACCGGTTTCGGCATTGAGCACGCCGTCTTCTTCGAATTTCGAGAAGGCATCGGCCGACAATACTTCAGCCCACTTATAGCTGTAGTAACCCGCCGCGTAACCACCGGCAAAGATGTGGGCGAAGCTGTTGGGGAAGCGATTGTAGGCCGGCGGACGCATGACCGAGACTTCGTCGCGCACGCTTTCGAGCACTTCCAGCACGCTGCGGCCGTCATCGTGGGTGGCGTGCAGTTCGAAGTCGAACAGCGAGAATTCCAGTTGGCGGACCATCATCAGGCCGGACTGGAAGTTCTTCGCCGCGAGCATTTTCTCCAGCAGGTCCTGAGGCAACGGCTCGCCGGTTTCGTAGTGACCGGAAATCAGCGCCAGACCTTCCAGCTCCCAGCACCAGTTTTCCATGAACTGGCTTGGCAGCTCGACCGCATCCCAGGCGACGCCGTTGATGCCAGACACGCCTGCATGCTCGACGCGGGTCAGCAGATGATGCAGGCCATGACCGAATTCGTGGAACAGGGTGGTCACTTCATCGTGAGTCAGCAGGGCCGGTTTACCGCTGTCGGCCGGGGTGAAATTGCACACCAGGTTCGCCACCGGGCTTTGCAGCACGCCATTGATCGTGCGGCGATGATCGCGGGCGCCGTCCATCCAGGCGCCGCCGCGCTTGTTGGCGCGGGCATACAGGTCGAAGAAGAATCGGCCGACGTGCTGGCCGTTTTCCTTGATTTCGAACAGGCGAACGTCCGGATGCCAGGTGTCGAAGCCTTTCAGCTCGGCGATCTCGATGCCGTACAGGCGCTGGACGATGCTGAACAAACCACCCAGAACCTTGTCGATCGGGAAGTACGCGCGAAGGGTTTCCTGGGCGACGCTATAGCGCTGTTCGCGAAGTTTTTCACCGTAGAAACCGCTGTCCCAGCTTTGCAGGTCCGGGCAACCTTGTTCGGCGGCGTAGGCCTTGAGCTGTTGCAGATCCTGGGCGGCGAACGGCTTGCTGCGTTTGGCCAGGTCGCGCAGAAAACTCAGCACCTGATCGTTGGACTCGGCCATTTTGGTGGCCAGGCTCAGCTCCGAGAAGCTGGTGAAGCCCAATAGTTTTGCCAGTTCCTGACGCAGGTCGAGAATTTCTTCCATGACCGGGCCGTTGTCATTCTGACCGGCGTTCGGGCCTTGGTCCGACGCACGGGTGCAGTAGGCGGCATAGACTTCTTCACGCAGGGCGCGGTCCTGGGCGTAGGTCATCACCGCGTAGTAACTCGGGAATTCCAGGGTGATCAACCAGCCATCCAGCTCTTTGGCTTGCGCGGCGGCGGCCATTTGCGCCTTGGCCGACTCGGTCAGACCGGCGAGGGCGGCTTCGTCGGTGACGTGCTTGGTCCAGGCCTGGGTGGCGTCGAGCAACTGGTTGGAGAAGCGGCTGCCCAGCTCCGACAGTTTGCTCTGCACGTCGGCATAACGCTTTTGTTCGGCTTCAGGCAGGTCGATACCCGACAGACGGAAGTCGCGCAAAGCGTGTTCCAGGATGGTTTTCTGCGCCACATCGAAACCGGCGGCCTCAGGGCTGTTGGCCAGCGCTTCATAGGCTTGAAACAGTTCACGGTTCTGGCCCAGCTCGGTGGCGTAGGCGCTCAGGGCCGGCAGGCAGGACTCGTAGGCTTCGCGCAACTCGGCGCTGTTGCACACGGCATTGAGGTGGCTGACCGGGCTCCAGGCGGCGCCCAGACGATCGTTGAGCTCATCCATCGCCAGCACCAGGCCGGCCCAGGTCGGTTGTTTACCCTGGGTTTTGAGGATGTCGACGATGGCAGCGCGGTTGTCAGCCAGGATCTTTTCAATGGCCGGTTGCACGTGTTCGGCACGGATCGCCGAGAACGGCGGCAGGTCGTAGGACTGCAAAAGAGGGTTGTTCACGCTCACGGTTGGCACCTTGGCTGGAAAACATGCGGGAAGAAACATGGCCCCATCTTAATTACAATCGACGCTCACCGCAGCTATCAGCAAAAGAGAGAGAGCCTATCGTGACCCTTCGCAAGTATCAGAACCACACGCCGCTGCTGGGTAAAGGCGCCTTTGTCGACGGCTCGGCGGTGGTGATCGGCGACGTCGAAATCGGCGAAGACAGCTCCGTCTGGCCGCTGACAGTGATCCGCGGCGACATGCACCGCATCCGAATCGGTGCGCGCACTAGCGTGCAGGACGGCTGCGTGTTGCACATTACCCACGCCGGACCATTCAACCCCGATGGCTTCCCGCTGCTGATCGGTGACGATGTGACCATCGCGCATAAAGTCATGCTTCATGGTTGCGCCGTGGGTAACCGGATCCTGATCGGCATGGGCAGCATCGTCATGGACGGTGCGGTGGTCGAGGACGATGTGATCATCGGCGCTGGCAGCCTGGTGCCCCCGGGCAAGCGCCTGGAAAGCGGTTTCCTCTATGTCGGTAGCCCGGTGAAACAGATCCGGCCGCTGACTGACAAGGAAAAAGCCTTTTTCACCTACAGCGCGGCGAACTACGTGAAGCTGAAGGATCTGCACCTGGCCGAAGGCTACGACCAACTCTAAGCCGCTTGATAATGGAAAGTGCCTCCCTATTGCCCAGGAATTTTCATGCATTACCAAACCGTACTGTTCGACCTCGATGGCACGCTGACCGACCCGCGTGAAGGCATCACCCGCTCCATCCAGTTCGCCCTGAGCAAACTAGGGATCGATGAACCGGACCTGACAAGGCTTGAACATTTCATAGGCCCGCCATTGTTGCAGGCGTTCATGCAGTTCTACGACTTCGACGAGCCCAAGGCGTGGGAAGCGGTGAATTTCTATCGCGAGCGCTTCAAGGTCACCGGTCTGTATGAAAACCGCGTGTTCGACGGCGTCACGCCGCTGCTGGAAACCCTCGGTGAGCAAGGGCGACAGCTGTACATCGCGACTTCCAAGCCATGGGTTTTCGCCCGGGAAATCGCCCGGCACTTCGACTTCGCCAGGCATTTCAAAGTGATTTACGGCAGTGAGCTGGATGGCACGCGGACCAACAAGGTCGAGCTGATTGCGCACTTGATGAGTGAAGAAGGCCTGGACCCGGCCAATACCCTGATGATTGGCGACCGTAAACACGATCTGATCGGCGCTCGGAGCAATGGACTGGACGCGGCAGCGGTGGGTTATGGGTTTGGCAGCCGGGAAGAGTTGAGCGCCGAAGCACCGGCGTATCACTTCGAGACGCTGGAGCAGATGCATCAGGCGTTTTTGCAGCGTTAGTTGAATTGCCTTCGCGGGCAAGCCTCGCTCCCACAGGGTTTTATGTCTGGCCAAAGGGCATTGGCATACTCCGATCTAATGTGGGAGCGGGCTTGCCCGCGAAGAGGCCCGCTCAGCCACCGGGACTCGCTGATCCGGCCAACACGTTCAACGCCGCCTTACGCTCCCCAACCGGTAACGCGCCCAATTTCTCCACCGCCGCATAAAACCTCATCCAATCCCCATCGACCTGTTTAAACAATGCGGCAAACGCCGGTACCCATTGGTCATACAAACCAAACGGGAGCAGCCGGGCGTTGTTCATCGGGGTGTTGATCCAGGCATCGTAGCGTTTGTTCCCGGCCCATTGGCTGTCGCGTAGCGTCCGGTATTCACGGCGCAATTGTTCGAACTCTGCTGCTTTGCGCTCGCGCATTTGCTCGGCAGGCAGTGGCAAGGCGTATAGCTGCTCCAGCCTCTTGCGGGTGTCCAGAACCAATTGGATGAACTGATCGCGTTGCTGCTCCAACGCTCGGTTATCCGGTGGCAGGCCACGGAATGCACGCCATTGACGAGTGCCCTCCTGCTCGACGAAGGTGGCGAAGGACTCGTTGAACTCGGTGTCGTCTTTCACATAAAAACGTTGATGGGCGAGTTCGTGGAAAATCAGCGTGGCCAACCGTTCGTCGCCCCAACCCATCATTGAGCTCATGATCGGGTCGTTGAACCAACCGAGCGTCGAATAGGCCTCGACGCCGCCAATCGACACGTCCATACCTTGCAATCGTTGCAAAGCGGCCTCACCGCGGGCAGCACTCTGGCTGTAATACCCGCGATAGGCGACGCAGCCAGCGATGGGGAAGCAATGGTTGTGCGGCTTCAGCGAAAACTCCGGCGTGGCAAAGACGTTCCAGACTACAAACGGTCGGTCGATGTCGGCATACAGGCGATAGCTCTGGTTGTCCGGCAGGTGCAAGCGCTGGCTGGCGAATGTCCGGGCCTTTTGTGATTGGGCCAGATGGGCGCGCAATTGCTGATCGCGACCGGGATCGGCAATCACACTGGCAACCGGCTCCCGTGCCCGCAGCAAGTGCAGCTGACCACTGGCCAATTGGCCGTAATAGCTGATGCTGGTGCAGCCGTTCAATAACAAAAGAAACATCCCCGGAAACAAAATGCGTAAAACGCGATCAAGTAACCCAAGGCTTGGACGCGGCCTGATCAAAATAAAAACATCCCTGGAAAGTCTGCCCGCAAGACTATCCCGCCTATTGGAGCTCCGCTATGCGCAAGTTGATGCTGACGGGAGGCCTGCTGATGCTGGCCGGTTGTGCTGGACTACCCACCCCTGATCCTTCACAGGCATGGATCGATCTGGATACACGGCAGGAAGACACCGCGCTGCAAGCGGTGGAAGTCGATGACAAGGCTTCCATCGATAAGCGCTACTTCGAGGTGCAGCCGGGTAGCCATGAGCTGACGGTTCGCTACTTGTTCGCAGTCCAGCCGACCAACATTGGCCCTGACGCCGAGCCGCTGTGGCGCGACTGCCAGTTGAATGTGAAATTCAAGGACTTCAACGCCGGTCAGCGATATCAGCTGCAAGCGGGGTATATCGGCTTTCGGCCGTGGGCGAAGCTCTATGATCAACAGCGAAAAGTGATTGGACAGGGCACACCGGCAGGCTGCCAACGTACTTGATCGACGCTATGCTGAATTATCAGTCCTTGGGAAATTCATCATGCGCAGGTTGTTGCTGTTGCTCGCTGCAGGCGCCTTTGTCGGTTGCACGAGTCCGTTGCCGGCGGTCGATCCGCAGATGGCCTGGGTCGACTTCGCTACGCCGAGCCCCGGCGGGAAACTGCTGATGGCCGATCGGCTGGACAACCAGCGGCTGAGCGATGGGCGCTACTTTCAGGTCACCCCGGGTAGCCATGAACTGAGAGTGCGTTTCGATTTTGAAGTGTTTGGTGGTGGCTCAGGCTTGATGAATGCTCCGCTGGAGCGGCTGTGCTACCTGACCATCAATTACGACCATTTCGAGGCCGGCCAGCGTTACCTGCTGGAAGCGCGTTCTATAGCGTTCACCCCCAGCGCCCGGCTCTACAATGCCAAGCGGGAAATTGTCGCCGAAGATCGGCTGGCCAACTGCGTCATGTGAGACGAATCAACGGTCATTTTTTTGGTAGATGATTTTCTTGGTTCCGCCTTCGCATGAACCGACGACCATGTTCTGATCGTGCACTTCGTCGTTGGTGACGATTTCCAGGGTGTAGGACGAGACGTTATTGGCCTGGATCTTGGCTTCGATCTCGGCCTTGAGTTCCTCACAGGATTTCGGTGCCGCGAGGGCCGATGTGGCCAGCGTGCAACAGATAACCGCCAAGGCAAAACGTTTCATGGTTGAAGCTCCCTTAAGGCAGCGCGCATGGTGATGCGCTGAAGCTGCTGTCATTTATTCGACCACAGTTTTGTCTGTCAGGTTATGTTTCAGGACAAAAAAAGACCGCAACCTGCGCAAGGGAGCCCGCGAAGGCTGCGATCTCAGCTAGCGTATCAACCCATTGTTATCAGCTGACCAACGTCGCATCCAGACTGATTTTCGCATTCAACACTTTGGACACCGGGCAGCCTTCTTTGGCTTTATTGCTCAGTTCCTCGAATTGCGCCTGGGTCGCCCCGGGGATTTTCGCCTTGAGAATCAGCTTTACCGCGGTGATTGCAAAGCCACCGTCTACCTGGTCCAGGGTAACCTCGGCATTGGTGTCGATACTGTCGGCCTTGAGGCCGGCATCGCCGAGAATCATTGAAAACGCCATGGAGAAACAGCCCGCGTGAGCCGCGCCGATCAGCTCTTCCGGATTGGTGCCTTTACCCCCTTCGAAACGGGCCTTGAAGCCGTAGGGGGCTTCTCTGAGGACGCCGGTTTCCGTGGAAATCGAGCCGATACCGGTTTTCAGATCACCTTCCCAATGAGCCGATGCTTTCTTTGTGATAGCCATGTCTGCCTCCTCAAGATCCGGCGCGAAACGTCGCGCCTTCGTGGTTTTCGGTTACCAGGGTTCTGAGGATAGACCGTCAGGCAAAGTTCACCTCATCTGATCGGTCCTCTAATCGCGTAGGATTTTTGTCTCTCCTATTGAAACTCGGGTATATGCCCTCATTGCATAGAACACGCTTATAGACTCGGCAGGTTTTCGTTCGTGAAAAAACCTGCTTACCCATTGGAGAAGCAGGTTCATGAAACGACTATCCGATATCAAGTTCTCGACCCTGGATCTGGTGCCCGTGCGGGAGAACGGCAGTGCGGCCCAGTCCCTGCACAATTCTTTGGATCTGGCGCGGCACGTCGAAAAATTCGGCTACAACCGCTTCTGGGTCGCCGAGCACCACAACATGGACGGGATCGCCAGTTCGGCGACCTCGGTCCTGCTGGGCTATCTGGCTGGCGGCACTTCGACCATTCGTGTCGGGTCGGGGGGCGTGATGCTGCCCAACCACGCGCCACTGGTGATCGCCGAGCAGTTCGGCACCCTTGAAAGTCTGTACCCGGGACGGATCGATCTGGGCCTGGGTCGCGCGCCTGGATCCGATCAAATGACCGCTCGCGCCTTGCGCCGTGAGCGCTCCGGCAGTGCCGATGACTTCCCGCAAGACGTGACTGAACTGATGCGCTACCTCGGCCCACGTACGCCAGACCAGCGGATCATTGCCATGCCGGGTACCGGCACGAATGTCCCGATCTGGTTGTTGGGTTCGAGCCTGTTCAGTGCGCAGTTGGCGGGTGAGCGCGGTTTGCCCTACGCCTTCGCTTCACATTTCGCACCGCGTTTCATGCATGAGGCGATTCGCGTCTACCGCAACCACTTCAAGCCTTCAGCGGTTTTGGATAAGCCTTACGTGATGCTCGGCGTGCCACTGGTGGCTGCAGACACTGATGAGCAGGCCGATTACCTGGCCACTTCGGTCTACCAGCGGATTCTCGCGTTGATGCGTGGCCAGAGCCTGGTGCAACGTCCGCCAGTGAAGACCATGGACGGTCTGTGGCTGCCTCATGAGAAAGAAGCGGTCGGTGATTTCCTTGGCCTTGCCATGGTCGGCAGCCCGCAGAAAATTCGCGCCAAGCTGGAAGTGCTGATCGAACAGACGCAGGCCGATGAGCTGATTTTTACCTGTGACCTGTACGAACATGCCGATCGCGTGCATTCCTATGAGTTGTTGGCGCAGGTCATGAAGGGCTGAGGCGCAAACTGCAGCCACAAAAAAGCCGACGCCATTGCGTCGGCTTTTTCATTTTCGAGGGCGGTCAGCCCTGTTTGTAGACGATTTGCCTGGAGCCTTTTTCACAGGTGCCAACGACTTTTCCGTCAGCAGCAGCGCCTTTATCGACGATCTCCAGTGTGTAATTGGAAACGCCCTTGGCATCCAGTTTCGCTGAGATTTCGGCTTTCAGCTCGTCGCACGACTTGCCTTGGGCAAAGGCTGTTCCCGCAAGGCTCAACAAACCTATCGCCAAAATAAACTTCTTCATGGGTTGCACTCCCTGGTCGGATCAATAGGGGGAGCGCATCCAGCTATCGGCCGGATGCACTCTCCACTTAGCGCTTTGCCATTCCCTATGGCATTCGGCCGGCGCGCAAGTTCAGAAGACTGGCTTAAGCTCAGCTACTGGCAATCCGGAATCCGACTTTAAGCGTCACCTGGAAGTGTGCCGCTTTGCCGTCCTTGATGTGCCCGCGGGTTTCGGTCACTTCGAACCATTCCATGTACTTCAGACTCTTGTTGGCTTCGGCCAGGGCATTGTTGATGGCGTCTTCAATGCTGGTGGTGGATGAGCCAACCAGCTCGACTTTCTTGTAGGTGTGATGGTCAGTCATGGCGTTCTCCTAAGGGTGTGAATTACAGCCTAGCAGTGATTTTTCTTATTTCTTCTGTCGACCAATCCGAGGGGGATTTCAGATTTACTGCACTTTCTCAAACCCCTGAAGTCCCAACCAACACACGCAACTCAAACAATGCAGGAGATTCACCATGGCCAACACCTCGTTACGTAAAGCCTCATTGCAAAGCATGGAAGCCGAGATCGAGAGTCTGCTGAAATCGTTGGAAAGCCTGAAGGACGACGCCTCGGACGAATCGCGTAAAACCCTTAAAACGCTGAAAATCAACGCCGAAAACGCGCTGAAGCATTCGCGTCATCTGCTCTCCGATGCCTATGAAGAGGTCAAGGTCAAAACCCGTGAAACCGGGATCGCGACACGTGACTACGCCCAGGAACACCCTTGGGCTACAGCCGGTGTCGCAGTCGGTGCGCTGGGTCTTCTGGCGGCCTATCTGCTGTGCAAGCGCGGTAATTAAGGTGCCTGACGCAGTTCGTTTTTAAGCCACTGCGCCAATTGCCGAGCGCGCCCGTCCGCGGCGCGCTTGGGTAGCCACAACGCCAGTTGCGCCGGGGTTTCACAGAAACCCCATGGCGCAACCAGGCGACCGGCTTTCAAATCCTCGGCCACCAGCGGCTCGGGCGCGATGGCTACACCCAGCCCGGCCACTGCCGCCTCCAGCAAATAATACAAATGCTCGAACCCCTGACCATACTTCAGCGCCTTGCCGTCGAGGCCGCTTTGCTGTGCCCAACTCGGCCAGGCTTGCGGACGTGAGGTGGTATGCAGCAAGGGTTCGGTCAGCAGGGCGTTTGCCGGTGCGCTCTGCAGCCTTTCGTAGCCGACGAATCGTGGGCTCATGACCGGGCCGATGCGTTCGCTGGCCAGTTCATAAACTTGCATGTCCGCCGGCCATGGCGGCTCGGCAAACACCAGCAAAGCGTCCAGGCCGGGCCGCCGTGGATCGAGATCGCCTTCGCCAGCCGACAGGTGCAAACGCAGATCCGGCAGATCCGCATTGAGCCGCCCCAAACGCGGAATGAACCAGCGCGCCAGCAGGCTGCCCGAGCAGCCGAGCACGAACGGTGCATCGGCGGTGCTTTGGGTCAGTTCGGCGCAAACGCTGCGCAATCGCTCGAAGGCTTCACCGCTGACATCGCGCAAACGGACACCGGCATCTGTGAGTTTCAGGCCGCGCCCATCCTTGATGAACAGGCTCACGCCGAGGTGTTCTTCCAGTACCTTGAGCTGTCGGCTGACCGCACCATGAGTGACGTGCAGCTGTTCGGCGGCCTGACTGACGCTGTTCAGGCGGGCAGTGGCTTCGAAGGCGCGAAGGGCGTTCAGCGGAGGAAGGTCGTGGCTCATGGTATCTGTGAGTTTTTCTGACAGGTTGCGGCGATCTTATCGGTTTTCAGTGCGGGATGTCAGGGGTAGAGTGAACCCCATCGTCACCTCTCGAATACAACTGGAGCGACCCATGACCCAGACTAACCTGCGCAACGGCCCCGACGCCAACGGCCTGTTCGGCGCGTTCGGTGGCCGTTACGTCGCCGAAACCCTGATGCCGTTGATCCTCGATCTGGCCCGCGAATACGAAGCGGCCAAGGAAGATCCGGCGTTCAAAGAAGAATTGGCCTACTTCCAGCGTGATTACGTCGGACGTCCAAGCCCACTGTATTTCGCCGAGCGTCTGACAGAGTTCTGCGGCGGCGCGAAGATTTACCTCAAGCGCGAAGAGCTGAACCACACCGGCGCGCACAAGATCAACAACTGCATCGGCCAGATCCTGCTGGCGCGGCGCATGGGCAAGAAACGCATCATTGCCGAGACCGGCGCTGGCATGCACGGCGTGGCGACCGCTACCGTGGCTGCGCGTTTCGGCCTCGATTGCGTGATCTACATGGGCACCACTGACATCGAACGTCAGCAAGCCAACGTGTTTCGCATGAAGCTGCTGGGCGCTGAAGTGATCCCGGTGGTCGCCGGCACCGGCACCCTCAAAGATGCGATGAACGAAGCCCTGCGTGACTGGGTCACCAACGTCGATAGCACCTTTTACCTGATCGGCACCGTCGCCGGCCCGCACCCGTATCCCGCCATGGTACGTGACTTCCAGGCTGTGATCGGCAAGGAAACCCGCGAGCAGTTGCAAGCCCAGGAAGGCCGTCTGCCCGACAGCCTGGTGGCGTGCATCGGTGGTGGTTCCAACGCCATGGGCCTGTTCCACCCGTTCCTCGATGACAAGAGCGTCGAGATCATCGGCGTTGAAGCCGCCGGTTACGGCATCGAAACCGGCAAGCACGCGGCCAGCCTGAACGGCGGCGTACCGGGTGTACTGCACGGCAACCGTACCTTCCTGTTGCAGGACGACGACGGCCAGATTATCGACGCTCATTCGATCTCCGCCGGTCTCGACTATCCAGGCATTGGCCCGGAACACGCCTGGTTGCATGACATCGGCCGCGTCCAGTACACCTCGGTGACCGACGACGAAGCCCTCGACGCATTCCACAAATGCTGCCGCCTGGAAGGGATTATTCCTGCACTGGAAAGCGCCCATGCCCTGGCCGAAGTGTTCAAACGCGCACCGACGCTGCCGAAAGATCACCTGATGGTGGTCAACCTGTCCGGGCGTGGCGACAAAGACATGCAGACTGTGATGCACCACATGGAACACTCTCAACAAGAGCAATCCAAGCAGGAGAAACACTGATGAGCCGCCTGCAAACGCGTTTTGCCGAACTCAAGGAACAGAACCGCGCCGCCCTGGTGACCTTTGTGACCGCCGGCGATCCGAGCTACGACACGTCTCTGGCGATCCTCAAAGGCTTGCCGGGAGCGGGTGCCGACGTGATCGAGTTGGGCATGCCCTTCACCGATCCAATGGCCGATGGCCCGGCGATTCAACTGGCCAACATTCGTGCCTTGGGCGCCAAACAAAACCTGGCGAAAACCCTGCAAATGGTTCGCGAGTTCCGCGAAGGCAATAGCGAGACTCCGCTGGTGCTGATGGGTTACTTCAACCCGATTCACATGTACGGCGTGCCACGTTTCATCGCTGAAGCCAAAGAGGCCGGTGTCGATGGCCTGATCGTGGTCGACTTGCCGCCCGAGCATAATGGCGAGCTGTGCGACCCGGCACAGGCGGCGGGCCTGGACTTCATTCGCCTGACCACTCCGACGACTGATGACGTGCGCTTGCCGACTGTATTGAACGGCAGTTCCGGCTTTGTTTACTACGTGTCGGTGGCGGGTGTGACCGGTGCGGGTGCGGCGACTCTGGAACATGTCGAAGAAGCGGTCACCCGTCTGCGTCGCCATACTGATCTGCCGATCAGCATCGGTTTTGGTATCCGTACTCCAGAGCAAGCGGCGTCCATCGCGCGTCTGGCCGACGGTGTGGTGGTGGGGTCGGCATTGATCGATCACATCGCCAATGCCTCGACGCCGGATCAGGCTGTGGAGGGCGTACTCAGCTTGTGCGCAGCCTTGTCCGAAGGCGTGCGTAAAGCACGGGTCAGCTGAAGGTAAAGTTCCTCATACAGCGGAATTAGAGTCTCGCGGCACAGACTAAACAGTAAGACCGAGGGCTTCAGAACTACGTTCTGGAGCCCACAAAAAGATCGCCGCCTTCGGCAGCTCCTACAGAGGTATCGCATTCCCCTGTAGGAGCTGCCGAAGGCTGCGATCTTTTGCTTTCAGGGCAACTCCAACCCACCCGCGGCCTTGTGCAGCTTGCGCAAATGTTCGCCAACCTGCTTCAGGTTGGCTTCGTTGGCGGCCATTTCGGCGGCACGACTCGGCTCGAGCAACGCTCTCACTTCCTTGTCGAGATCCCCGGTCAGCGCTTGCAGCTGCTTCTGGCGCAGGTTGCTTTCCGACTCCAGACGCGTCCACTCGTTCGCTTGCGGCAAACCATAACCACCGGTGCCGAGCAGTTCGGCCGGACGGCTGAGGAAGCCGCTGTTGGCGAGAATCTCCTGCAAGGTCGCATTGGCCTTATCCATGCCGCCATTCTTCAGTTCCCGAGCACCCAGATAACGTTGCTTCACTTCGTCCTGGGCCAGCACCATCTGCTGACGGAAACTGGCCTGCTCCAGCAGCAGTAACGCCGCACTGGTGCGCAAATCAGCCTGATCAATCCATTTGCGGCGCTCTTCAGCTTTCAAGGACAGCCAGTCCTCGACCTTGTCCTGCTTGATCGGCAAATGCTTTTTCAGCACTTCGAACATCGCTTGATAACGCTCGCGGAAGGAGTCAAAGCGATAGCCCAGGCGCAGTGCTTCGCGGGGATCATCCAGCACGCTGGTGTTTGCCAATCCACGGCCCTTGAGCACTTCCAGCAAGCCGTTGGGCATGATGCTGTCGAGGCCGACCAGTTGCGCATTGTTGGTGCTGCTGCGCAGTAATTTCAGGCCTTCTACTGCGCAGTTGTTGGACAGGAAAAAATAGTTGCCGTCGTAACTCCAGTGCATCTCCGCGGCGTGTTCCACCACGTCTTCGATCTCGCTGTGTGACAGGTTCAGCGGCACCGATGCGAGGCTGCGCAGTTCGGTCTTGGTGTATTCGTCGATCACCTGGGCCAGCGGCAAGACAAACAGGCGCGACGGATATTTACCCACCAGTCCATCCCAGCTCGACAGCTGTAAGTCACCGACGAAGGCGCGGTAGGACAGCACCAGATGCTGATCCAGATCCAGTCGACAATCCGGCCCGCGAGGCCGACCCGGTGCACAGATCACCAGTCGCAGCATGCTGTGGCCCCAGCGGCTGACCCAGTTCTGGTTGGCTTCGGCCAGAAGATAGTCAACCGCGTAAACCCGCTCCGGATCGACTTGGCCCAAGGGCTGCTTGGCGAAGTCGTTACCCGCATTGAGGAAGGCGAATGATTGGGCGCATGTGTCTTTGGCGGCGGGCGCCCAACCGAAATGTTCTTTGTAGTAGCGATACAGCGCAGGACGACGGCAGGCATAGCTTGGGTCGAGAAGGAAGTACTCCATGTTGACCGCGACGAACTCCTTCGGGCTGCTCGTCTCGTAGATGTCCGGGCTGCGCGCAATCTGTCGGTTGTGCTGTTCGCGCTCGCCGCGCCGACCGACGTATTGCGGCCAGCCGGCCAAATCCAGCAGACGAGGGTCATCGCTGAGGGTCCAGCGTCTCTCCGTCTGCCCACGGCATTGATCGGGGATGCCGATCAGCCCGGAGCTGCTGTTACGTTGCGTGCAACGCTGGATCAGCGTGCGCTCGGCGGCTGGCCACAGGCGCGCACGGTCATAAATGTGGGTGAGTTCGTGCAACACCGTGGCGAGCATTTCCCGGCGCACGGTACCGTGGGGACGATACGTTTTTTGGGTCGCGGCACTGCCGTTGGTGAGGCTGGCGAGCAGGTTGCGATTAAGGTCCAGCTCGGACACCAGCGACGCCTGGCCGTAGGCATCGCTCGGCATGTCGTCGGTCCAGCCGACATCAATGCGCCGGTCCAGTTGCTCGATGAAGCGTGGCGGTAACGCCTGCATGGCTTCATCAAGCAGCGCCTGACTGGCCTGCTGTTGTGCGGGGCTCAGACCGTCGGTCTTGAGCCGTAATTGCAGGCTGGCCTGAGCTGTGTTGCCAAGCAGCAACACAACCCCGGCCAGCAGCCAGGCGCCGAGTGACTTCACAGTGCGAGAATGGCTTCGGCGAGAACCTGATCACTGGCGTCGCGGGCTTCCGGAACGCGAGTGCGCAAGGTGTCGAAGGCCGCTTCCAGGTGCGCACCACGGATTTCACCCTCGCTGGCGACGAAACTGGCTGCATCGTCGTGGGCTTCACGGACGATCTTCGAATCGCGGATGGACGTGGTGGTGTCGGAAGTGAAATCAAGCGTGCGTTCGGATGCACGAATGATGATGTTACTGGTGGCTACCAGGGTTTGCGCCTGGGCCACATTGGCCAACAACAGCAGGCCAAGGGTGGCAGCAATCAGCGGGCTACGCATGGAACGACTCCGGAGGAACAAGGGATAACTATTGGACGAGAATTGCTTGCGCCAGTTCAAGGTCGCTGGCGTGAAGTTTTGGCTGGGTCCGGCGCAGGTAAATCAACGCGGCCTCCAGTTGTGATCCTCGCAGTTGACCGTCACTGGCAATGAACGCGGCAGCGTCATCCCGGGCGGCGATCAGCAGTTTATGGTCGAAGGGTGCGGAGGTCACCATGCTGGTGGCATAACCACTGGCCACGGTGCCTTGCGTAGACAGGTTGAAAGCATCGAAGGCATGGGCCGAACCCGACCAGCAAGCCGCAAGAAAAACCGCAGTGATCGAAATACTTGAAAGAAAACGCATGAGACTCGATAGCTAAAAGCGAGTCCCAAGGCTAGCGCAATGCCCGGGCTAGAGCCAGCGCCGAAACATTGGGACACCTGTAGGAGCGGGCTTGCTCGCGAAAGCGGTCTGTCAGGCGACATCAATGTTGGATGTGCGACGCCTTCGCGAGCAAGCCCGCTCCCACACGGGTTGCGTTTAACTGATCAGCATTAGGGCGTGCCCCGCTTCAGAGCTGTCGCTTAGATCGTCAGGATGGCCTGGGCCAGCTGTGCGTCGGTCGCATTCAGTTGTGGAGCCTGTTGGCGGATATGGTCGAGAGCACTTTCCAGTTTCACACCACGAATGGCGCCTTCACTGGCGACGAAGCTAGCGGCATCGTCACGGGCTGCACGGACGATTTTGTCGTCGCGAAAGGAGGACGAGACATCCGACGTTGCGTCAGAGGACGCCTTCAGTCCACCGACAATGGAATCGGTGGTCACGATAAAGCTGGTGGCGTGGGAATTGGCAGCAACGGCAAGCAGGGCGGCAGCGCTGAGCAAACGAAGACGGGACATGGGGTAGCTCCTTTGGATAGACCGATTTAGAAGTGGCTCAGGATCAGACGCCTGTCGTAAAGCGATCGCCACGTTCTATCTGGATATTAGGCCTGTGCACCTCGGTTAGAACAGTCCCGTCTGTTAATGGAGAACGCTAGCGCCAGAACGGTTTGTCCACTTCATGGATGCGGTCTGCATGGCTGATGCCCAAGTCCGAGAGCTGTTGATCATTGAGTTGGCCCAGTAACCGTCGGGTGCGAGCCCTTTCCAGGCTGTCGGCGAACGCTCTCAGCAATCCTCGAAGCCTGGCCAAGCGGGGCTTCGCTTGCGGTGTGACGATGGAAACATTTAGTAAGTTATTCATGGACGCGGTCCTTTTGCCAACTTGTCGGGATTCAATGGTGACCCCCGTACGCCTGCGGGCACAGACACACTCCGATGAAATTGTACTGGTTCAATTTGTTAAATGTATAAACTGTACCTGTTTAGGGTTATCTCTTCTGTACGGCCCAATGTGAACGCACCAAAACGACAAAACCCGTCGTGGTTTCCCACGACGGGTTTTGTTTGTTCAATTCGGGGTGCTGGCGGTGGATCCGGAGGATCAGAGCCAGCGACGCTAACTTAGCGCCAGAACGGCTTGCTCAGCTCTTCGTAGCGTTGTGCTTCGCTAATCCCGGCGTCAGCCAGCAGACGCGAATCCAGACGAGCCAGTTGATGGCGGCTGGAGATGCGGCGCTGCCACAGCATCAGGTTGGCGATAACGCGCAGAGGCATGGAAGCCTGGGTTTTTGCAGCAGTATCTTCGAAGAACAGTTCGGAACTGAGTGTACGTTCCATGGTTGACATCCTTCCGCTTATGGCGGGATTAGGTAGTGGTTTAACTGATGCCAATGATCCTCTCGTTTGGCCAGTCTCTGTAGATACAGTTCACCTGTATTGTGAGAGACCAGTTAACTGTTAAACGGCAGTGTACTGGTCTAAATTGAGGCAACTGTACTTGTCCGCACCAATATGATGCATTTTTGATCCTTTCTTAGTAAAAGGTAGGCAAATGCCGTAGGAAAAGACCGGTACAGCAGTACAGTTTTTGACGATGCTGAGTGTTATCACCGCGAGCTAACGAAACTGTGTTTGCGTCAGCTGCAATCTGTATCAATTACACCGCCAGCATGCGCCCGGTTTCTTCCAGGTTTATGTGCCAACTCAGGGCATCACGCAGGATGTGCGGGGTATGCCCGCCGACTGCGCAAGCGGCAGTGAAGTAGTCATTCAAGGCTGGTCGATAGTCCGGGTGAACGCAGTTGTCGATGATGACACGGGCGCGCTCACGCGGGGCCAGGCCACGCAAGTCGGCCAGGCCTATCTCGGTCACGAGAATGTCGACGTCATGTTCTGTGTGGTCGACGTGGCTGACCATGGGGACCACGCTGGAAATCGCGCCACCCTTGGCAATCGACTTGGTGACAAAGATCGCCAAGTGCGCATTGCGCGCGAAATCGCCGGAGCCGCCGATGCCATTCATCATCCGCGTGCCGCAGACGTGGGTGGAGTTGACATTACCGTACAGGTCGAACTCCAGCGCGGTGTTGATGCCAATGATGCCCAGGCGTCGCACCACTTCGGGATGGTTCGAGATTTCCTGGGGGCGCAGGACCAGCTTGTCCTTATAGTGCTCCAGATTCCCGAACACATCGGCATTGCGCCGGCTCGACAGAGTGATCGAGCTGCCCGACGCAAAGCTCAGCTTGCCGGCGTCGATCAGATCGAAAGTCGAATCCTGCAGCACTTCGGAGTACATGGTCAGGTCTTCAAACGGCGAGTCGATCAAGCCGCACATCACCGAATTGGCGATAGTGCCGATACCGGCTTGCAACGGTCCGAGCTTGTTGGTCATGCGACCGGCAGCCACTTCTTGTTTGAAGAAATCGATCAGGTGGTCAGCGATGGCCTGTGTGTCGCTGTCCGGCGGCAAGACAGTGGACGGCGAGTCGGACTGGTTGGTGATCACGATTGCGACGATTTTTTCTGGCGGTATCGGGATGGCGGTACTGCCGATGCGGTCGTCGACCTTCACCAGCGGAATCGGGGTGCGGGTCGGCCGGTAGGTCGGGATATAGATGTCGTGCAGGCCTTCGAGATTCGGGTTGTGAGCCAGGTTGATCTCGACGATCACGTGCTTGGCGAAAATCGCGAAACTGGCCGAGTTGCCTACCGAGGTGGTCGGCACGATATGGCCCTGCTCGGTGATTGCCACGGCTTCGATCACCGCGATGTCCGGTAGCTTGAGTTGTTGGTTACGCAGTAGCTCTACGGTTTCCGACAGGTGCTGGTCGATGAACATGACTTCGCCGGCATTGATCGCCTTGCGCAGGGTGCTGTCCACCTGGAACGGCATGCGTCGCGACAGTACGCCGGCTTCAGTCAGTTGTTTGTCGAGGTCGTTGCCCAGGCTGGCACCGGTCATCAGGGTGATTTTCAGTGGTGTGACCTTGGCGCGCTCGGCCAGGGCATGAGGCACAGCCTTGGCTTCGCCGGCTCGGGTAAAGCCGCTCATGCCGACGGTCATGCCGTCCTGAATCAGAGCGGCAGCGTCGGCGGCGCTCATCACCTTGTCCAACAACGAAGGCAAGCGAATACGGTCACGGTACATAATTGTTTTCTCGGGGCAACGGAAGCAAGGTGTGCAGTCTAGTGAATTTGATGAGCCTGCGTCCCGCTACCAAGGTCGCATTCGAGGCGTCTATTCTGGGTCTTTCAGACAAAACACCGTTACAGGATCGGTAACAGCCACAAACAAAAACGCCCCGACGAGTCGGGGCGTTTCAGGTTGCCGAAGGGGATTACTCGACGGCTTTGACCATGTCTTCGATGACTTTCTTGGCGTCGCCGAAAACCATCATGGTCTTGTCCAGGTAGAACAGTTCGTTGTCCAGACCGGCATAGCCGCTGGCCATCGAACGCTTGTTGACGATGATGGTCTTGGCTTTGAACGCTTCGAGAATCGGCATGCCGGCAATCGGCGATTTCGGATCGTTCTTGGCCGCCGGGTTAACCACGTCGTTGGCACCCAGTACCAGCACCACGTCGGCCTGACCGAACTCGGAGTTGATGTCTTCCATCTCGAACACCTGGTCGTAAGGCACTTCGGCCTCGGCCAGCAATACGTTCATGTGCCCAGGCATCCGACCGGCAACCGGGTGAATCGCATACTTCACGGTCACGCCGCGGTGAGTCAGTTTCTCGGTCAGTTCTTTCAGCGCGTGCTGCGCGCGAGCCACCGCCAGGCCATAGCCCGGAACGATGATCACGGTGTCGGCGTTGGTCAGCAGGAAGGTAGCGTCGTCAGCCGAACCGGATTTCACCGGGCGGGCTTCTTTCGAGCCTGCCGGGCCAGCGGCATCTGCTGTGTTGCCGAAACCGCCGAGCAGCACGTTGAAGAACGAACGGTTCATCGCCTTGCACATAATGTACGAGAGGATCGCACCGCTTGAGCCCACCAGCGAGCCGGCAATAATCAGCATCGAGTTGTTCAGCGAAAAGCCGATACCCGCTGCTGCCCAGCCGGAGTAGCTGTTGAGCATCGACACCACGACGGGCATGTCTGCACCGCCAATCGGGATGATGATCAGCACGCCCATCACGAAGGCCAGGGCCAGCATCAGAGCAAACGCGCTTAGATTGCCGGTCAGCATGAAGGTGACGCCCAGTGCCAGCGTCGCCAGACCCAGCAGCAGGTTCAGCTTGTGCTGACCGCTGAACTGTACTGGTGCGCCCTGGAACAGGCGGAA
Organism: Pseudomonas sp. NPDC089918; assembly: GCF_050280605.1. Classification (NCBI taxonomy): domain Bacteria; kingdom Pseudomonadati; phylum Pseudomonadota; class Gammaproteobacteria; order Pseudomonadales; family Pseudomonadaceae; genus Pseudomonas; species Pseudomonas sp. NPDC089918. The sequence goes on along the minus strand of NZ_JBNNVP010000060.1, from coordinate 6,439 downwards.
CTTGTACTTGCCCGACAGCTTGCCGAACGCGATCACCGAACCAGAGAAGGTGATTGCACCGATGGCAGCGCCGAGGAACAGCTCCAGGCGGTTACCGGCAGGAATCGAATCCCCCAGTTCCTTGACGATGCCCAGCGATTGCGGCTCGACCACCGCCGCGATGGCGATGAACACTGCGGCCATACCGATCATGCTGTGCATGAAGGCGACCAGTTCCGGCATCTTGGTCATTTCAACGCGCTTGGCCATGATCGAACCGGCGGTGCCGCCGACCAGCAGACCGACGATGACGTAACCGATGCCCGCAGTAGCAAGCTCTGCACCCAGCTTATAAATGAGGCCGACCGTGGTGAGGATCGCCAACGCCATGCCGAGCATGCCGTAGACATTGCCGCGCCGTGATGTGGTTGGGTGCGACAGGCCTTTGAGGGCCTGGATGAAGCAGATCGACGCGATCAGGTAGAGCGTCGTTACCAGATTCATGCTCATTACTTGGGCGCCTCTTCTTTTACGGCTTTCGGGGCTTTTTTCTTGAACATCTCAAGCATGCGACGCGTTACCAGGAAGCCACCGAACACGTTCACTGCCGCCAGAGCCACCGCCAGGGTGCCCATGGTCTTGCCCAGTGGGGTTACGGTCAAAGCTGCCGCCAGCATGGCGCCGACGATCACAATCGCCGAAATGGCGTTGGTCACCGCCATCAACGGCGTATGCAGTGCAGGTGTAACGTTCCATACCACGTGATAACCGACATAAATCGCCAGCACGAAGATGATCAGGTTGTAGATACCGGGGGAGATAAGCTCTTCCATCGTCTGAATCCCTGCTTAGGCGTTTTTGCGGATGACTTGGCCGTCGCGGCACATCAGGCACGCGGCGACGATGTCGTCTTCGAGGTTCACTTCAAACTGGCCTTCTTTGTTGAAGACCAGCTTCAGGAAGTCCAGCAGGTTGCGCGCGTACAGCGCCGAAGCGTCGGCCGCGACGGCGCCGGCCAGATTGGTCGGGCCGCAAATGGTCACGCCATTCTCGACGACCACCTGATCAGCCACGGTCAGCGGGCAGTTACCGCCCTGAGCGGCCGCGAGGTCGATGACCACGGAGCCTGGCTTCATCTGCGCCACGGTTTCCGCGCTCAATAGCGTCGGCGCCTTGCGGCCCGGGATCAGTGCAGTAGTAATGACGATGTCAGCCTGCTTGGCGCGTTCGTGCACGGCCAAGGCCTGGCGCTGCATCCAGCTGGCCGGCATGGGGCGTGCGTAACCGCCGACACCGACGGCGCATTCGCGCTCTTCATCGGTTTCGTACGGCACATCGACGAATTTCGCACCCAGAGATTCGATCTGTTCCTTCACGGCAGGACGCACGTCGGACGCTTCGATGACTGCACCCAGACGTTTCGCCGTGGCAATCGCCTGCAAACCGGCTACGCCAGCGCCAAGAATCAACACGCGCGCCGCTTTCACGGTGCCCGCAGCGGTCATCAGCATCGGCATGAAGCGTGGATAGTAGTGAGCAGCCAGCAACACGGCTTTATAGCCGGCGATGTTCGCCTGGGAGGACAACACATCCAGGCTCTGAGCGCGGGAGGTGCGCGGCGCGGCCTCCAGTGCGAAAGCGGTAATGCCGCACTCAGCCAGCTTGGCAATGGTTTCATTGCTGAACGGATTGAGCATGCCCACCACAACGGTGCCGCTTTTTATCAGCGTCAGTTCGCTGTCGCTGGGGGCGACCACCTTGAGAATCAGCTCGGCGCCAAATGCATCATTGGCGCTGCCAATGGTTGCGCCTGCCGCTTCATAAGCACTGTCGACAACGCTGGCATTGATGCCGGCGCCGCTTTGCACAGTGACTTTATGACCCTGGCCGATCAGCTTTTTGATGGTTTCCGGGGTTGCAGCAACCCGTGTTTCACCCGTCTGGGTTTCGAGAGGAACACCAATGTGCACGTCAAATCTCCTGCGTGATCTTATTGAGTAAACCCAGGCACTTCGGATGGTGCGGCTGGGGCGGCCGATCAGCACGATCCCGCTAAATCAGGGCGGGGCGCGGCATTTTGCAGGCGAACTTTGTGCCCTTCAAGGGATTATGACGGGTGACGGAAAATTAACTACAAGTCACCCCGTGACCGAATGTCGCACTGGTCGGTGCAATCCCTTGCAGGCCGTGGCTTGTGAGGATTCTGTCCAAAATTCAAGAATTTACACATCGGCACGGTGAATGAGGTGTCATTGCCTTCCAATGGAGGCTCAAGGCCACGTATTCAGGCCTTTGTAGGACGTTTGTGCTACTCCTCAGTACAGTCTGCCAATATGCGACAAATACTTATATCTGTAGTGCTTTTGTTTTCCTGACTACGGGGTCAGCTAATAAGTGTGAGCCTTTATCCTTCTAGGCTGTAGCTTTGTGCCTGATTCACCAGCCAATCGCGAAATGCCTTTAAAGAGGCTGATTCGACCTTTCGCTCGGGAATCATCAGGTAGTAGGCCTTAATGCTCGATAGTGCCTGGGCGTTGGCAATCACCAGACGCTTCTCTGCTAATTCGCGCTGAATCAGGAACGGTGGAATCAGCGCGATCCCCATATCGTGCATCGCAGCTTGAGCAAGCATGGAGAATAGCTCGTAACGCGGCCCTGTCATGTCTCGCGGGATATTCAGGTTTTGAGAGTTGAACCACTGGCGCCAGGCATAAGGGCGGGTGGTCTGTTGTAGCAGGGGCAGTTCGGCGATTTCACTGGGGGTCAGATTGGTTTTTTTTCCCAGTAACGTGGGGCTGCACACCGGCATCGGATTTTCGCCCATTAGCCTGTGGGACTCGGTACCCGGCCAGTCGGCGTCGCCGAAATAGATCGCGGCGTCGAAGTCGGTGTCGGCAAACAGGAAGGGGCGCGTGCGATTGGTGAGGTTGACCGTCACTTCCGGGTGTTTGTGCTGAAAATCCTTGAGTCGAGGCAGCAGCCATTGAGTGCCGAAGGTTGGCACCACCGCCAGTTCGATCATGTTGGCGCCTTGCTGGCCCATCACTGACAAAGTATCGCGTTCAACCGCGTCGAGTTGGGTGGCCACTCGGCGGCTGTAGGAAAGCCCGGCCTCCGTCAGCTTCACTCCGCGCCGCGAGCGTCGGAACAGTTCGACGCTGAGGAACTCCTCAAGGCTGGCGATCTGTCGGCAAATCGCTCCCTGCGTGAGGGAAAGTTCCTGGGCGGCCTTGGTAAAGCTCTCGTGGCGCGCTGCAGCTTCAAAACTGATCAGGGCGGTTGTACTGGGGATCTTCCTGCGCATGTACGTCAACCTCACTAATACATCGCATATAGGCTATTTTTGCGACGTTACGGAGTGAGAAATTAGCACAACAGTATGCAAAATCCTCGTTTGTCGTGAAGCCAAACCCGGCCTAGGATCACTCCACGTTATTTGACCCGATTCGAGAGGACTCACTCATGGGCGGTAAAGCTAGCTTCAACTGGATCGATCCCCTGCTGCTGGATCAACAGCTCACTGAAGAAGAACGCATGATTCGCGACACCGCTCAGCAGTTCGCTCAGCAGAAGCTCGCGCCGCGCGTTCTCGAAGCTTTCCGTCATGAGAAGACCGACCCGGCGATCTTCCGCGAGATGGGTGAAGTGGGTCTGTTGGGTGCGACCATTCCTGAGCAATACGGTGGCAGCGGCCTGAATTACGTCAGCTACGGTCTGATTGCTCGCGAGGTTGAGCGTGTCGACTCCGGCTATCGCTCGATGATGAGCGTGCAGTCGTCGCTGGTCATGGTGCCGATCAACGAATTCGGTACCGAAGCACAGAAGCAGAAGTACCTGCCGAAGCTGGCCTCGGGTGAATGGATCGGTTGCTTCGGTCTGACCGAGCCTGACCACGGTTCCGACCCGGGCGCGATGATTACTCGTGCACGCAAAGTGGAAGGCGGCTACAGCCTCACCGGCAGCAAAATGTGGATCACCAACAGCCCGATCGCCGATGTGTTCGTGGTTTGGGGCAAGGACGACGCGGGCGACATTCGTGGTTTTGTTCTGGAGAAGGGCTGGAAAGGTCTGAGCGCTCCAGCGATTCACGGCAAGGTTGGCCTGCGTGCATCCATCACCGGCGAGATCGTCATGGACAACGTGTTTGTCCCTGAAGAGAACATCTTCCCGGATGTCCGTGGTTTGAAAGGTCCTTTTACCTGCCTTAACTCGGCGCGTTACGGCATTTCCTGGGGCGCACTGGGCGCTGCCGAGTTCTGCTGGCACACCGCTCGCCAGTACACCCTGGATCGTAAACAGTTTGGTCGTCCATTGGCGGCCACACAGTTGATCCAGAAGAAGCTGGCTGACATGCAGACCGAAATCACTCTGGCGCTGCAAGGCTGCCTGCGTCTGGGTCGTATGAAGGATGAAGGCACTGCTGCCGTCGAGATTACGTCGATGATGAAGCGCAACTCCTGTGGCAAGTCCCTGGACATCGCTCGCATGGCGCGCGACATGCTGGGCGGCAACGGTATCTCCGATGAGTTCGGTGTCGCTCGGCACCTGGTCAATCTGGAAGTGGTGAATACCTATGAAGGTACGCATGACGTCCACGCACTGATCCTCGGTCGTGCGCAGACCGGCATTCAGGCGTTCTATTAATAGGAGAACGGTCATGGGCGCGCTTTCGCATCTAAGGGTACTGGATTTATCGCGGGTGCTTGCCGGGCCTTGGGCCGGGCAGATCCTGGCGGACCTTGGCGCCGAAGTCATCAAGGTCGAGCGCCCGGGCAATGGCGATGACACGCGCGCCTGGGGGCCTCCGTTCCTTAAAGATGCCTATGGCGAGAACACCAGCGAGGCGGCCTATTACTTGGCCGCCAATCGCAATAAGCAATCAGTGACCATCGACTTCACGCGGCCAGAGGGGCAGCAGCTCGTGCGTGAGCTGGCGGCGAAGTCGGACATCCTCATTGAAAATTTCAAGGTCGGTGGCCTGGCGGCTTATGGGCTGGACTATGAGTCGCTCAAGGCGATTAATCCGAAGCTGATCTATTGCTCGATCACTGGATTCGGTCAGACAGGTCCGTATGCCAAGCGTGCGGGTTACGACTTCATGATCCAGGGCTTGGGCGGTCTGATGAGTTTGACCGGTCGCCCCGAAGGAGATGAAGGCGCGGGCCCGGTGAAAGTCGGTGTGGCGCTGACAGATATTTTGACCGGGCTCTATTCAACGGTAGCGATCCTGGCGGCCTTGGCTCATCGGGATCAGGGCGGTGGCGGTCAGCATATAGACATGGCATTGCTGGATGTTCAGGTGGCTTGTCTGGCCAATCAGGCGATGAATTACCTGACTACAGGCGTTGCGCCTAAACGCCTGGGCAACGCTCACCCGAATATCGTGCCTTATCAGGACTTTCCTACAGCCGATGGCGACTTCATCCTCACTGTGGGTAATGATGGGCAGTTCCGCAAGTTTGCGCAGGTGGCTGGTCAGCCGCAGTGGGCGGATGATCCGCGTTTTGCGACCAACAAATTGCGGGTGGCTAACCGAGCAGTATTGATTCCGCTGATTCGCCAGGCGACCGTGTTCAAGACTACTGCTGAGTGGGTGGTGCAGCTGGAGCAGGCAGGCGTGCCATGCGGACCGATCAATGATCTGGCTCAGATGTTTGCCGATCCTCAGGTTCAGGCGCGGGGGTTGGCCATTGAGCTGCCCCATGCTTTGGCCGGGATGGTGCCGCAGGTTGCGAGCCCGATACGTCTGTCCGAGACTCCGGTGGAGTACCGTAGTGCGCCTCCTTTGTTGGGTGAACACACGCTGGAGGTTCTGCAGCGGGTGTTGGGTCTGGATGCCGGAGTCGTTGCTGGGTTCAAGGCGTCTGGAGTGCTCTGAGCATTCCTTCTATATAGCAGGGCTGGTTTTGCTCTCCTATATAGAGGGGAATGCGCAGTTTTCCGGCGTTCCGCAAGTTATTGATAGAAAAGCGTAATTAGAGGTTGACGGCAGATTCTGGACGTCTATAATTCGCCCCACTTCCGGCGCAGTCGAAACGGAAAACTCCTTGGCAAACAAAGAGTTACGCAGTTTTCGGCAGCGGTTACGCTTCAGTTCATCGAGGCCAGAAGGAGTTGGTAAGGCAGTGTGTTTTCGCCTTATTGACGGTTCGATCATCTCGGTCGAAAGCGGAGAAAAAGAGGTGTTGACAGCAGCGAGTAACGCTGTAGAATTCGCCTCCCGCTAACGAGAGATCGGAAGCGCAAGTGGTTGAAGTTGTTAAAGATTTCCAAGCGAAACTTTGAAAACTTCTGAAAATAACCGCTTGACAGCAACAGAGGCTGCTGTAGAATGCGCGCCTCGGTTGAGACGAAAGATCTTAACCACCGCTCTTTAACAACTGAATCAAGCAATTCGTGTGGGTGCTTGTGGAGTCAGACTGATAGTCAACAAGATTATCAGCATCACAAGTTACTCCGC
>NZ_JBNNVP010000059.1:0-33161 GCF_050280605.1 Pseudomonas sp. NPDC089918 | reverse complement strand
GTGCTGTTGATGTAGTAGATATCGTCTCCGGCACCGCCTTCGAACGCTATTCCGCCCAGTCCAACAACGGTGAAGTTGTCGTTGAACGCCGAACCAATGACGGTTTCGATATTAGTCAGGGTATCCCCCTCCGCATCGCCGCCGGTGCCTGCCATGCCTGTACCAAAACGGACTTCAACGTTTACTCCGGCGGCCGACGCCGAGTAATCGACCGTATCAGTACCGGCGCCGCCATCCAGCTTGTCCCCACCAGCACTCCCTTTGATCACATCATTGCCACCCAAGGCATTGATCTCATCATCCCCACTGGTACCTGCCAGCGTATCCACGCCGTTTGTCCCGTTTATCACTGCCATTTCGACTTCTTCCTTGCCATGTTGTTGAACCAGATACCTTTCCCGTAGCGATGTTTAAACCCGCGTCGCAGAAGGGTCTTTCATATAAACGAAGCTGTGGTGCCTTTATCGACCCAAACCAATCCGGGCTTGAGCCGGCTACAACAAAAATTCGTGGTGTGTTCGACACAAACAAAACAGGCGGCCCAAGGCCGCCTGCAGATGCACATCCATGTCCGATCAGTTTGGCAACCAGCCCTCGGCCCAGTAGTTGAGGTTGTTGCCCTTGAGCATGTAATCACGCAGCACTTCCTCACGCAGTGCGTCGCCCATGCGATAGCTCGCATCAGGGTCGGACAGGTGCATGCGGATTGCCTCAAGCCATTCCTCGGTGCTGTTGCTCACTACCTTGGTGCAGGGCAGATAGCCGCGGTAGGCCTCGGTGTCGGTGCAGATCACCGGGTAACCGCAGGCACCGTACTCCAGCAGACGCAGGTTGCTCTTGCAGTCGTTGAAGATGTGAAACTCCAGTGGCGCCAGCGCCAGGTCGAGGTTCAGGCTGGCCAGTTTGGCCGGATAAGCCTGCAGGCCGATGCTGGGATGGAACTCATGGACAAACGGGCGCAAAGCTTGCGGACACATGCCGAAGAACACCCATTCGACCTCGTTGGCCAGCAGGCGTACCACGTCCGCAATGATGGCCAGATCTCCATCATGGCTCGTCCCACCGCCCCAACCCACACGAGGCTTGCCAGAGGTGCGGCGCTGACTGGTAAGCCCGCTCCAGAGATGCGGCGCCAGCATGTTCGGAACGACCCGGATATCGTGATGCATGTCACGCAATGCGTCGGCCAAAGGCTGGGTCGAGACCACAACCCGATCACACAACCCTATGCCACGGCGCACTATTTTATCGACCCCGACCTCGGCCTTACGCAAGTGCGCGTTCTTTTTCGGAACATCAATCACATAATCGTCAAGTTCGAAGATGCGCAAAGCGTGCGAGCAGTTTTTGACTCGCTCAACCTCATCGACCGCATTCTGGCTATAGCGCCCCTGCAACACGATCACGTCGGGAGAGCACCGCTCAAGGTCAATGTCTGTCGGCGTGTGATAACTCAAGTGCCCCACTACGCGCCCGGCCGCCTCCAACTCAAGGAACGGCTGAGCGACCCGGTAATGGCCCACTGCGGTGGTATTGATTGGAATCGCCAGGATTTTGGGCAAAAGCTGACGCGAGAACGGGTCCCAGCCATCCTTGAATCCCGGCTCCAGACTGAAGTTGCTGGTGCCCAGGCTCAGATTGGGGTTGTAGGCCGGATCCCTGGCCACCACAGGCAACCATCGCTGGTAAAAACTTTTCTGCTCGGCTTGCAACACCCTGGGAGCGGGATTGAAGGCAGAGGATGGCACCACTCGCATCAATTCGGCGTAGGGAGTCCACACCACCAGGTATCCGTTTTGCTTAACACGCAGGCAAAAGTCAGCGCCATTGAGTGCTTGCGCCAGATTTTGCTCGTCCAGGCCATGCAATTCGTCAAAAACCTTCTTGCGCACAAGCAGGCAATCGATGCCCACTGCACTGAAGTTCTGCACCGTCTGCTGGCGCTGCATGTAACCCGGCGTGTTGAGCGGCTCGCCACGATTGGGAACACCGACGGCCCCCCGTAACCCCAGTACCTGGGCCGTTCCCTCGATACGTCCTTGCGGACTCACCAGACGACCGCCGACCACACCGACTTCCGGACGCTGAGCGTGATTGAGCAACTCGTCGAGCCAATCAGGGCTCACCACGACACTGTAGGAACTGAGAAACAACAGATAGTCGCCACGAGCGTGGCCGGCAGCGAAGTTCTGTACTGCCGCCAGATTGTCACCTTGATCACAGCGCAACACCCGAAGTTTGTCACTGCCCATTTGCTCCATGGCCGACAGCCAGTTGCAGGTATCAACGGCAGTACTGCCGTTGTCGACAATGAGAACTTCATAGCGTTGGCAGGCGGTTTTCTCCAACAGACTTTCGACGCAACGCTCCAGGGAACTCAGTTCGTCGCGGGTCACAATGATGATCGAGACCATGGCCGGCTCATCATGCAGATAATCCACACGATTGATCATCGGCTGGCTGCCGGGGCGAATTCGGTGCGGTGCGCCGAGCCGCTGCAGATGCGCGCCCAGCACGCGAGGGTTCTGCTCGATAATCTGCGGCTGCGTGAGCCACTGGGATAGGCACTGAGCGGACTCCACGAGCACTTCAGCAATGTGCCCGATCGCGTGCGGCCCGTTACTCTCCACCAGTCGCCAGACCAGATCATGCACACCCAGCTCGCCAAAACCGTCTTGCATGCCACCCAGCTCGATCAACCGCTGCCGCTGCAGGGCCAGCACGCGGCCGACATAGGGAAAGCTGCGCATCAGATCCAGGTTGAAGTCCGGCTTGAACACCGGCTCGACCGAGACGTCATCACGCAATCCGCCCTCGTCACTGTAGAGGCAGCGCACATCAGGCATTTCCACCATGCGCTCTGCCAGCAACAGCAAAGCCAGTTCATTCAAGCGGTCACCCGCGCGAACCAGATAGATCCAGTCTGCGTTGTCCAACTGAATGAGCAGGCGATTGAATTGAGCAACCGGCTCATCATCCAGACGCATATAACGCACACCGTCGCATGGTTCGTGCTGCAATTGGGACAGCACTACCACTTGCTCGGCGGCGTAGGTCTGATGACGAATACTCTTGAGTGTCTCTTCCAGCGCCGGAACATCGCCTTCGCTATCGAGAACAATCGGCACGATGCGCGGACGCCAGTGCCAACCTTGCAAACGGGCGTCGAGCAAACGTTGCTGGGCCGGTTTCAAACGACGGCACGACAGCCATTCCCGGTACATGTCGGCAAAGCTGCCGCACTCGACGCCTACCCGGGTGTGCACCATCGTTTGAATGAAGCCCAGTTGCCGGCCCAGCGCGGTTTCTTCCCAGGCATAGGCGTGCCCCTCAACCGCATCGGCCAGTGCCAGATAACGAACCCAGCCCGGCGCAGGCGCCGGCTCACCACTGCGCAAGGCAAGCATTTGCTTGAGCCAGTCAAGCTCTGTCATAACCGCAGCCTTGACTGGCGACTGATCGCTCAGCCGCGCTGGATGCAAACGCTCAAGGCTCAACACCTGCCCCACCACCACCAGATTGCCACGCCGTAGCAGGCAGGCAAACAAGGCGAAGTCCAGACACGCGATAAAACCTTCGCCAATCTGAGTCAGGGCCGGCAAATACTCCAGCGCATGCCGGGTTCGCAACAACGCCCCGCTAAGGCCACTGAGAAAGTTGATCAGACTGCTTTCCAGAACGCCCAGCAGATCCTCACCCTTGAACAAGGTGACACCCGTAGAAAAACAGCAATTTTCCACACGGTCGGAAAGCAGGATGTAATCACCGTCGTAAAACTGCCGCTGGCCGATCACCAGGTTGACGTCTTCGTGGTCGATGAAGCCGACGATCTGCTGAGTGATGCACTCAGGGAGCAGTTGGTCGTCGTCGCACAGCAACTTCAGATAGTCACCGCTGGCCTCTTGCGCACAGGCCATGAGGTTAGCCTGAAAACCCAGGCGCTGCGGATTGCGCACATAGCGCAAGCGAATCGAGACAGGCACCTCACAGGCTTCGACGATCTTGCGGATCTCGTTACCGCCACTGTCATCGCAGACGATCACTTCAAGATTGGCGTAGGTCTGATTCAGCGCGCTTTGCAGCGCCGTCTGGAAGAACTGCGGGTTGAACGCGGGAATGGCGATGGTGACAAGCGGTGCTGGTTTCACGGCGGGAGAACTCGCGAGCGGCGGGAGCTTACTTCAACGAAGTGAAACTCCCCGAACCGCTGAATAAAGACGGTTTGCACTCGGCAGTCGCAAGCCTTCGCGAGATCATCGCGAAGGCCCTGACTCAGACTTTGTTGAACAGCCCCAACTGGGCGATCTTGCTGAACGCCAGTTGCGAAGCTTGCAGCATGGTCTGCTGCAGAGTCAGGCGGGTCATCACTTCAGCCGCATCGGAATCGCGAATGGCCGACTGGGTCTGGGTATTGGCGAGTGCCAGACTCTGGTTGATATCGGTCTGAGTCACCAATGACGCACCGCGACCGCCTACAGAACTGATACTGGAAGCCAGTTGATCGATACCGCTGGACAGGTTGCCAATACCGGCAGTGACTGCAGCGTTCATTTGCTGAATGGCAATCGGATTATTATTGGTTGGCGTCGACAGCGCTGTTTTCAGCTGGCTGACGGTGTCCAGAATGTTTTGGGTCTGGTGCGTGTTGACCGCCACAGAGAACTGATCGCCTGCACCCGGCGTACCGGCCACGGTGAACGAGACACCCGACGCTGTCGCGGTCGTACCGGCCATGGTACCGGTGGACACCGGTTTACTATTGGCGGTCAACGGCGCGGCATAGAGTTCGAAATTCGTGGCACTGGTGAACTTGAGAATCGCCCCGCCGCCCGGAAAACTGGCGTGGTAGTCGGTGCTGTTAGTCACAGAGGCGTCGGTCACCAGTGCGGTCGACGGGTTACCCGGGCTGCGCGAAGTGTTGAAACTGTCCGGCTTGGCTGTCAGTGTGAAGCTGTGCCCGGTGATCACGGTTCCCGGGACATCCCCCGCTTGCAGGTTGATGTTCAACTTCAGATCAATGCCACGAAAACTGACAGTCTGTGTGGCCGCACCACTGGTGGAACTGAACACGCCGTTCTGACTGGCCTCAGCGGTGACATCATTACCTAACGAGTCAGTAATTTGCAGCTGCGTGCCGCTGAGGAAATTCACGGTGTAAGGCTCACCGCTGCGGAACTTGGCGTTGTAGGTGACATCGGATTCGACCTGACCGTTGGACAACACCACACGACCATCATCGATCGCAGGCGCGTTGAGCGTGGTCTGAGTCCGGGTGGTATTGATTGCCTGCTGGAACACGTCCCAACCGGTGCTGTTGGTAGCCATCGACTGGGTATCGCCGATCGGCAGATCCAGCGTGACCTGATCACCGTTGTAGGTGTAGCTGCCATCAGTGTTACGGGTGAACGGCACCACATCGCCCTTGGAACCGGAGAAGATGTACTTGCCGTTTTCATCCTTGGTGTTCATCAGGCTGAGCAGTTGCTCTTCAATCTGCCCCAGTTCGGAAGCGTTGGCCTGGCGGTCGGCATCGGTATAGCCGGCGTTGCCAGCGCCCAGCGCCAGCTCTTTGGCGCGTTGCAGCACGTTGCCGATGCTGGTCATCACCGCTTCGGTCTGACCGAGAGTGCCTTTGATGGTGGTCATGTTGGCCGAATACTGATCAAGCATCGAAGCCTGCTGACCCAGTTGCAGCAAACGCGAAGCGCCGACCGGATCATCCGCCGCGGTATTCACACGAACCAGGCTGCTGGCCTCTTCGCTGCTCTTGACCACGTTGGCGAAGTTCTTCTGATAGTTGGCGGCAGAGGACTCGTAAAACTGGGCGGTAGAAATGCGCATGGGCTACGACTCCTTAAAGACTGTTGATCAGTGTGCTGAAGATTTCCTGCGCAGCCTTGATGATCTGCGAAGACGCGGTGTAGTACTGCTGATACTTGACCAGGTTGCCGGTTTCCTCATCGAGGTCGACACCGGACAACGAGTCGCGAGCGCCCTTGGCGTTGGCCAGGATCGCTTCGGTGGCAGCGCTGTCGAGCTTGCCTTGGGCCGCCTTGGCGCCAACACCCGAGACCAGTTTGCCGTAGGCATCGTTCAGGGAAATACCGTTACTGGCCGAACCGGTGTCCACGGTCTGCCTGGTCTGCAAGCCGGCCAGTGTGGTGCCGTTACGGTTGTCCAGCGAACCCGGTTGGCTGAGCGAGACGTTGATCCCGGTGCCATTAGCTGGTGAACCGGCCACGGTCATGTCAAACGACACAGTGCGCTGCACAACTGGCGGTCCCGGGTCATTGATCGCAGCGCCGCTGGCGTCGACCAGTGGAATGGTCAAGCTCAGCGTATTGTTCTGGCCCGGCACGATGGTGCCTGTGCTGAGCGAGTTGCCTTGGGCATCGAGCATTTCATAAGTCTGGGTCGTACCACCCGCCGCGCCGAACACAATCTTGACCGGAGTCGACGTCTTCAGACCGTTCTGGATCGTGGTGGTGGTCGCCGTGTCGTAGATATCGAACTTCGTGGTCAGGGTCGGTTGACCGCTGGCCGGAATCGTCAGTGTGCCGCTGCCGCCCGCAGCAATGGCCGCGCCCAACGGTGCCGCGATGGCCAGACGTTTGGAGTCGGTCATCTCGGTCTTGATGGTGGTCGCCGCGTTGCGGGTCGGGGTGATCTTAAAGGTGTCGCCGGCGGCTGCGGTGCCACCGGTGAGCTTCATCGAGAAACCATCGACCACTGGCGGCGGCGTGGTCAGCGTACTGAACGCGCCCATGGCGGTGCCTTCAGGCAGGCGCTGCACGGTGTAGTTCGTGGCGCTGGTGAAGGTGACCTTGTAATCGTTGATGGTCAGCTTGCCGCTGTCCTCGATGCTCACCTCGAAGTTGCCCGAGCCGGCGCTATTGCCGACCGTGGCGACGCTGCGCTGAGCCATTTGCGCGGCACTGTTGATGCTGTTGAACAGGTTCGAACCGAAGTCACCGTTCTTGTCGATGCCCTGGGCCTGGATGGTATTCATCTGATCGGCGACGACCAGCGCCACACGCCCCAGCTCGTTCATGGCCGGGTCCAGCACGGTGCTGCGATAGCGCAGCAAGCCGCCCATTTCACCACCGGTCATCACCGAAGTGATGTCGATGGTGCTCGAACCACGATTGAGCTGAATGGCCGAGCGCGAAGGGTCGTCTTTGCTCGGCACCACTTCCAGCTTGCTGGCGGTGCTGCCCATGACCAGCGGCTGACCGCTGCCCAGGTAAATGTCGAGGTTACCGTCACGCTCCATCACCTGCGCACCGGTGAAAGTGGACAATTGACGTACGGTCTCGTTGCGCGCATCGAGCAAGTCGTTAGGCTGGCCGCCGGCTTTGGAAACTTCAGAAATCTTCTGGTTCAGCTGGGCCACGGTGGCCGCCAGCTTGTTGATCTGATCGGCCATGTCCGTCAGGTTGCCGTTGATGTTCGCGTTCTGCGTCGTCAATTGGCTGGAGATCGAGTTGAACCGGTTGCTCAGGGCTTGCGCATCGCTGAGCAGCAGTTGCCGGGAAGCATCGTCACCCGGTTTGGCATTGACGTTCTGTACCGAGGCGAAGAACTTGGTCAAGGCGCCATTGAGGCCAGTGCCGCTGTCCGACAGCAAGGCATCGAGCGGGCTGATCTGCCCGGCGTAGGCAGCCGAGTCGCTGTTAAGCGAAGTGGTGGTCTGCAGCTGCGCATCGAGGTAGCTGTTGTACACCCGACGTACATCGGCGAGGGTCGTACCGCTGCCGATAAAGACATTGCCGAACTGATTCGAGGCCTTGGTGCCTTGCACGGTTTGTTGGCGTGAATAACCGGAGGTGTCGGCGTTGGCAATGTTATTACCGGTAACCATCAACGCGGTTTGGCCCGCGGATAAACCCGACATCCCGATATTGAGCAAACTCATGGTTCAGACCTTATGCCTTATGCCTATAAAGGCGTAGTGGAAGCGCCCGCCGCAGCGTAGTTTTGGTAACTCGTCATCTGCTTGGCTATCTGCGAAATCTTGCTTGCGTAATCCGGGTCGGTTGCATACCCGGCTTTTTGCAACTCGCGTACAAACTGTTCTGGGTTATCGGCCGACTTCAGCACATCTTGATAGCGATTGTTGCTTTGCAGCAGCGTTACAAGGTCATGGAAGCTGTCTTTGTAAGAGCCGTAGGAACGGAACTCGGCCGTCTCCTTGACCATCTCGCCGTTTCTGAATTCGCTGGTGATCGCCCGCGCCGAATCGCCCTTCCAGTTACTGCTGGCCTTGATGCCGAACAGGTTGTGGCTGCTGCTGCCATCCTGGGCGCGCATGACCGATTTGCCCCAACCGGTTTCCAGGGCAGCCTGAGCCACCAGGTAACGCGGATCGACCCCGATACGGTCGGCAGCTTCTTTGGCCATTGGCAGCATGGTGTTGACGAATTCGTCGGCGGAACTGAAGGCTTTCTTCGCTGGCGCCAAGGGGATTTGAGCCATGGAACGCCCATAAATCTGCAGGCGCCCGCTGGCCGCTGTATCCGTTTGCCCAGCCAGCCAATCGCCGTTGTACAGAGGGCCGGAACCGGTCTTGGTGCTCTGCGGCATCTGGATAGTGTTCTGCGCCGTTGTGGCGGTTGTTGCAGCGGTCGATGCCGACGGCACCAGCCCGGCGAGCAAACGATCAGCCAGTTTCGGCGGCAGCGCCAGACGCCGCTGATTGATCAGCGCCATGTCATTGCGATGAGCGCCCTCGCCCGCGCTTGTCGGCGTCTTCACCGAGCGCGAAGCCCACAACGGGCGCTCACCATTGAGACGCGACAGCGGCCCGTCGGTGGCGACCGTACCGGCGGCAATCGGTGTTTCCACGGCGGCTTTCGCGGCAGCTTGCTTGGCGGCAGACGCTGCTGCCGCCTCACCCGGCGCCATCGGTTTGTTCTTCGACATCTGGCGCATCAGCACGTCCGCCAGGCCAATACCGCCGCCTTCGCGGGACAGGGAAACGGCCAACTGCTGGTCGTACATTTCCTGGTATTGCTTGGCTGCCGGCGTGTTGAGCGGGTTGTCCTGGCCCAGCGCTTCGGTGGCCGAACGCATGGACTTGAGCATTTCACCAAGAAACAGCGATTCGAATTCCTGCGCCACTTTGCGCATGTTCGCATCGCTGTTCTTGTCGCCGACCTTGAGCTGGTTCAGGCGATTCAGGTCCGAGTAGGAACCCGAATCGCTGCTGCTGACCAGACCGCTTTTGCGCATATCCATGGTCGCCGTCCTCAGATCACAATCAGGTCGGCTTGCAACGCGCCGGCCTGCTTCAGCGCTTCGAGGATCGCCATCAAGTCACCCGGTGCCGCGCCGACCTGGTTCACCGCACGGACGATTTCGTCGAGAGTGGTGCCCGGGCCAAACTTGAACATCGGCTTGGCTTCTTGCTGAGCGTTGACCCGCGAGCGCGGCACCACTGCCGTCTGCCCATTGGACAAAGGGCCGGGCTGGCTGACGATCGGGTCTTCGGTGATGGTTACGGTCAGGCTGCCGTGGGTCACGGCGGCCGGGGAAACCTTGACGTTCTGGCCGATCACGATGGTGCCGGTGCGCGAGTTGATGATGACTTTCGCCACCGCCTGGCCCGGGTCGACTTCGAGGTTTTCGAGGATCGACAAATAGTCGACCCGCTGGCTCGGATCGAGTGGCGCAGTCACGCGAATCGAACCACCGTCGATGGCCTGAGCGACGCCAGGGCCAAGCATGTTGTTGATCTTGTCGACGATGCGCTTGGCGGTAGTGAAGTCCGAACGGTTGAGGTTCAGGGTCAGGCTGTTGCCCTGATTGAAACCGCTTGGCACGGCACGCTCGACCGACGCACCGCCAGGGATGCGACCGGCCGACGGAACGTTGACGGTGATCTTCGAACCGTCACGTCCTTCGGCATCGAAACCGCCAACCACCAGGTTGCCCTGAGCGACGGCGTAGACGTTGCCGTCGATCCCTTTGAGCGGCGTCAGCAACAACGTACCGCCACGCAGGCTCTTGGAGTTACCGATGGACGCAACGGTGATATCTATCTGTTGACCCGGCTTGGCGAACGCCGGCAGATCAGCACTGATCGACACCGCCGCGACGTTCTTCAATTGCACGTTGCCCGAACCTGCCGGCACCTTGATGCCGAACTGCGAAAGCATGTTGTTGAAGGTCTGCAGGGTGAACGGGGTCTGGGTCGTCTGATCGCCGGTGCCGTTAAGCCCGACTACCAGGCCGTAGCCGATCAATTGGTTGGAACGCACGCCGGAAATACTGGCGATGTCCTTCAGCCGCTCGGCTTGAGCGTCGAAGGCTGCGGACATCAGGAGCGCAGCCACCATCAGGTGTTTGAAGTTCAACATGCTCACCAGAGAAGCCACCTAGAAAGGGAACAGCGGGCTGAGGAAGAAACGGTCGAACCAGCCTGGCTGACTCGCATCGGCAAACGCACCGGTGCCCGAATAGGTGATGCGTGCATCGGCGACGCGGGTCGACGACACGGTGTTGTCGGTGGCGATGTCATCGGCGCGAACGAGGCCGGCAATCCGCACCAGTTCATCACCGGTATTGAGGGTCAGCCACTTCTCGCCGCGCACGGCGATGATGCCGTTAGGCAACACGTCGGCGACGGTCACGGTGATCGAACCGGTCAGGCTGTTGCTCTGGCCGGACTTGCTGTCGCCCTTGGTGGCGCGGTCACCTTCATAACCGACGTCCAGGCTCAGGCTACCGCTGCCCACTGGATCACTGGTGCTCAGGCCGCCCCCGAAAAACGAGCTCAGGCCGATGTCGGTCTTGCTGTTCTTGTCGATCTGCGAGTTGGCGTTCTTGCTCGCCTGGGTGCGCTCGTTCAGGGTGATGGTGATGATGTCACCGACCCGGAACGCCTTGCGGTCGCTGTACAGGTTCTGTTCGAAACCGGCCTGGTAGATCGAGCCGTTATTGGCGGCAGCCGGCAGCGGCGTGCGCGGCAACACCGGGGCGTAGTAAGGGTCATTGGGCTTGGGCGGCGGAGCGACGCAGCCCGCGAGCACGACGACCCCACTCAGTGCCAGAACAGATACAAAGCGATTCATGACCCTACCTCACGGTGTTGCAGGCGGCCTCATGGCCGCCTCATAGACTTGATTACAGATTCTGCGTTACGAACGAGAGCATCTGATCGGCGGTGGAGATCACCTTGGAGTTCATCTCGTAGGCGCGCTGAGTGGTGATCATGTTGACCATCTCTTCTACGGTGCTGACGTTCGAGGTTTCCAGAGTGTTCTGCAGCGTGGTGCCGAAACCGGCGAGGCCCGGGGTGCCGACTTGCGGCGCGCCACTGGCAGCGGTTTCCAGGAACAGGTTGTTACCCACCGCTTGCAGACCGGCCGGGTTGATGAAGTCGGCGGTTTGCAGGTTGCCGATCACCTGAGAGGCCGGGTTGCCGGCGACGGTGATGGACACGGTGCCGTCACGACCGACGGTGAAGGTCTGGGCGTCGTTCGGAATGACAATAGCCGGTTCAAGGGCGAAACCGCTGGCGTTGACGATCTGGCCGTTGGAATCCAGGTGGAACGTACCGTCACGGGTGTAGGACGTGGTGCCGTCCGGCTGCAGGATCTGGAAGAAACCGCGACCGTCGATGGCCATGTCCAACGGTTGCTCGGTGGTTTGCAGGCTGCCGGCGGTGAAGTTTTTCTGGGTGCCGACGATGCGCACACCGGTACCCACTTGCAGACCCGACGGCAATTCGCTGTCCTGGGTCGACTGGGCGCCTGGCTGGCGTTTGATCTGATACAGCAAGTCCTGGAACTCGGCGCGGTCACGTTTGAAACCCGTGGTCGATACGTTCGCCAGGTTGTTGGAAATGGTGGTGAGGTTGGTGTCCTGGGCGGACAGACCTGTTTTGGCAACCCATAGAGCCGGAAGCATTCGATTCTCCTCGTGCGCCTGTTTTACGGCGCGACGTTCTGATAATTAGCTGATCTGCAAGACCCGAGCCATGGCCTGGTCATCGTCTTTGGCGGTGTTCATCATCTTGATGTGCAGCTCGAACTGCTTGGCCAGCGCCAGCACCGAAGTCATTTCTTCCACGGCATTGACGTTGCTCGACTCAAGGAACCCGGACACCAGTTTGACGTTGGCATCGGCCTGCGCCGGCTTGCCGTCCTTGGTGTGGATCGAACCGTCCAGGCCTTTGGTCATGTTCTTGAAGTCCGGGTTGACCAGTTTGATGCGGTCGACTTCGGCCATCACCCGTGGACCTTCGCCCATCGCACGAATACTGATGGTGCCGTCTTCGCCGACTTCGATTTGCTGCTCGGGCGGCACGGCAATCGGCCCGCCATTGCCTACCACCGGCATACCGTTGCCGGCACGCAGCACGCCCAGGGCGTCAACGTTCAAGCTGCCGGTGCGCACGTAGCTTTCACCGCCATCGGGGTTCTGCACGGCGATCCAGCCGTTGCCTTGCACCGCGACATCGAGGTCGCGACCGGTTTCTACCAGCGAGCCAGGGGAGAAGTCGGTGGCCGGACGTTCGCTCATGGCAAACGCACGCGCCGGAAAGCTGTCACCAAACACTGGCATCGAACGAGCCTGTTCCAGGTCCTTCTGAAAACCGTTGGTAGAGATGTTCGCCAGGTTGTTGGCATGAGCCTTCTGCGCCAGTGCATTCTGGCTGGCGCCGGTCATTGCCACATAAAGGTACTTGTCCACACTCTTTCCTCTGCATGCCGGACGTTTGCCGCCCACCGCTGTACTGCTGAGCCATAAGCAATTTGCAGACCAACTTTTTTCTGGCGGCGCAGGGCCCGGCAAACAAAGGACTTGAGGGATTCAGAGGGGATTGGGGGAATGTATCGAAGACGAAAAACCGGCGGTGTTATGCCGCTTCGCGGCAATCCTCAGTTTCCGTCACCTGATCGTTCCCACGCTCTGCGTGGGAATGCAGCCCGGGACGCTCCGCGTCCCAAGAGCGGACGCAGAGCGTCCATTGAGGCATTCCCACGCAGAGCGTGGGAACGATCAGTCAGGTGTTGTCTTTACCAACCTCATACTCACGCAACTTATTGGCAATGGTCGTATGCGAAACCCCCAACCGCTTGCCCAGTTGCCGACTGCTCGGATGCTCGGAATACAAACGCTCCAGCACCGCTTTCTCAAAGCGCCCGACAATCTCGTCCAAGCCACCCTCAAGCGAAAAATCGCCGAGAGGCTGACGCACGCCGTAATCCGGCAGACGAATATGTTCAGCTTTGACCGTCCCGCCGTCGCACAGGGAAACCGCCTGGAACAGTACGTTTTCCAACTGTCGCACATTGCCCGGCCAGTGATAGTTACTGAGCCGTTCCATGGCCGCTGGCGCCAGTTTCGGCAACGGGCAACCGATCTGCCGACTGGCCTGATCGAGGAAGTGCTCCACCAGCGGCGCCAGTCCGTCGAGGCATTCGCGCAGCGGCGGGATGTGCAGCGAGAGCACGTTCAAACGGTGGTACAAATCCTGGCGAAACTCACCGCGAGCGCACAGCTCGGACAAATCCACTTGCGTTGCGCAGATCACCCGCACATCCAGATAGACCTCTTCATCGCTGCCGACACGACGGAAGCAACCGTCCTGCAGAAAGCGCAGCAATTTCACCTGCAAGCGAGGGCTCATTTCACCGACGCCGTCGAGGAACAACGTACCGCCCGCCGTCAGCTCCAACAGCCCAAGCTTGCCTTCGGCCCGCGCGCCTTCGAAGGCACCAGGACCGTAGCCGAACAATTCGGTCTCGGCCATGGACTCCGGCAGACCGGCACAGTTGAGCGCCATCAACGGTGACTGCCCACGCGGGCTCGCCAAGTGACAGGCCCGCGCCAACAACTCTTTGCCGGTGCCGGTTTCGCCTTCTATCAATAGCGGCGCATCCAGCGGGGCCATGCGCCGCGCTTCGCGCACCACCGCCGCCATCACTTTCGAGCTTTGGAAAATACTGTCGAAGCCGCGCAATTCCTGCTTGCGCACGTTATAGATGCGCTCGCCCACCCGGTCCGCCCGGTGCAACGTCAACACCGCACCGGCCATGGCCTCGCTTTCGTCATGCTCCGATTGCAGCGGCGCGATGTCGGCGAGAAACACATCGCCCTTGACCTTGACCCGCAAGCCGTTGATCCGTGACTTGTTGGCCCGCACCAGTTCCGGCAAATCGAAATCCTCGGCGTACCGCGACAGCGGAATCCCCGGCACCTCGTCCACCCGCACCCCGAGCAACTGCGCCGCCGCACGGTTGGCCGCGACGATGGAGCCGCCCATGTCGATCGACAGCACCGGAAACTCCAAGGCACCAAGCAAGGCGTTGAGCTCCATGTGCCGACGCTCGCTGGGCATCAGCCCTACGCGCTTGACGCCGAATACTCCGCCAATCGCCTCAAACTTCGGACGCAACGCCTGAAACTGAATGTTGATCAGGTTCGGGCAGTGCAGGTAGATCGCATTGCCGTGCTCACCGCCCACTTCGCCGCGAGCGACGTTGATCCCGTACTCGACCAGCAGGTTGAGAATGTCGCGCAGAATACCGATGCGGTTCTGGCAGTGAACTTTGATACGCATATAAAGGCCCACAAAACGGTGAGTGAGGTTGATGCCGAGCGCACAACCTGTGGGAGCGGGCCGTGGTGAGGGGGCTTGCCCCCGTTTGAGTGCGCAGCACTCACAAGATCTTTGGCGCATCAGAGATTTTGGGGCTGCTTCGCAGCCCAACGGGGGCAAGCCCCCTCACCACAACCCGCTCCCACAGGGGTACTTGCCAGACCGACGTATTTTTCTGCCGAGGCACTCAAATAGTCGTCAAGATTATGTGACACCTGTGAGCCATTTCAAACCCGCAAAT
The DNA here is from genome assembly GCF_050280605.1 of Pseudomonas sp. NPDC089918. NCBI lineage: Bacteria > Pseudomonadati > Pseudomonadota > Gammaproteobacteria > Pseudomonadales > Pseudomonadaceae > Pseudomonas > Pseudomonas sp. NPDC089918. The sequence goes on along the minus strand of NZ_JBNNVP010000059.1, from coordinate 18,312 downwards.
ATCAATACTTGCGCCGCAGCGATCAATCCGTAACGAATATTTTACGAAAAGTGCAGATTTTTCCTGCATGCAACGACAATCACCTGCTGCAACACCGCACGCCTTGGAGTATTTCTAGGTCCATAGCTGTACACACAACAAGAACGAATCCCCTAGCAGGAGAGCAGCATGAAGCAGACGCAATACGTGGCTCGTGAGCCCGATGCGCAAGGTTTTATCGACTACCCCGCCGAAGAACACGCGGTGTGGAACACGCTGATCACTCGCCAACTGAAAGTGGTCGAGGGCCGTGCGTGCCAGGAATACCTGGACGGTATCGAAAAACTCGGTCTGCCCCACGACCGCATTCCGCAACTCGGTGAAATCAACAAGGTCCTCGGTGAAACCACCGGTTGGCAGGTTGCCCGAGTCCCCGCACTGATTCCCTTCCAGACCTTTTTCGAATTGCTGGCGAACAAGCAGTTCCCGGTGGCGACGTTTATTCGTACCCGCGAAGAGCTGGATTACCTGCAAGAACCGGACATTTTCCACGAGATCTTTGGCCACTGTCCGCTGCTGACCAACCCCTGGTTTGCCGAATTCACCCACACCTACGGCAAACTGGGCCTACAGGCCTCCAAGGAAGAACGCGTGTACCTGGCGCGCCTGTACTGGATGACCATCGAGTTCGGCCTGGTCGACACGCCGCAAGGCCTGCGCATCTATGGCGGCGGCATTCTGTCCTCGCCCAAAGAAACCGTTTACTGCTTGTCGAACGAGCCTGAGCATCAGGCCTTCGACCCGCTGGAATGCATGCGCACGCCGTACCGCATCGACATTCTGCAACCGCTGTACTTTGTCCTGCCGAACCTCAAGCGCCTGTTCGATCTGGCCCACGAAGACATCATGGGCATGGTCAAGCAAGGTATGCAGCTGGGGTTGCGCGCGCCGAAATTTCCGCCAAAAGCCGCGTGACCCGCGTCTTTTGGCATCAAGTGAGTCTGTTACGGATCGCCGCTTTGCTTTAGCGTGGTCCCACTGACGACCGTTTTTCAAAACACTCGATTTCAGGAACACATCATGTCCACATTAAACCAAGCCCATTGCGAAGCCTGCCGCGCCGACGCCCCTCAGGTCAGCGACGAAGAATTGCCGATCCTGATCAAGCAGATCCCTGACTGGAACATCGAAGTTCGCGACAGCGTGATGCAGCTGGAAAAAGTTTTCCTGTTCAAGAACTTCAAACACGCGCTGGCGTTCACCAACGCCGTCGGTGAAATTTCCGAGGCCGAAGGTCACCACCCAGGCCTGCTGACCGAGTGGGGCAAAGTCACCGTGACCTGGTGGAGCCACTCCATCAAAGGCCTGCACCGCAACGACTTCATCATGGCCGCGCGCACTGACGAAGTGGCGAAGAACGCCGAGGGCCGCAAATAATGCATTTCGACGCCATCGGTCGAGTACCAGGCGACCCGATTCTCGGCCTGATGGAGGCCTTTGCGCAGGACCCTAACCCGCGCAAATTCGACCTTGGCGTGGGTGTCTACAAAGACGCCCAGGGCCTGACGCCGATCCCCGAAGCGGTGAAGCTCGCCGAGCAGCGCCTGGTGGATCGTCAGCCCACCAAGACCTACATCGGCGGTCACGGCGATGCAGCGTTCGGCAAGGTGATCAACGAGTTGGTGCTTGGCGCTGATTCAGCGCTGATCGCCGAACAACGGGCCGGCGCCACTCAAACGCCGGGCGGCACTGGCGCATTGCGTTTGAGCGCTGACTTCATCGCCCAATGCTTGCCGGGCCGTGGCGTGTGGTTGAGCAACCCGACCTGGCCGATCCACGAAACCATTTTCGCGGCGGCCGGGGTCAAGGTCAGTCATTACCCGTACGTGGGCAGCGACAACCGTCTCGATGTGGAAGCGATGCTGGCGGTGCTCAATCAAGCACCCAAAGGCGATGTGGTGCTGCTGCACGCATGCTGCCACAACCCGACCGGTTTCGATTTGTCCCATGACGATTGGCGTCGGGTGCTGGACGTGGTACGCAGTCGCGATTTGCTACCTCTGATCGACTTCGCCTATCAGGGGTTCGGCGACGGCCTGGAGCAAGATGCCTGGTCGACGCGGTTGTTCGCCGCCGAGTTGCCGGAAGTGCTGATCACCAGTTCCTGCTCGAAGAACTTCGGCCTGTACCGCGACCGCACCGGCGCACTGATTGTCTGCGCGAAAACCGCCGACAAGCTGGTGGATATCCGCAGCCAACTGGCCAACATCGCCCGTAACCTGTGGTCGACGCCGCCGGATCATGGCGCCGCCGTGGTCGCGACCATCCTCGGCGATCCAGAGCTGAAAAGCCGCTGGGCCGACGAAGTGGAAGCCATGCGTTTGCGTATCGCCCAGTTGCGCAGCGGTCTGGTCGAAGCACTTGAACCCCATGGCTTGCGTGAGCGATTTGCGCACATCGGTGTGCAACGCGGGATGTTTTCCTACACCGGTTTGTCGCCGGAACAGGTCAAACAGCTGCGTGAACGCCACAGCGTTTACATGGTCAGCTCAGGCCGGGCTAACGTGGCGGGGATTGATGCGACACGCCTGGATCTGCTGGCAGAAGCCATCGCTGACGTCTGCAAATAACCCTCCCCCAATGATCGTTCCCACGCTCCGCGTGGGAACGATCATCGCAGGCTCCACCAGCGCCTACACAGACCTGTCTAGACAATCCCATCCGTCGCAACAAATGGATATAAAAGTCTATTTGTCATTTCTCCTGCTGTATCCTGCGCAGGCTTTTTTAAAAGCGCGGATCTACCAGATCTATCAACAGACTTAGCGAGGAGCGCGACATGCACGAGATCCCTAATCTCCCCTTCCCAAGCCTGCACGAAACTGAGCAGACAACCACGCAACAAGCCGGTGCCCAACAGCCCGAGATGAAAGAAGCACCTGAACGCCGCCAGGCCGACAGCGAAGACTGATCCACCCGCACGACCAGACCGTGTGGAAAGCGCTAATATGCGCTTTCCACACCGCCTGAACCTTGAGCTTTCCCATGACCGACGAATTCAGTGCAACCCAGGCCAGCGTCCTGATCGGCACCGCCGAGAAGATGATCGAGATCTGGAACCGCCTTTCCCCCGAGAAACAAGCCGCGTTGCTGGCCCGCTTCGGCAGCGAAGAAAACGCCCTGGCCGCTCTGGTCACGACGCAACTGGTTGCCCCCGCCAAAACCTGACTCACCCCGCCTGGCAAATAGTTTTACTTTTTCACGCCCCGCGACCGTTCACGCCGCTATCATAAGCAGCCTATCTATCCTGCTGCCCCGTGGACCTTTACCCATGTCAGAAACCCAGCGCCCCATGGCGGTCACGCTGCAAGTCGTTTCCATCGTCCTGTTCACGTTCATCGGTTACCTGAATATCGGCATTCCCCTGGCTGTATTGCCGGGCTACGTCCACAGCGACCTCGGTTTCGGCGCCGTGATCGCCGGGCTGGTGATCAGCGTGCAATACCTGGCCACCCTGCTCAGCCGTCCTTACGCCGGGCGCATCATCGACAACAAGGGCAGCAAACTGGCGGTGATGTACGGCCTCGCCGGCTGTGGTTTGAGCGGTGTGTTCATGTTGATTTCGGCCTGGACGCAAAGCCTGCCGACATTAAGCCTGATCAGCCTGTTGATCGGCCGACTGGTGCTCGGCAGCGCGGAAAGCCTGGTCGGTTCCGGGTCGATCGGCTGGGGCATCGGCCGGGTCGGCGCAGCGAACACCGCCAAGGTCATCTCCTGGAACGGCATCGCCAGTTACGGTGCGCTGGCGGTCGGCGCGCCGCTGGGGGTGTTACTGGTGAGTCAACTGGGTTTGTGGAGCATGGGCGTGAGCATCGTGCTGTTGGCCGTTCTGGGTCTGGCGCTGGCCTGGCCAAAAACCGCCGCACCGATCGTTGTCGGCGAACGCCTGCCGTTCATGCACGTGCTGGGGCGGGTGTTTCCTCACGGTTGCGGTCTGGCCTTGGGTTCCATCGGCTTTGGCACCATCGCCACATTCATTACCCTGTATTACGCCACTCAGCAGTGGTCCAACGCGGTGCTGTGCCTGAGCCTGTTTGGCGCCAGTTTTATCGGTGCGCGATTGTTGTTCGGTAACCTGATCAATCGCCTCGGCGGCTTTCGCGTGGCGATTGCCTGCCTGTCGGTGGAAACCCTCGGACTGTTGCTGCTGTGGCTGGCACCCGACGCCCATTGGGCACTGGCCGGCGCGGCGCTGAGCGGTTTCGGTTTTTCGCTGGTGTTCCCGGCCTTGGGCGTGGAAGCGGTCAACCTGGTGCCCGCCTCCAGCCGTGGCGCGGCAGTCGGGGCGTATTCGTTGTTCATCGATTTGTCGCTGGGGATCACCGGACCGCTGGCGGGTGCGATTGCGGCGGGGTTTGGTTTTGCCTCGATCTTCCTGTTTGCCGCGTTGGCCGCTTTGAGCGGATTGATGCTAAGCGTTTACTTGTACCGGCAGGCGCCAAAGTATCGTGAAGAAAGAGAAGCGCGTTAAAAGTCGACCTTTCCGCGCCCAGCCTTGATGCTGCCGCGCTTGGTCTTTGATTCGAGCCGACGCTTTTTCGAACCGAGTGTCGGCTTGGTCGGGCGGCGTTTCTTCTCGACCTTGGTGGCACTGAGGATCAACTCGGTCAGGCGCTCCAGCGCATCAGCGCGGTTCTGTTCCTGCGTGCGGTATTGCTGGGCCTTGATGATCAACACGCCGTCGCTGGTGATGCGACTGTCACGCAGCGCCAGCAGCCGTTCCTTGTAGAACTCGGGCAAGGACGAGGCCGGAATGTCGAAGCGCAGGTGCATGGCGCTGGAAACCTTATTGACGTTCTGCCCACCGGCGCCTTGGGCGCGAATGGCCGTCAACTCGATCTCGGCATCCGGCAGATGCACGTTGTTGGAAATCACCAGCATGGAAAAAAATCCGTATTCAGAACAAGCAGGATACCGCGAATAGACAGAAGGAATGCGGCCCCTGTGGGAGCGTGGCTTGCCCGCGATGAACGATAACGCGGTATGCCTGATGAACCGCGGCGCCTGAATCGCGGGCAAGCCACGCTCCCACAGGATTTTGTACGGAACCCATAAATGACAAACCCGGCACATGGCCGGGTTTGTTGTTTCTGCGCTTTGCACTTACTTGGCAGCGGAACCTGCGGCCTGCAACGCCTGCTGGGCGCTGCGCTTGTTCTTGATGCCGTAGCAGACCCACATGAACGCAACCCACACTGGAATCGCATACACCGAGATCTGGATGCCCGGGATCAGCAGCATCACGCCAAGGATGAACACCACGAACGCCAGGCAAACATAGTTGCCGTACGGGTACCACAGGGCCTTGAACAGCGGCGTCTGTTTGGTCTTGTCCATGTGCTGACGGAACTTGAAGTGCGAGAAGCTGATCATCGCCCAGTTGATTACCAAAGTGGCCACCACCAACGACATCAACAGTTCCAGCGCATGTTGCGGAACCAGGTAGTTCAGCAGCACCGCGACCAGGGTCACGGCAGCCGACGCCAGAATCGAACGCACCGGCACGCCACGCTTGTCGATCTTCGACAAGGCTTTCGGCGCATCGCCCTGCTCGGCCATGCCCAGCAGCATACGGCTGTTGCAGTAGGTGCCGCTGTTGTACACCGACAGCGCCGCAGTCAGGACCACGAAGTTGAGGATGTGCGCGGCGGTGTTGCTGCCGAGCATCGAGAACACTTGCACGAACGGGCTACCGCTGTAGGCATCGCCGGACGCGTTCAGCGTCGTCAGCAGGCTGTCCCAAGGCGTCAGCGACAGCAGGACCACCAGCGCACCGATGTAGAAAATCAAAATCCGGTAGATCACCTGGTTGATCGCTTTCGGGATCACGGTTTTCGGTTTGTCCGCTTCGGCTGCGGTGAAACCGAGCATTTCCAGGCCGCCGAAGGAGAACATGATGATCGCCATGGCCATCACCAGACCGCTGACGCCGTTCGGGAAGAAGCCGCCGTGTTCCCACAGGTTGGTCACGGAGGCTTGTGGGCCGCCGTTGCCGCTGACCAACAAGTAGCTGCCCAGGGCGATCATGCCGACAATCGCCACAACCTTGATGATCGCGAACCAGAACTCGGCCTCACCGAAGACTTTGACGTTGGCCAGGTTGATCAGGTTGATCAACACGAAGAAACCGGCTGCCGAGACCCAGGTCGGGATATCCGGCGCCCAGTAGTGGATGTATTTGCCGACCGCGGTCAGCTCGGACATGCCCACCAGAATGTACAGAATCCAGCAGTTCCAGCCCGACAGGAAGCCGGCAAAACCGCCCCAGTATTTGTGGGCGAAGTGGCTGAAGGAACCGGCGACTGGCTCTTCGACGATCATTTCGCCGAGTTGGCGCATGATCATGAAAGCGATGAAGCCGCAGATGGCGTAGCCGAGAATCATCGACGGGCCAGCGGATTTGAGCACGCCGGCCGAGCCAAGGAACAACCCGGTACCGATCGCGCCACCGAGGGCGATCAGTTGAATATGGCGATTTTTCAGGCCGCGTTTCAGCTCGCCTGAATGCGAGTTTTGTCCACTCATGAAAAGGGTCTCACGCAAGGTTTGATGATGTTCAGTAGACGTTGCTGCTCGGTTGCGATTTCAAGCAGCGCCGATCAAACCCCAGCGCAGGCACCAGGAGTTCAGCGTTTTTACGACAGTCATGCGTCACCTGTTTGTTTTTATCTGTGACGAAATCGAACCCGACACGCTCGTGACGCGGCGGAGTGAACAAGGCGGATAGCCTTGAGGTTTGCGCTGTTGCGCAGAGGGTCACAGTTAAAACGCGGCGCATTGTACACCTGTAACCCCCTGCTGCCAGACACCGCTGGATCAGCGCGTCGGTTGCCGGGATTGCCTGTGTCCGCCTCGAGGGTCTCGGGCGACTGCAAAAATTGAGTCAGACCTTTGCAGGTCATCGATAAGGGCAGCGGAAAAATCGCCCTTGGGGGAGAGATGGAGATGAGTCACGGCGTACATTGCGCCTCCTTCTTGTTATGCACCTGCACGACAGGCATGGGGCGCATCTCACCCTTCATACGCTGCTGAAACAAGCGCGCCAGAGCCCTTGAAGGGAACAAAATCGCCGGCTGACGGAAGGTTTTCCTTACAGACCTTTCCCTCGCGGCATTCCACGGGGTTTGAGAGCCCTTTTCGTAAGGTTTTATTGACAAGGTGTAACGTAAATTTTCCAAATCAGATCAAAAAGTCAACTGACTGTAAATTGACGATAGGAAGCTTCCTAAGGAAATTTTCGGCTTAGTTTTCTGTTTTTTATTAAGAAAACTGGCTTTCGAAAAATGGAATAAATAGTTCAAATGAAAATTGTTTAATTATTTTTTTGCATTCCAAAACCCTGTGAACTAGGTTTTCAGCGACTTGCCGAACTGCATCGTCCGGCACGTTGACGCGCTCTTCAACGAGTGAAAAGCACGCCGCTGTTCTTACCGAAAAAGTCATCTAGGAGATTCACCATGCAAGCACTGGACAAAGACTTGGACACTGAACTGCAACTGGACGATTGGTTTGAAGCACCGACCCACGAAGCCGCCGTCGAAATGATGCAAGCCGACGCGGTTGTTCCGTTCGGCACGGCGATGTGGCCTCTGTAAGACATCCCGGCAGGCACGATCCGGCCGGTCGTGCCTGCCACTTTCTCGGTTTGTCAGGGAGGATTACATGGATAAGCAACGGGCCATCTCGCATTTCCTTTACTACCTCGAACATCACCCTGCCGTTGCCGGCATCAATCCGGCGAAGGTCTTGCTCGGCCATACCGCCGATTACGAGGCACATACCTGCGCCATCGCCGAACAGGCCGGTAACAGCCCACGGTTCAGCTTCAGCGCGATGCGTCTGGACCTCGAACCCACCGAATTGCTGGCGCAGGCGATTACCGACAGCGATCTGTACATTTTCTTCTACGACTCTTCCACCCTGCCCAACCCGCGTCCCGACGGCCCGGAATTTGTCCGTGCGCTGCAGGGCGTGATGGCGCAGAACTGGAAGAAGTCATTGCTGTTCAAGGATTACGGCGATTACTTCTACGACACCTTCAGTGTCACCCCGCAGCGAATTGCCGGGTTGAATAGCCACTTGATCCAGCGCATGTCCCACGCCACCACCCTGAGTTTCAAAGATGATCATGGGTCGTGGTTCGAAACACCCTTGAGCAGTATCAAGAAGTGGACCGACATCAACGGTATCGGCAACTTCGATCTGGCGCCCGGCGAGATCGCTACTCATAGCGAGGCCATTAATGGCCGGGTGAAATTTATGGGGACTTTCCTCAGTACGATTCCATTTGCCCGCAAGTACGGCGTATTGGCGTCACCGCTGGAGTTGTGGATCGAGAACTCCACCATCAGCAAAATCGCCACCGATGTGCCGGGGCTGGAACATGACTTCAACAAGTACCTGGACGCCAATCCGTCCAATCGGCGAATCGAGGAACTGGGGATCGGCACCAACGAAGGCGTGAAAGATTTGTATGCACGCAATGCCGGGTTCGAGGAGCGCCATTGCGGTTTGCACCTTGGCTTGGGCGGAGGTGCCAAGGGTAGCCATCATCTGGATTTGATCTTCTCTGGCGGCGTGTTGGCGCTGGATGATGACCCGGTGTTTGATCGGCGGTTTGTGTTCTAGCTGATCGTTCCCACGCTCCGCGTGGGAATGCCTCAATGGACGCTCCGCGTCCGCTTTCGAGAGGTGACGCGGAGCGTCACGGGCTGCATTCCCACGCGGAGCGTGGGAACGATCAACTCACAAACACCACAAAACTAAAGACAGCCCCAAAAAAAACGCCATCCCGAGGGATGGCGTTTTTCATGGAGCGCTCACCGATTACTCAGGCTTGCGACGACCGAAGCCCGGGCGCTGGCCGGAACCGGCTGGTGCACCGCGGCGTTTGCCCGATGGCGCGTCACGGTCGACCAGGACGATGCCTGGGCGTTTCTTCGGCGCCGGCTTGGCCGGGCGCTTGGTGTCGGCCGGGCGGTCTGCCACGGGCGTACCACGACCGGCAGGCGCACCGCGATCGCTGCGACCACCGGACGGCGCGCCACGGCCTTCGCCACGCTCAGTGCGACCGTTGGCCGGACGTGGCGTGCGTGGACTGCGCTCGCCGTCCTGACGTGGTGCTGGCTTGCGGGCCGGGCGTTCGCCTTCGATCTGTGGCTCGCGGGATTCGCGCGGGCTGGCGGCGGTCGAACCCGCAGCTGGACGCAGGGTACGCACGCGTTCGGTCTTGCCCACCGGACGGGACGATTTGCGCTGCATACGCTCAAGCTTGTCTTTGCTCTTGGCGTTCATTTGCGGCATCGCCACCGGGGTCAGGCCGACTTCAGCACTGAGAATGTCGACTTCGTACTGGCTCATTTCGCGCCAGCGGCCCATCGGCAGGTCGGAGTTGAGGAACACCGGACCGAAACGCACGCGCTTCAGGCGGCTGACCACCAGGCCCTGGGATTCCCACAGACGACGGACTTCGCGGTTACGACCTTCCATCACCACGCAGTGGTACCAGTGGTTGAAACCTTCGCCACCCGGAGCCTGTTTGATGTCGGTGAACTTGGCCGGGCCGTCTTCGAGCACCACGCCTGCCTTCAGGCGTTCAATCATCTCGTCGTCGACTTCGCCACGTACACGTACCGCGTATTCACGGTCCATTTCGTAGGATGGGTGCATCAGGCGGTTGGCCAATTCCCCGTCGGTGGTGAACATCAGCAAACCGGTGGTGTTGATGTCCAGACGACCGATGTTGATCCAGCGACCTTCTTTCGGGCGCGGCATCTTGTCAAACACGGTCGGACGACCTTCAGGGTCGTTACGGGTGCAGATTTCACCGTCGGGTTTGTTGTACATGATCACGCGACGTACCGACTCGGCGGCTTCTTCGCGCTTGATCACCCGGCCATCGATGGTGATGGCGTCATGCAGGTCGACGCGCTGGCCGAGGGTGGCGTCTTTGCCATTGACCTTGATGCGGCCGTGGCTGATCCAGGCTTCTACGTCACGGCGCGAGCCGACGCCGATACGGGCGAGGACTTTCTGCAGCTTTTCGCCTGCTGGGCCGATTTCCTGGTCGTCTTTCTGGTCGTTGATACTCATCTGGGCACCTCCCGGTGTGGTCTGTTCAGGCTTTTGCCTGAAGATGTGAAAGCTGGTCGTTTGACGAAGAGATCGCCAAAGGGTCGCGAATCATACGCTCATGGAGACGTTCGCGCATCAGAGACTAGCTGATCGACAGTCGGTTATTTGCTTTTGCGCCGAACGGTGGTGCCGAGTTTAATCAACCGGAGAACACGGAACCCTTGTGGGAGCGAGCCTGCTCGCGATGACGGCAGTACATTCAGCATCAAAGTGACTGATAGACCGCTATCGCGAGCAGGCTCGCTCCCACAGGATTCGGGTCAGTCGTCGAATTGGCGGCGTTCGTTTTCGATCGCTTCGGCGAGGGCCTGGGCTTCGGCTTCTTCGTCGGTCAATTCGGGCTCGGGTTTCGGCTGTTCAAGCGCGGCTACAGCGGCCAGGAGCTTTTCGCGAGCTTCGGCGACGCCAAGAATATCGTCTTCCTGCTCTGGTTCGACTTCGGCGTCAGCCTCGACCTGAGGTTCAACTTCGGTTTCAGGCTCGGGTTGAACCGACTCCCCTTCCGTCTCGGTCACCGTCCCATCGCGCAACAAATCATCGAAGTCGGTCTTGAGCCCCTCTTCCATGGTGTCCAGTTCCAGCAACAGAGTGTGGAAACTGGTTTCTTCCTTGGGTTCTTCCGGCTCGGCGCTGGCATCAGCCAATTCCTGCAGGCTGGCAGGCACGGGGGCGTCGTCAAAATCGAGCACAGGATCGGGTTCCAGCTCGCGCAGTTCGGCGAGTGGCGGCAGGTCGTCGAGATTCTTCAGGTTGAAGTGATCGAGAAACGCCTTGGTGGTGGCGAACATCGCCGGTTTGCCGGGTACGTCGCGGTAACCGACGATGCGGATCCACTCACGCTCCAGCAGGGTTTTCACGATGTGGCTGTTGACGGCCACGCCGCGCACGTCTTCGATCTCGCCCCGGGTGATTGGCTGGCGATAGGCGATCAGGGCCATGGTTTCGAGCATGGCGCGGGAATAGCGTTGCGGCCGCTCTTCCCACAAACGTCCGACCCACGGCGCGAACTTTTCGCGGATCTGCAGGCGATACCCGGAGGCGACTTCCTTCAACTCGAAAGCACGACCATCGCAGGATTTGGCCAGAATCGTCAGCGCTTTCTTGAACACAGGGGGCTCGGGCCGCTCGCCTTCTTCGAAGAGTTCGAACAGGCGTTCAAGCGATTGCGGTTTTCCCGAGGCCAACAGAAAGGCTTCAAGCAGTGGCGCCAGCTCGCGGGGTTCAGTCAGGTTCATGATTCAACTCGTTATTCGGCTCGGGCCCGGACATGGATCGCCGCGAACGGCTCATTCTGCACCAGCTCGACCAAGGATTCCTTGACCAGCTCGAGGATCGCCATAAAGGTCACCACCACCCCCAGGCGCCCTTCTTCAGCGGTGAACAGCTCGACAAAGGGCACAAAACCGCCGCCCTTGAGCCGTTCCAGCACATCGCTCATGCGCTCGCGGGTGGACAGCGCTTCACGGCTGACCTGGTGGCTTTCGAACATGTCGCCACGGCGCAAGACCTCGGCCATGGACATCAGCAACTCTCCCAGACTCACATCCGGCAACAGTTTGCGCGCCCGGGCTTCCGGGGCATCGAGCTTGGGCACCACCACGTCGCGGCCGACGCGGCTCAGGCCATCGATGCCTTCGGCGGCAGCCTTGAAACGCTCGTACTCCTGCAAGCGGCGAATCAGCTCAGCACGAGGATCGTCCTCTTCGTCTTCGATCGTCTCGGCACGGGGTAACAGCATCCGCGACTTGATCTCGGCGAGCATCGCGGCCATCACCAGGTACTCGGCGGCCAGCTCCAGGCGCACCGACTGCATCAACTCGACATAGCCCATGTACTGCCGGGTGATTTCCGCCACCGGGATGTCGAGGATATTGATGTTCTGTTTGCGGATCAGGTACAGCAGCAAGTCGAGCGGGCCTTCGAAGGCTTCAAGAAACACCTCGAGCGCATCCGGCGGGATGTACAGGTCCAGCGGCATTTCCATGACCGCCTGGCCATAGACCATGGCGAAAGGCAGTTCTTGCTGGGCGCCGGCCTGGCTGTCGACGGGTTCTACTGCAGACATCTAGGCCTCGGCCATGAAAGGCGCAGGGTCGCCGCAACCGACGCGGATGATTTCCGGTTCGCCGTCGGCGAGGCTGATCACGGTGGACGCCTTGATCCCGCCGAAACCGCCGTCGATGATCAGGTCGACCTGATGCTCAAGCAACTGGCGCATTTCGTAAGGATCGCTCAACGGGTCGGTGTCGCCGGGCATGATCAGGGTCACGCTCATCAGCGGCTCGCCGAGTTCTTCCAGCAATGCCAGGGCAATCGGATGGCTTGGCACTCGCAGGCCGATGGTGCGTTTTTTCGGGTGCAGCAACAGCCGCGGGACTTCGCGGGTGGCGTTGAGAATGAAGGTGTAAGGGCCAGGCAAGTGAGCCTTGAGCACACGGAAAGTGCCGGTATCGATCTTGGCAAACAGCCCCAACTGCGACAGGTCGCTGCAAATCAGCGCGAAGTTGTGCTTCTCATCCAACTGACGCAGCCGGCGTACGCGTTCCACGGCGTTCTTGTCGCCGATCTGGCAACCAATGGCGTAGGAAGAGTCTGTGGGATAAATCACCACCCCGCCGTTGCGGATGATCTCGACAGCCTGTTTGATCAGGCGCGGTTGCGGGTTTTCCGGATGAATCTGGAAAAATTGACTCACATTCTCTACCTGTTCAGACGACGGCAATAATTGGGTCATGTTTGAATCGACACCACAGTGGCGGCAGATCCTCCGGGAGCGGGCGGTATTCACCGATCTCGGACCAGCCTCCAGGGCCATGAAAATCACTGCCGGCGCTGACCAGCAGACCAAACTCGCGGGCTAGAATCGCCAAACTGCCCACCTGCTCGGCGGGTTGATGGCCATTGACCACTTCAATCGCGTGGCCCCCTGCTTGAATATAGTCGGCAATCAGGCGGCGACGTTTGCTGCGAGTGAAATCGTAGTGCCAGGGATGCGCCAGGCTGACCCAGGCGCCCGCGGCGCGCAGGGTTTCGACAGTGTCTTCCAGGGTCGGCCAGTGTTGTTTGACGTCGCCCAGTTTGCCGGCGCCCAACCATTTGCGGAACGCTTCGGCGCGATCCTTGACGAAACCTTCGCGCACCATCCAGTCGGCGAAGTGCGGACGGGCCGGCGCGTTACCGCTGTCGCCCAGCTCCTGTTGAATGGCCCGAGCGCCGTCGAGCGCCCCCGGCATGCCTTTCAACGCCAACTTGCGGCTTATTTCTTCGGACCGTAGCCAGCGGCCATCGTGCAAAGTTGCGATGGCCTCGACCAACGGCGGCGCATTGACGTCGAAACCGTAGCCCAGCACATGAATGGTTGCCCCACCCCAGGTGCAGGACAATTCGACGCCATTGACCAGTTGCATCCCCAGCGCCGTCGCGGCGCTACGGGCCTCGTCGAGGCCTTCAAGGGTGTCGTGATCGGTCAAGGCCAGGACTCGCACGCCTTTCTCGAACGCACGCGCAACCAGTACCGCAGGCGCGAGGGCGCCGTCGGAAGCCGTGCTATGGCAGTGCAAATCAACATTCACAGGACTGTGTAACCTCAAATCAGCTGACGCTATCGCGCGTCAATATGTTTGTTATTATGCCGCCACATCCTGCTTCTGGCTGCCACTGTGAAACAATTCATCGACTTCATCCCGCTTCTGCTGTTTTTCATCGTCTTCAAAATCGATCCACGGGTCGTCGATATCGGCGGTTATCAACTGTCTGTCGGTGGTATTTACAGCGCCACCGCAGTGCTGATCATCAGCTCCCTGGTGGTTTACGGCACGCTGTTCATCAAGCAGCGCAAGCTGGAGAAGAGCCAGTGGCTGACCCTCATCGCCTGCCTGGTCTTCGGTAGCCTGACCCTGGCGTTCCACAGCGAGACCTTCCTGAAATGGAAAGCCCCGGTGGTCAACTGGCTGTTCGCCCTCGGGTTCATCGGCAGCCACTTCATCGGTGATCAACTGTTGATCAAACGCATCATGGGCCACGCGCTGACCCTGCCAGAGCCGGTCTGGACCCGTCTGAACATCGCCTGGATCGGGTTTTTCCTGTTTTGCGGCGCCGCCAACCTGTTCGTCGCGTTTACGTTCCAGAGCTACTGGGTCGACTTCAAAGTCTTCGGCAGCCTGGGCATGACGTTGCTGTTCCTGGTCGCCCAGGGCATTTACCTGTCCCGCCACCTGCACGACGCCGATACCACCACGCCAAAAACCGAGGACTGACATGCTTTACGCAATCATTGCCACAGACGTCGCCAACTCCCTGGAAGCCCGCCTGGCCGCACGGCCTGCGCACCTTGAGCGACTGCAAGTGCTTAAAGGCGAAGGTCGTATCGTACTGGCCGGCCCGCACCCGGCCGTCGACAGCAATGATCCGGGCGCGGCGGGTTTCACCGGCAGCCTGATCGTTGCCGAATTCGATTCGCTGAGCGCCGCACAGGCCTGGGCCGATGCCGACCCGTACATTGCCGCAGGCGTCTACGCCAACGTTTTGGTCAAGCCGTTCAAGCAAGTCCTGCCGTAAAGTCCTTCAGCGCGATGAACCTTGTCGGTTCATCGCGTGTTCAATCGCTCATTATTCTCGTTTACCGGCCGACAACCTGCCCAATACTCGTATTGGAATCAGGAGTTGCGATGCGCAAAGGTCCGTTGTGTCTGATGTTGGTGACGTTGTCGATCATGGCGCCCGCCCATGGTGAAGAAAGCGCCAATGGCGGTAGTTCGACGCCGCTGTCCTTGAGCGCCGGCAGCCAGATCACCGAGTTGCAGCAGCGCTTGAAGGCAAGCGAGCAGCAACGAGAAGAGCTGAGCAAACAACTGCAAAATACCGATGGCGAACGCGAAAGCGCTCAGTTGAGCCGGTTGCGCCAGGAGAATCAGCGCCTCAAGCTGCAACTCAAGGAGGCTCAGGCCAGCAGCCCGCTGCCACGCCTGCTGACAGATCAGCAGCAATGGTTCGTGATTGGGGGCGCAGTAGCGCTATTGGCCTTGCTCTGCGGTATCTTCGCCAGTGGTGCAACCAGAAAACGTCGGCAATGGCTAAATTGAGTGAGTCATGAGCGAGCTGTTATTAATTGATGATGACCAGGAGCTGTGTGAGCTCCTGAGTAGTTGGCTGAGCCAGGAAGGCTTTCAGGTCCGCGCCTGCCACGATGGCCAGAGCGCGCGCCGGGCGTTGGCCGAAACTTCCCCGGCGGCCGTGGTGCTGGACGTGATGCTGCCGGATGGCAGTGGCCTGGAACTGCTCAAGCAACTGCGCAGTGACCATCCGGATTTACCGGTGCTGATGCTTTCGGCCCGTGGCGAACCGCTGGATCGCATCCTCGGCCTGGAACTCGGTGCCGATGATTACCTGGCCAAACCGTGCGACCCACGAGAGCTGACAGCGCGCCTGCGCGCAGTGTTGCGCCGCAGTCATCCGACGGCAGTTTCCAGCCAGCTCGAATTGGGTGACTTGTGCTTCAGCCCGGTGCGTGGCGTGGTCAGCATCGATGAACAGGAGTTCACCCTCACTGTCTCCGAAAGCCGCCTGCTCGAAGCCCTGCTCAAGCAACCCGGCGAACCGCTGGATAAACAGGAACTGGCACAAATCGCCCTCGGTCGCAAACTGACCCTGTACGACCGCAGCCTGGACATGCACGTGAGCAACCTGCGCAAAAAAATCGGCCCACACCCCGACGGCCGCCCGCGCATCGTGGCCCTGCGCAGTCGTGGTTACTATTACAGCCTGTAAGAACCGAGAAAGAACTGGACAAGCACAACCTGTGGCGAGGGAGCTTGCTCCCGCTGGGCTGCGAAGCGGCCCCCAAAGCGGGACTGCTACGCAGTCCAGCGGGAGCAAGCTCCCTCGCCACAGACTGGTAGCTGTGGGGTTTTGTCAGGTCGGCACAAGACCCTCTTTACCCAAGCTTTACGCTCCGCTGACCGCCGCTGACCTTGATCTGCGTAATCTGCACACATCCGGAACGTACCGGGAACGAGACAAGGAGATACACCATGCGCAAGACTCTTATCGCTCTGATGTTTGCTGCCGCCCTGCCGACCGTTGCCATGGCCATGCCTGAAGGCACAGGTCCGATGGGTGATCACATGGACGGCTCACGCCACGGCGGTCAGATGCACGGCATGCACGGTAAAGGCCCTTACAGCCAACTGGACCTGAGCCGCGAACAGCGCGAGCAAATCCGCAAGATCATGGGCGAGCAGATGCATGAGCGTCAGCAATTGGTCGACAAGTACCTGGAAAAACTCTCGCCAGCCGATCAGAAAGCCCTGAAAGACGAGATGGCGGCCAAGCACAAGAAAGCCGAAGCCGACGTTCGCGCACTGCTGAAACCGGATCAACAGAAGCAATTCGACGAGATCCAGAAGAAAAAGGCTGAGCGTCGCGCCGAATGGGCCGAGTTCAAGGCCTGGAAAGCGCAGCAAGCGCAAAAAGCGCAATAATGCGCTAACCCCGGACCCGACGGCTAACACCGTTGGGTCTGATACCACTCAGTCTAATGTGGGAGCGGGCTTGTGTGGCGAGGGGGCTTGCCCCCGTTGGGTCGCGAAGCGGCCCCGACATTTCAAAGTTAAACCGCAGGTAATGGTTTACGACTGCTTCGCAGCCGAACGGGGGCAAGCCCCCTCGCCACATTGGCCCGCTCCCACATGGATTGCGCTTGTTTGAGGATTTTCTGTGCGCTCATTGTTCTGGCGTATTCTGGCCAGCTTCTGGCTGGCCATCGCTCTGGTTGCAGGGCTTTCCATTCTGCTCGGGCACATGCTCAACCAGGACGCGTGGATTCTCAGTCGCCACCCGGGCCTCAACACCTTGGCCGAACAGTGGACGCAAACTTACGAAAGCCAGGGAGAAGAAGCCGCCCAGGACATTCTGGAACAGCGCAAGCGTCAGTATCACATCAACGTTCAAGTGCTCAACGAGGCAGGTGACCCGGTGGTACGCGGTACCTTTCCACGGCGGGCGGCGGCCTTCGAAGCACGACAGAACAACGATGATCGACGCCTGCCATGGCGGCGTCTGACCGATGAATACACCAGCGCCAAGACAGGCGACACCTATCTGCTGATCTATCGCGTCCCGCACCCGGAACTGGACGCCTGGCACCGCGAAAGCCTGCTCTGGCCGTTGAGTGCACTGGGCATCGCACTGGTGGTGTTGACTCTGTTCAGCTTGCTGGTGACCTTTTCCATCACGCGACCACTGAGCCGTTTACGAAGCGCCGTGCATGACCTGGGGCAGACAACGTATCAACAAAACAGCCTGGCGAAACTGGCCAACCGCCGCGATGAATTCGGTGTGCTGGCCAACGACTTCAATCGCATGGGCGCACGCCTGCAAAGCCTGATCGGCAGCCAGCGGCAATTACTGCGGGACGTGTCTCACGAATTACGCTCACCCTTGGCCCGACTGCGCATTGCCTTGGCACTGGCCGAGCGGGCCAACCCTGAGGAGCGGGAAAAACTCTGGCCACGCCTGACCCGTGAATGCGATCGACTGGAAGCGTTGATCAGCGAAATCCTGGTACTGGCGCGCGTCGATGCCGACAACGCCAGTGCCGAAGAAGTCGATCTAAACGCGCTGCTCACTACCCTGCAAAAAGACGCTCAGTTGGGTTCGCCCGAGCAGAACGTGCACCTTGAAGTCGAGCCGCAACTGAACCTCAAAGGCTGGCCGACCATGATCGAGCGCGCCGTGGACAACCTGCTACGCAATGCCCAGCGCTTTAACCCGGTCGGGCAACCGATCGAAATGCAGGCGTTGCGTCAGGGCGACAGGATTGTGGTCAGCGTGCGCGATCACGGCCCTGGCGTAGAAACCGAGCATTTGAATCAGCTGGCTGAACCGTTCTATCGGGCACCGGGGCAAACAGCGGCCGGGCATGGCCTCGGGCTGGCCATTGCGCGTCGTGCGGCGGAGCGCCATGGCGGCAGTCTGGTGCTGGCCAATCACCCGGAGGGCGGATTTATTGCCAGCCTTGAATTGCCGTTGGTGCCGGGGGCTGTGGTTCAACCCTGAACCCTGTGGGAGCGGGCTTGCTCGCGAAGACGGAGTGTCAGTCGACATCATCGTTGCCTGACACTCCGCTTTCGCGAGCAAGCC
>NZ_JBNNVP010000058.1:0-33910 GCF_050280605.1 Pseudomonas sp. NPDC089918 | reverse complement strand
GAGCGTCCGCACCTGTCTTTGAAATACAAAACGCCCGATGCGGTGCATCGGGCGTTAGGGTGAAACAGGTGTAAACCTATTTCAGGACTAGACACTGGAATCTCGTACTAGAACCCCACATCCAGCAACACGCTGTCCATGTAGGTTCCCGGTGGCGGCGTGCTCTGGTCGAGGTAGATTTTGGCGTTGTAGTTGAAGATCTGACTGCCAGTGCCCAAGCCGTTGCCGGGGTTGACCTCGGCATCGGAACTTGTGCGACGCGCCGTGCTGACACTGCCCCAACGAGTGCTTCCGGCACTCTTGAAAATGTCGTAATCCAAGTAATTGCCGCCTGAGATCATGCGCCTGCGCCCGCCCACGCCGACAGCATGCTGACCATCGTCCAGCCCCACCGTGTAGGCACTGCCCTTGGTGCAGACCAGGTTGATCGTCTGGCCAGTGACGGTGGAGAAGGAGCTGATTGCCGAGGCGCTGCCAAAGCTGATGTTCGGCGCAGTGATCGTGCAATCGTTGTCCACGGTCATATTGACAGTCAGACTCGTGGTACCGCTGTTGATGTCTCGCCCCTGACAGCTGCCACCGCCACCATAGTCATGGCAATAATCCCAACTCCAGAAAATGTTGAGGGTTTCAGAGTAAATCCCGGCCGCCACGTTGCTGCCGATGATCGTATTCAGATAGATCGGTACAGCCTTGGCAACCGTTGGATTGGAAAGCAGGCCGAGGTCATCGATGATCGAGTGTCGGGCGAAGTCGAACGCTACGCCGCGAGTGATCGGATAGCTGCTGCTGTTGTTGTTGGCAAACAGTGTGTAGCCAATCACATCACTGGTTGGCCCGACCACCCCTGCGGTTGCAGACGTGATGGTGGCGTAAAAATGATCATCGCTGGTCAACGGCGATACCAACGAACCGGTGCAACTCAAACCGGCATGGGTGGTGGAACTGGTTTGCAAAGTGGTACGCACCGCGATCGAACTGAGCGAGCCAAAACCCGCCGGTGAAGTACTGGCCACCTCGCACAAGGCATAAGCCTGACACGGCAGAAAAATCGCCATCAGCCTGATCACTCTACCCGGCCATCGGTCAAAAAATTGCACACCCACCTCCCTGTTCTATTCAATGCGGTTTCATTGACACAGCAGCGGCCCGATCAACGGCACCTGATCCTGTTGCATGTCCAGCGTGAACTGCGCCTGGCAAGTCCGGCCATCGTCCAAGGTCACCTGCAAACTGTTGTGCTCTTCCAGGTTTTCCAGATAAACCAGCCCGTCCCAACCGACCACGGCGTGCGTCCCGCTCTGCTCGTGCCGCACGCGGCTGCCCAAGGGCAATTCGTGCTGCTGTGCGTCCACCAACACAACACTCGCGGCAATGATCCGGCTCAGTGGAAACTCCAGCAGGTAACCACTGCCACGGCGCACCGCGACTCGTTGTTCAACATTCGAACTCTGCACATTGGTCGGCAAATTCAGTGGATCGATTTCATATTTGCCGCGGTAATAAGCGCTGCTCCATGGCACCAGCAGATGACCGTTCTTATCCGTCTGGCCCACCCGTTGATTTTCGTAACGCACCGGTATATCGGCAAAGCCACCGGTACTGACCACGACGAAAGCATCATCGATACGATTGGCAACGAACACTTGATGGTCCATCCACACCAGCGAGCCGCTGGCATCGGCCCAGCGAGTCTCGGCATCACTGCTGCCGTAAACCCCTGCCTGCAATTGCACCGACTGCAGGCGCCAGGTCAGGTCGGCCTGGCGATAATCCGGACCTTCATCGTGGGCATAACCGAGGTTGAAGCCCACGCCGCCTGCACTAGGCACCGCGCGACTGTAATTGACGCGCTGACGGCTTATGCCGGTCTTGCTGCGCTCGCCACTCATGCTCAGAGTGCCACGCAGGTCGAACGGGATGACCAGTTGCGCCTGCATCGCCCAGTCGCTATCGCCGATCTCGCGATTGGCCGACACGTAAAAACTGGTATTGCGCCACAGGGGCTTGCTCCAGGTCAGATTGAGTAACCGGGTGCGCGAATCATCCGCCGCTCGCACATCGAAATAGCCTGCGCCAAGGCTGCCCCAGCCATTGAGACTGACGCTCAGGGTCAACTGCTCGCTGCGCTGGCTGAGGCTGACATAGGGGCTGTCGACCACGGTCAGGTCGGCGTACTGGTCACGGCGCTGCATACGCTGATAGGCAACGCTGTAGTGCTGACTGCTGTATTGATAACCGAGGCTGACTTGCTGACCGCTATTGCCGTCGAACCGGCTTTGACTGACCGCCGTGTTGAGCACGCCGAAATTGCCCACGCGCAGGTTGCCGCCAACGCCACCAAGGGCTAGCGCGTCCGAGGCCTCGGCATGGGTTTCGAGGGTCAGACTGTCGTTCAGACCGTAACGCAGGCTGCCGGAGGTCACACCCGGACCGTAACCGAAATCGCGGATCCCGAAGTCACGGCGCAGGGTACCGGCGGCCACCGAGAAATCCATCAAGCCTTTTTGCAGCAGGTTGCTGGTGACATAAAACGGCACGGTGGTCGAGACCTGTCGACCGAGGGCATCGGTCGTGACCACCACTGCTTCGCCCGCACCGTTGATGAACGGAACGTTGGTCAGCGTGTAGGGACCGGGCTGCAACTCGGCGCTGCTGGACTTGTAGCCGTTGATGAACAGGTCGACCGATGAAGGTACCGCCGCCTCCCCGGCGAACTGCGGCAACGGGTAGGTCACAAGGTCCGGGCGCACGCCGAAATCACGCGACACTTGCACACCGCCCAGGCGCACCGAACTGCTCCAGGGCAAGGCACCACTGATCAGGTCGCCCGCCTCGTAAGTCAGCAGGCGTTCATCATCGGAATAACGCCAGGTGGTGTCGTAACGCCGATAACCATTGTTCAGTGTGTCGTTACTGACTCCGGAAATCGTGCGCCGGTATTGCCCGGTGTTGGACAGCGTGCCCCAACTGTCAAACAGTCGCACTTCGTTCCAGGCCGCAAGGTAGGTGCCGCTGTCGTCGGTGTCATTGAGGTACAAGTCGTAGTTGAGCAAGGCGCCAAAACTGCTCAACGCCGCAGTGCGCGGATACGCCTCTTGGCTGCCGACAAATTGTTCCGGCAACCAGTCCGGCGGGACCGTCAACAAAAGCCGCTGCCCCTGACTGTCGTAGTCACTTGTCAAACCTTGCAGACTGTCGAGGGCGACCTCAGCGTTGAGTTCTTGCGGCAATTTCATACCGATTTCGCGTAACGCCGCGACCGGTACAAAGAAGCGCCCGCCGCGCAGCTCCACTGCCACCACACGCCCGGTCTCCATTTGATTGACGATCAGTTCCAGAAACAATTGCGCGTCGACAATTGCCTCCATGCCGATGGGGGCTGGCGGCAGCTCTGCCCCCAGGCCGTGGTGGGCGAATACCAGACAGTAGAGGCCAATCGCGGCCCACAGCGGACGCTTGATACTGCGAGCCCAATCCTGGCTCATCACCGCTTTACGTCCGTCAATGGACATTTCCTTACTGTGGCGATCAAGAGATGCGCACAACACTTGTGATGAGGGGGCTTGCTCACTGGGTCGCGGAGCGGCCCTAACATCAGCGACATCGTTTTATCGGGTAGAACGCGGCTGCAGATTTTATGACTGCTTCGCAGCCGAGCGGGAGCAAGCGCCCTCGCCACACTGTTCCTATCACCGGGCTATCACCGTCCCGGTGCAATATTCTGAACCTGCGGCGCACCATTGACCCGCACTTGCAAGGCCTGGTCCGCACTGATCGGCGCCGGTGTCGGCCACCGCATGATCGCCCCCGGCAGCACATAGCCGAGCAGTCCCTCAACCAGCGGCCGTGTCTGACCACCCTGCTTGAACGCGACATCGGTCAACCGGGCATGCACCGCGCCCTGATTGCGCACTTCCACGTAGGAACGGCCATCGACCGCCACTTTGCGCCAGCTCAGATCAGGCGCCCCGGCGCCTTTGGGGTCGCGTTTACGGGTCATGTCTTCCTTGCTCCACAGACCGGCGCCGTAGGCAAACAGCGGCACCGAATAACGCATTTGAAACCGGATGGCGGCAGCGGTTTTGCCATCTTCAGCCGTCACGGGTCTGGCCGCGGGAATTTCATCGATAATGATGCGATAGGCCAACTCCTGCCCCGGCGGTATATCTCGGGTACGGGTCAGGCGCACGAGTTGCTTCTGCCCGGGTTCGATTTTCGCGACCGGCGGGCTGCCAATGACATCGCGCTGGTTTTGATACTGATCGCTGAAACCACTCTGGCTCCAGGCAAACACGCGGATCTGCAGATTCGCCGTCTCGTTGCCGCGATTTTCCAGCCACAACGCACTCGCTTGTTGATCGGCCTCCAGCACCGGATCGATCGGCCAGATCAACACCGAACTGGCCGCCTGCACCTTGACCCCGCCCAGCAATGCCATTGCCAGCACAGCGCAACGCGCGGCCGGTAACCTGCGCAAAGGTGAATACATATGCCTGCTCCTTATGCCCGAACTACCGAGCTACCACGACAGCTGCACCTGCAGCACGTCGCTATAAATTCCTCCGGGCTGATCACCCGGTAACTGTACTTGTGCGTAGATAGGCAATCGGATGTTGTTCGCATCGCTGTAGGCCACGGCCACGCTCTGACCGATGCCCAGGCTCTCACTGAAGGCCGCGTCACTGAATAATTGATAGGCCATACGGGCACTGCCGTCATCAAGCTGCAGATGTCGCCCGTTGCTGTTGTACTGGCCGCCATCGACGCTCATGTTCAGGCTCACGCCCGGCGTGCATTGCAACTGCACGCCGTCGCTCAATTGCACTTGCACAATGTTGGTCGCTAGCGCCGATTGAGTGCCGAAATCGAGTTTTCCGTAAGTGGAAACCCCGCCCATCACCAGACATGCCCCCGTCACGGTCGCGCTGACCTGAAAACTCTGACTGGTGTCCGCCGCCAGCGGCAGAGGCAAACCAGTCGCGCCGATCAGGATCAGCGCGGCAGGACTGCATCGCACTAGAAAGTCAGTGCTGGCGGAACCAGCGGGGTGAACTTCGGTACGCTGGACTTCGGGCTGTCGCCACCGGAAGCATCGAGGAACAATTGATAAGGGATGGTCTGGGTAGCATTGTCCAGGCGCCGCGTGGTGCCGTCGGCATGGGTGCCGCCGTCGATGGTCACCGTGAAACCGGTCACCGAAGAGTTGCAGGAGACTTCCAGCGTGCCGTTGCCGGCATCGCTCAGGTTGGCATTGATCGGCTTGGTCCAGGTCGGACCTTGCGAGCCGAAATCCAACAGGCCGACATCACCGATCGGACTGCCGTCGCTATTGGTTATGTCATTGGTCACTGCACAACTGGCGATGATGATCAGCCGCGCATCAATCTGCCCGCTGATCGCCGCTTGCGCCTCCTCGGCCAGTAGTAAAACTGTGCCAAGGGTCATCACCACCCAACTTTTCATTGTCTTGCACCGATCCTAATTCCATCAGGATTCAAACAGTGGCCGTCCATTTACGAACGACGTTTCCTTGTACTGCCCGAATCCATCGGACAGGTGTCACTCAATGCCTGCTACCAGCTCACGGTCACTTTCAAGAGATCGGAATAACGGCTGACGCGGGGGATCTCGGCCAGCCGTTCGATACGGCCGTACAGAGGCAAATCCACCGTACCTGAATCCGGTACCCGCCCACTCAAGAGCACATTCACCGGCAGCGGAATCTGCCGTGCAGCGTCTTGATAGAGGCGATAAGGAATGGGTTTGCTGTGCTCTGCACTGCCCGCCAGATAACGGACCTCGCCGACGCCGCCATGAAGTCCGCCGTCGACCTGTAATTGGTAAGGGGTATCGGGATTGCATTCCAGGCGTGGCAGCCGTGTGTCAAGCAATGCTGCACTCAATGGCCCTGAAGGATCGTCCAGGCGGGCGGTAGTGCCGAAGTCGAGGACGCCCAATTGCTCGATACCCGCTTCACGCTGTTGGCCAACCAACTGGCAACCGCGCTGCACATTGACCCGGACCTCAACCTGAAGCTGCGCCGCCAATGCTGTCGTACTGAGCATCGTGCTCATGACCGCCAAAACCCCTAGCCCATTCAAATTCCCATTCCCTTTAAGGGGTTATTCGCAGGCTGAGGTTAGCATCCAAGTGGGAAACAACACGTCAAATCCGCACCTTTGCGACGAAGGGGCATGTTTCGTGTGTATCAGGTATCGATAGGATTTTTGAAGGAAAAAACCGTGCTTGACCACGGTCTTCAAGGTCAAAAGGTAATGGTGGCCGTCATTGTGTCGGCATAGGTGCCCGGCGGAAGAAGCTGCCCCGCCGCCACCCGACCATAGACCGGGATTACCTGGGCGGCGCCACTGCCGGTTCCAGTGATGAGACCCGTGCCACCGGTGTCGCCCCAGTTGATCGCCCGCGTGGCGTCCGAGTACAGCGCATAGAACAGGATGCCTGCTGGAGTGCCGGACATCTGCCGGGCTGTCGCGGTGCCGCCGCTCGTCCCGGCACCGAGGCCCACACTATACGCTGTCGTGTTGGTGCAGTTGACCGACAGGCTGGACTCGGCATCGGCTTGCACACCCGTATAGGCGCCGAAGGCCAAGGGCGAGGCGCTGATCCCGCAGCCGGCCACAATGCTTGCAGAGACGGTGAAAGTCGCAGTGGAGGTCGCTGAAATGGCCAGAGTGGGCAGCAGGCTGAGGGTAAAAACGCTCAGGATGCCGACACGGGCGAGAATGCCCCTGTCGCGGTGCATCCGGGTCTTCGTGCCATTACTCATCCAAAGGGGATGTGAGGAGGATTGCGTGCAATGCAAAAACGTCATGGCGATAACTCCCTGTAGTACTTGGCGAACGATCAGGTTTTTTCAAAGTTCTGAAAGAACCTGATCGTCCAGCCTGGATTCCAAAGCGTAGTCCAGAGTGGGCCTCTCACGGATGTTTCGTGGCCGCACGCCTCAGGTGGCCTCAGATTCGAGCGGGTGAAACGATGATTTTCACGTTGTGCTCCTTGTTGTTGACCAATTCCTCAAAGCCCTGCCCGACGATCTGTTCCAGTTGAATGCGCCCGGTTACCAGCGGTGTGATGTCCAGCCGGCCATCAGCGATAAAAGCAATCACGTCAGCGAACTCGCCGTTGTAGGCGAGCGCACCCAGCACCTGTTTTTCGGTGGCGACCAACTCGAAGAAATTGAACTCGCTGGGTTCTTCGAAGATGCCCACCAACACACACATGCCGGCCTTGCGAATGAGGTCGATAGCGAGCTTGGCCGTGTGTTTGTTGCCGATGCATTCGAAGCTGACATCCGCCCCAAGTCCGCCGGTCAGCCGCCGTACCTCTGCCAGAGCGTCACATTCATTGGGGTCTAGCACATGGCTCGCCCCAACCTCCAGAGCCTTGGCCTTGCGCGCTCCCGACATTTCCAGGGCGATGACCTGGGCCGCACCAGCAGCCTTGGCACACATGATGGTGCACAGGCCGATGGTTCCCGCGCCAACCACCACCACATTTTTCCCCAGTACACTCCCGGCCTTTTTCACCGCGTGCATGCCCACGGCCAACGGTTCGATCAGCGCCCCGGCTTCGGCGGGAAAGTTGGCCGGCAACTTGTACAGCAGATTGGCCGGCACGTTGACCAACTCGGCGAATGCACCATTGTTCATCAGCCCGGTGAAGGCCAGGTTCTCGCAAATGTTGTACAACCCATGGGTGCAGTAATAACAGGTGCCACAGTGCTGACAGGCATCGGCTGCCACCGGCTCGCCCACACTGAACCCTTCAACACCGGCTCCGATTTCGACGATCTCGCCACAGAACTCATGACCGAGAATGCACTGCCCCTTGATTCCGGTCAGCGGGTGTGGCGCATCCACCGGGATGAACACTGGCCCGGCCACGTATTCATGCAGGTCGGAGCCGCAAATACCGCACCATTGCACGCGAATCTGGACCCAACCCGCAGGTGGCGACACGGGCAGCGGAACGTCTTCGACACGGATATCGTGACGGCCATGCCAGACAGCGGCACGCATGCGGCGAGTAGGATCAATTGAAAGGCTCATGTTGAAATCTCCTTGAAGTCGTTGGCCTTGGCGATCCGCAAAAGGTCGCCATGGGAGCATCAGTGTTGTTGCACAAAGTCCAGAACCAGCCGGTTGACCTGCTCGGCCGCTTCCATCTGCACCATGTGCGCCTGGCCCGGCAGGATTTCGATCCGGGCTGTCAGGCCGGCACTGTGGGCCGCAGGAATGATCGCGTCGTCACCGCCCCAGATCAGCAACACCGGCTGCCGGCTTTCTTGCACCACGTCGCGCAGATCGAACTGTTGCCGTCCTTCTTTGAACAATCCCGAAACCAGCTGGCGCAGGGCCGCGTCCACCCCTTCCAGGCGCTTGTACTTGAGCATGTCTTCGAGCATCTGCCGATTGACCAGTTCGGGGTCGGAGAACAGTTGCACCAGCTGTGGCTTGAGGGCATTGCGGCTGGCCGCCTCGACGAAACCTTGCAGGTAATCGCCGTTGATTTCCGCGCCCAGACCGGCGCTGCCGATCAAGCTCAGGGAACGTACCCGTTGTGGAGCCAGACGCGCAGTGTTCAGTGATACCGCGCCGCCCATGGAGTGACCCACCAGATGCGCTACGGGAATGTCCAGGTGATCGAGCAATGCCAGCACCACGCCGCTCAGCTCATCCAGGTCTGCGCGTTCCAGCTGTTTGGTCGACTCGCCATGGCCTGGCAGATCCAGAGCGATCACCCGGCGTTCGGCAGCCAGTGCTTCATGATTGAACATCCAATTGTTCAGATCACCGCCAAACCCATGCACCAACAGCAACGGCACCCCGCCTTCGCCGCGCTCGAAGTAACGGATCAGCCGCCCGTCCAGTTCGACCTTCTGCGGCTTCGGCCCACTGTCTACCTCGGCTCCGTCACCCGGTACGAACGCGGCCTGAAACTGCTCGATCACCGCATCGATTTCGGCCTCGCTGGCTTCGCCGTCGACCACAATGCCGAGCAACGCACCGACCGCAAGGGTTTCATCCTGGCGCGCGATCTGCCGACGCAACACACCGGAAAACGGCGCCTCGACGCTGCTGGAAATTTTGTCGGTTTCCACATCGAGTACTTCATCGCCCTTGGCGATCGCCTGGCCCTCCTCCTTGAGCCAGACATCGACCCGGCCTTCTGTCATCGACAAGCCCCACTTGGGCATCGTCAGGGTATGGATCTGGCTCATGAACGCTTGCTCCACTCGATCAACTTGAGCACGGCGTTTTCGATCTTCGCCGCATCAGGGATATAGAGGTCTTCCAGGGCGTCGGAGAATGGCACCGGTGTGTGCGGCGCAGTCACCATCTCGATTGGCGCCTTGAGCGAGGCAAACGCTTTTTGCGCCACCAGGGCCGAAATGTCGGTGGCCATGGAACAGCGCGGGTTGGCTTCGTCGATCACCACCAGGCGCCCGGTTTTTTCCACGCTTTCGAGAATGCTGTCTTCGTCCAGCGGGCTGGTGGTGCGCAGGTCGATGACCTCGCAGTCAATGCCTCGCGCGGCCAGGCTGCGGGCTGCCTCCATCGCCGTATTCACCGTGCGCCCATAGGAGACCAGCGTCACGTCCTTGCCATCGCGCAGGAAATTGGCTTCACCGAACGGGATGGTATAGAGCTCTTCCGGTACCTCGCCCTGCATGCTGTAGAGCAGTTTGTGCTCACAGAAGATCACCGGGTCGTTGTCGCGGATAGCCTGGATCAACAGGCCCTTGGCGTCGTAAGGGGACGACGGGCAGACGACTTTCAGCCCGGGGATGTGGGTCCACAGCGATGTGAGCATTTGCGAGTGTTGGGCCGCTGCCCGCAGGCCCGCGCCGACCATGGTGCGAATCACCAACGGAGTGGAGGCCTTGCCACCGAACATGTAGCGAAACTTGGCCGCCTGATTGAGGATCTGGTCCAGGCAGCAACCGGCAAAGTCGACAAACATCAATTCACACACCGGGCGTACGCCGCAGGTCGCTGCGCCTACCGCGGCACCGACATAACCCAACTCCGACAGCGGCGTGTCAAGCACGCGTCCGGGGAATTGGTGATAGAGGCCCTTGGTCACGCCCAGTACCCCGCCCCAGGCGTCGTTTTCACCGGGAGCACCGGCGCCGCCAGCGACGTCTTCCCCCATGATGAACACGGTGGGATCGCGGCGCATTTCCTGGGCCAGAGCTTCATTGATTGCCTGCTGATAACTGATTTTTCTCGCCATGATGAAGGTCTCGATTCTTGTTATAGGGGGCGTTCAGGGATAGGAAACGTAGACGTCGGTCAGCAGGTCGGCCGCACTCGGCTTGGGGTCGGACTTGGCCTTGCGCACGGCATTTTCGATCAGCAGGTCCACTTCGCTATCGATCTGGTCCAACTGGCTGGCATTAATCAAACCGGTCCGGGTGGTGCGTTCGCGAAACTGCATCAGGCAGTCATTGTGCTCGCGGAAATACTTGACCTCGTCCGGTGCCCGGTAGGTCTGGGCGTCGCCCTCGAAGTGACCGTAATAGCGGGTGAGCTTGACCTCGATCAGCGACGGTCCTTCACCCGCTCGAGCCCGTTCCACGGCGGCACCGGCGGCTTCGTGAACAGCGAAAAAATCGAAGCCGTCGACGGTGACCCCAGGCATGCCGAAGCCGGCCGCGCGGTCGGCGATGTGATCGCACGCCACAGACCAGTTGGAGGCCGTGGCCTCGGCATAACCATTGTTCTCGGCAACGAACAGGCACGGCAGGTTCCACACCGAAGCCATGTTCATTGCTTCGAACACCGCACCTTCATTGGAGCCGCCGTCGCCGAAGAACACCACCGCGACGCTGTCCGTACCTTTGAGTCTGGCGGCCAGAGCCGCGCCCACAACCAACGGTGCGCCGGCTCCGACGATGCCGTTGGCGCCGAGCATGCCCTTCTCGAAATCGGCAATGTGCATGGAGCCGCCCTTGCCCTGACAAACCCCGGTTTTCTTGCCGTAGATTTCGGCCATCATGCCGTACACATCAACGCCCTTGGCGATGCAATGGCCGTGGCCACGGTGGTTGGAGGCGATGCAATCATCATCCCCCAGGTGAGCCATGACACCGGCGGCCGAGGCCTCTTCGCCGGCATAAAGATGGACGAAACCGGGAATCTCGCCGGTGGCGAACTCCACGTGCAAGCGCTCTTCAAAAACGCGGATGGTGCGCATCACCCGATAGGCATGCAGCAATTGATCAGCGGTCAGCTGTGTCGACATTTTTATTCTCCAGGGTGTCTTGAGGCTCAGGTTTCAAGGTGCAAGGTTCAAAGGGTGTTGCGGATGTTCACGGCCGATGGCCAGCAGCCGCTCTCGCGCTGCATAGGCCAAGGCCGCATTGACGTCGATGTTCAGCGGACCGCCGGCATCGAGGGTAACGGTGGGTAAGTCATGGGCGTTGAATTCGATTTCCCGCTCGCCATCCAGGGCCAGGGTGCCGCTGGTCAGGCACAGACGATGGGCAACGCCGGGTTCAAGGCTGGCGGCGGCGAGCACGCCGCAGCCTTGCAACAGCCCGGGCGCCAGTGGCACCAGCAACGCTTCGCAAGATTGCGGATCAAGGCGCATCCAGGCGCCATTGGGGGCTTGGCGCGATACCGGAAACCACAAGCCACAGAGCGCCGAAATGCCAATGGACTGAGGTTCGGCGAAGGTTACAAACACCTCCGCCAGATCGATCCCGCGGCTGATGGCGCGGGCGCCGATAAACGGCAGCGAGGACACCGCCACGTCCACCAAGGCCACTTCGCACAGGTCGCGGTTCGCAATCCGCACCAGCAGACGTTTATTGCGGCGCAAAGCGATTTCGGGTGGAATCCGCCCGCTGGCGAACAACCCGCCGGCCAGCCCGGCACTGGTGGCCTCACGCAGTTCCGGGAAGGCATTGTTAGTCCCTGTCGACAGCGTCAGCAGTGGAATGTCGCCGACTTCTGCAGCCACCGCTTTGTGGGTACCGTCACCGCCGAGTACGGCGATCAGCGACACGCCGCGTTCAGCCATCCAGCGCGCAGCCTGGCGAGTGTCCGCCACGCTCTGGCGCAGGGTAAGGTCGAGGAACTCCAGGGTGGGCCAGTGGCTGTCACGCGCCTGGCGGCCATGACTGTTCTTCAACACCGCAGCGGCGATGCCGGTGATGTCGGTGGGCATCAGCACCCGCTCTACACCGGTGGCACCAAAAGCTGCCAGCAGCCGCTGGATCACCGAGACCTTGTCGGTGCTGGAAAACAACCCGGCATTCGCCGTCAGGCGCCGTACATCCCGGCCGGACGCCGGGTTGGCAATGATGCCGACGGTCAATGGCAAGCGACTCATGCCAGCACCACAGGTAGAACAGAGAAAAGGCCTCGGCTGGAGGACATAGGGCACCTCTTTTTATTATCGGGTTGGCAGCGCACTTGTTGCTGGGACTAGGTTGCTGGGACTAGGTTGCAGGGGCTACGTTTCAGGGACTAGAGCAAGGCCGGTGCCAGATTTGCAAAAAAGCGCCAGGATGCCTGTTCCAGAGCGGCTCCGACTTGAGCCCATGAGGGTTGGGATCACGCTCGATTGAGACGTCCCATGTCAGCCAGCACGGGTTTGTGGTGAGACCTTGAGACGTTGCGTCTCACCGCCGCCGTGAGTGAACCGATGCTTGTCGAGCGTTCCTGAACGGCGCTTAATGGCCGCACAACTAAAAGAACATCGAACCGGAGACCTTAAATGCTTTCCGCCCACTCGAAGGCGCACGTGGATTGCGTCAGCCGTGTTTTGAAGAACGCAGCGCACCTGCCGCAACTGCCTGTGCCGGACTTGATATTGGACTCCTGGCGCCGCTCCATGGAGCAACACCACCTGGACCCCGGCTCATTACAAGGGCCACGGATCCTTTCGCAGAACGTGCTGCAGGAGTGTCAAGAACGCTCCGAACTGTTCCTGCGCATCGCCAGCGAAGAAGTCGCCCGCCTCCATGGTCGCGTGCGCGATGCCGATTACTGCGTATTGCTTACCGATGCCCAGGGCCAGACCATCGACTACCGCGTGGAAAGCACTATCCGAAATGACTGCCGCAAAGCCGGCCTGTACCTGGGCACCTGCTGGTCAGAAGGTGAGGAAGGCACCTGTGGGGTGGCCGCGGTGCTGACCGCACGAACACCGGTCACGGTGCATAAGCGAGATCACTTCCGCGCCGCTTTTATCGGACTCACCTGCTCTGCTGCTCCCGTCTTCGACCCTCGGGGTGAACTGCTCGGAGTGCTTGATGTGTCCGCGGTGCGCTCTGCGGACGACCGCCGTTCGCAACACCTGATCCGGCAGATGGTGGTGCAGAGCGCGCGGGAAATAGAACAGGCGTTTTTCATGAGCAGTGCCCAGGGCTACTGGGTGCTGCGGGCTCACAACAGCCCGGGCTACGTCGACAGCCAACCCGATTACCTGCTCGCCTGGGACGATGACGGACGCCTGCAGGCGCTGAACCCTGCGGCGCGGCAGTGGCTGTTGCAAAGCTTTGGCCAGCTGCCGGAACACATCGACCAAGTGTTCGATCAGCAGTTATTGCATCGGGCCAGGGACGAATCGCTTTGCCTGCTTCACGGCCAAGGTGGCCGCCACGCCTTGCATGGACGACTCAGCGCGCCACGGCGGGTCAAACGCAACCCTGCGCGCCGGGTGCTGTCACCCGCCGAGCTCGACCCGCGCCTGGAAGAAAGCCTGCGCCTTGCGGTACGGGTCAAAGACCGCAATCTGCCGGTGCTGATCCAAGGGGAAACCGGTTCTGGCAAGGAAGTCTTCGCCCGGCAGCTGCACCAGGCTAGCCTGCGCCGTGAGCGACCTTTTATCGCGGTGAACTGCGCAGCGATTCCCGAAAACCTGATCGAAAGTGAGCTGTTTGGTTATGTGGCCGGCGCTTTCACCGGTGCCTCGAGCAAAGGCATGCAAGGGCTGCTGGAACAGGCCGATGGCGGCACTCTGTTTCTCGATGAAATCGGTGACATGCCCCTGCCCCTGCAAACCCGCCTGTTGCGGGTTTTAGCCGAGGGCGAAGTGGCGCCCCTCGGAGCATCACGGAGCAAAGCGATAGACATTCAGGTCGTCTGCGCGAGCCACCGCGATCTGGAAGCGCTGGTGACCTCTGGGGAGTTTCGCGAGGACCTGTACTTTCGCCTCAGAGGTGCGCGATTCCAGTTACCGCCGTTGCGCGAGCGCAGCGATCGGCTGGCCTTGATCAACCGGATACTCGAAGAAGAATCGTCGGCCTGTGCGATAGCGGTGCAACTGGGAAGCGCCGCGCTGGAATGCCTGCTCGGCTATCGCTGGCCGGGAAATGTGCGCGAACTGCGGCACGCGCTGCGTTACGCCTGTGCGGTGTGCGAGACCCATTTGGTTCTGTTGAGTGACTTGCCTGAGCAACTGCTCGGCCATCGACCCAATGATCCGGCTTCAGCTGACACCGTGGAACGCTGCGCCAGTCCGGAACGCCAGGCACTCATCGATGCCCTCGTGCGTCATCGCTGGAAACCCACCGCCGCGGCCAAGGCCTTGGGCATCTCACGGGCAACGCTGTATCGGCGGGTGCATCAACATGACATCGACATGCCTGGCAGAGGCTAACCACAGCTTCATCCGGCCGCCCCGCTCGTCGCCGGAGGGGCCTATGGGTGCCGATCAAACATTTCGCCGCTACAATGCGCACCTTGACCGTGACAAGCCAGACTAAAAAATATGTCCCTGCCCAAACATCACCTGGAACTGCTCAGCCCCGCCCGCGACGTGGCCATCGCCCGCGAGGCCATCCTGCATGGCGCCGACGCCGTGTACATCGGGGGCCCGAGTTTCGGTGCCCGCCACAACGCCTGTAACGAGGTTAACGATATCGCCCAATTGGTGGAATTCGCCCGTCGCTACCACGCCCGAGTCTTCACCACCATCAACACGATCCTGCACGACAACGAGCTGGAGCCGGCCCGCAAGCTGATCCATCAGTTGTACGACGCCGGCGTCGACGCGCTGATCGTCCAGGACCTGGGCGTGATGGAGCTGGACATTCCGCCGATCGAGTTGCACGCCAGCACCCAGACCGACATCCGCACCCTGGCGCGGGCGAAGTTCCTCGACCAGGCTGGCTTCTCCCAATTGGTACTGGCCCGCGAGCTGAACCTCCAGGAGATCCGCGCCATCGCCGACGAAACCGATGCGGCGATCGAATTCTTCATCCATGGCGCACTGTGCGTGGCGTTCTCCGGCCAGTGCAACATCTCCCACGCGCAGACCGGCCGAAGCGCCAACCGTGGCGACTGCTCCCAGGCTTGCCGCTTGCCGTACACCCTCAAGGACGAAAAAGGCGGTGTAATCGCTTACGAAAAACACCTGCTGTCAATGAAGGACAACAACCAGAGCGCCAACATCCGCGCGCTGGTGGAAGCCGGCGTGCGCTCGTTCAAGATCGAGGGTCGCTACAAAGACATGGGCTATGTGAAGAACATAACCGCCTGGTATCGCCAGCGCCTGGACGATGTCCTCGAAGACCGCCCGGACCTGGCCCGCGCGTCCAGCGGCCGCACCGCGCACTTCTTCGTGCCCGATCCGGACAAAACCTTCCACCGTGGCAGCACCGACTACTTCGTCAGCGACCGCAAGATCGACATCGGCGCCTTCGACACACCGACCTTCACCGGCCTGCCGGTGGGCGTGGTGGAGAAAGTCGGCAAGCGCGATCTGCTGGTGGTCACCCACGAACCGCTGTCCAACGGCGACGGCCTCAATGTGCTGGTCAAGCGTGAAGTCGTGGGCTGGCGTACCAACATCGCCGAGCCGAAGGGCGAGTTCGAAGAGGACGGGGAAAAGCGCTACCGCTATCGTGTGGAACCTAATGAGATGCCGAAAGGGTTGCACCAGTTGCGACCGAATCACCCTCTGAGCCGCAACCTCGACCACAACTGGCACCAAGCCCTGCTCAAGACCTCCGCCGAGCGCCGGGTGGGTGTTGCCTGGGTCGCTCGCCTGCGTGAGGATCGCCTGGAACTGACGGCCACCAGCGAGGAAGGTGTCAGCGCCAGTGTCGCCCTGGACGGTCCATTCGGTCTGGCCAACAAGCCGGAGCAGGCGCTGGAACAGCTGCACGACCTGCTCGGCCAACTGGGCACTACTCAGTACCACGCCACGGCTATCGAGCTGGATGCACCGCAGGCGTATTTCATCCCCAACTCGCAGCTCAAGGCCTTGCGCCGCGAGGTCATCGAAGCGCTGACCGCGGCCCGCATCAAAGCCCACCCACGGGGTGGTCGCAAGGCCGAGACCAATCCGCCACCGGTGTACCCGGAGTCGCACCTGTCGTTCCTGGCCAACGTCTACAACCAGAAAGCCCGCGACTTCTATCACCGCCACGGCGTCAAGTTGATCGACGCTGCCTATGAGGCTCACGAGGAAACCGGCGAGGTGCCGGTGATGATCACCAAGCACTGCCTGCGTTTCTCCTTCAACCTCTGCCCCAAACAGGCCAAGGGCGTCACCGGTGTGCGTACCAAAGTCGCGCCGATGCAACTGGTGCATGGTGATGAGGTGCTGACGCTGAAGTTCGACTGCAAGCCTTGCGAGATGCACGTGATCGGCAAGATGAAGGGACACATCCTTGACCTGCCGCAACCGGGCAGCGTGGTGCAGCAGGTCGTCGGCCACATCAGCCCTGAAGAGCTGCTCAAGACCATCCCTCGCGCACCCCACTGAGTGACTTGCGAGCGCGCCGCTACGGCGCCGCGCTCGCTAGACGGTTGAATGTTAAAGGCGTCACTCAGAGGGATTTGCAGGCATAAAAAAACGCCAGGCCGGATCGGCGTTGGCGTTGGCGTTGGCGTTTTCTGTAAAGACGACTCTCCAGGACTCCCGCACTACCTGCCGGCGGAGCCATACTTGGATGAGTATAAGGAAAATGGCAGGGGCGGCTGGATTCGAACCAACGCATGGCAGGATCAAAACCTGCTGCCTTACCGCTTGGCGACGCCCCTGTATCTGTAGCGAGTGCCCTTGCGCTACAAGCCCTGTAAGGGTCGCTGCAAGAACGGGCGGGAATTTATCAACTTTCTCTTCGTCTGGGAAGGCCAACACAAAAATATATTTGTTTTAAAACAGATGCTTACTCTTGATGCTGGAGGGTGCCATGGCGGCTGTTACCGATACTCTGAAGCTGTTTCTCGCCGGCGATGTCATGACCGCCCGCGGCATCGACTCAGTACTGCCACATCCTGGCGATCCGCGTCTTTACGAAGACTGTGTCAAGAATGCCGGCGTTTACGTCCGGCTGGCAGAAAGACTCAATGGCCCGATTCCCCTCCCCGTCGATTTCACCTATGTCTGGGGCGCTGCGCTGGATGAGTTCGAACGTCGCCAGCCACACGCACGCATCATCAATCTGGAAACAGCGGTGTCGCGCCGCGGACGAGCGGAGCCAAAAGGCATCAATTACCGCATGAGCCCGGAGAACTTCCCGGCCATCAGCGCAGCCGGCATCGACTGCTGCGTACTGGCCAACAACCATGTGCTGGACTGGGGAGCAGCCGGTCTGGCCGATACGCTAGATACCTTGTCGAGCAACGGCATGTGCAGCGCCGGCGCCGGGCACAACCGGGAATCTGCCGAAGCACCCGCCGTGCTGCCGCAGCCTGGCGGGCGACGCTTGTTGGTGTATGGCCTCGGCGCACCTGACAGTGGCATACCGCCGGACTGGGCCGCCACGGACAGGCGCGAAGGCGTTGCGCGCCTGGAGGATCTGTCGATGCACAGCCTGCGCCCTGTGGCCGAACGGATTCTCCAGGGAAAAAAACCGCGGGACCTGGTGGTCGCCTCCATTCACTGGGGCGGCAACTGGGGGTTCGATATCCCCCGCGAGCAGGTCCGGTTCGCCCATGCCTTGATCGACGAAGCCGGAGTTGACGTAGTGCATGGACATTCCTCACACCACATCAAGGGCATCGAGGTGTACCGCGAACATCTGATTCTCTATGGCTGCGGTGATCTGCTGAACGATTACGAAGGCATCGAGGGCCACACAGCCTTTCGCGGCGACTTGGGGCTTCTGTACTTTGCCTCGCTGAACCCGAACGGGCACCTGCAGTCGCTGGACCTGATCCCCACTCACTTGCGTGGCTTTCGCATTTGTTGCGCCGAAGGGGATGACCATCAATGGCTGCACGACACCCTTTCTCGCGAGTGCGCACGCTTGGGCAGCGGCATCCAGCCGGGCGCGACAAATGCCTTCGAGTTGCGTTGGTAAGAACGTCTGAAAACAAGAAAACCCAGAAAAACTTCCCTGCTTTTTGTAGGAACCAGGCTTGCCTCTGTGGCGAGGGGGCTTGCCCCCGTTGGGTCGCGAAGCGCCCCTAAAAGCTTTGCGACTGCTTCGCAGCCGAACGGGGGCAAGCCCCCTCGCCACAGAAGCAAGCCTGCCCGGCTCGTACGAAAGCTCGCTTCCCGGTTTTTTTCGTTTCTGCGTCGCTTTTGCATTTTTGTGCGACAGATCCCACTTCAGGGACTCCCGTACCACTCCCTTGTGGTGTTAGTTTGGAAAAGTTTCTGACTCATCGACCAGATATTTCTTACAACCTGCCTGCAAAGGAATGCCCCCAACAATGGATTTATCACTCAAGCACCTGGCCGCGACAACCCTGATGCTGGCCAGCCTTTCGTCGTTCACCACGTCAGCGCACGCCAACATCACCCCGCAACAGAGCGCGACCATCCTCAAGACCTTCAGTGACACATCGGTAACCGATTTCAGGCAATTCCTGGGACGCCTGGCCAAGAGCGACCTTGCCCATACCAGCGATCTCGGCCCGGCAATCAGTGCCTTTCAGGGCAACAAACCGCTTACCGCGGAACAACAGAACGAGATTCATCGCCTGCTTGGCCTCTATGCACGGGTGAAATACGGCAGCGCTGCCACCGAGACCCTGCGCGAGCTGGTGGCAATCCCAACCTTCCGGGTGGACGGCGTTGCTCAGCACGACAATCCCGAATTCATCAAGATCGCCGACAAGCTCAAGGGCCTTGCCCAGACCTTCAATCTGAACTTTCGCAACATCGACAACCGCGTCTATGAAATCTCCCTCGCAGGCGATGGCGACGAAGTCGTAGGCATTCACGCACATGCCGATGTGGTGCCCGTAACGCCGGAGAACTGGGTCCTGAAAGACGGCACCCGACTCGATCCGTTCAAGGTCACTCTGGTCGGTGACCGCCTGTATGGCCGGGGCACCGAGGATGACAAGAACGGTATCGTGGTGGCGCTCTACGCCATGAAGATCATCAAGGAAGAGAAGCTGCCACTGGCGAGGAATTTCAAGCTGCTGGTAGACACCACCGAAGAAACCACGGGCGACGCCATTCCCTATTACTTCGAACACAACCCGACGCCCAACTACAACCTGGCGCTGGATGGCGGCTACCCGGTGGTGATTGCCGAGAAAGGCTACGGCACCGTCATGGCCAGTTTTCCTCGGCGCGCCGCACAGGGCAAAGGCGCCGAAATCACTGCAATGACGGGGGGCCTGGCAACCAACCAGATTCCATCGACGTCGGTCGCCACCCTGGTAACCGCCAAGCCCGCCGAATTGGCTGCCAGCCTGCAGAAGGCAGGTAGCGATTATGCCAAGCGCAATGGCAGCAACTTCGAGGTGAGCGCCAAGGTCGTCGGCAAGGACGTCAAACTGACAATCACCGGCGTTTCCGCCCACTCCTCCGAGCCCGAATCGGGCGTCAATCCGGTAGCAAGGATGCTGGACTTTATCAACAGCCTCGACGGGAAGGTCGCGCTCAAGCACAACCACATTACCGACGCCGCCCGCTACGCCGCCGACAACTGGGGACTGGACTACCTGGGTGGCAAATTGGGGGTCGGCTTTTCCGATGACTTCATGGGACCGCTGACCGCATCCCTGACCTACGTCGGGATGGATGAAAAAGCCTTCAAGCTCGCGGTCAACCTGCGGGTACCCAAGGGCAAATCCCCGGAAGTGCTCAAGACCGAAATCGCCGACAAGCTTGGTGTCTGGAGCAAGAAGACCCACATTGCGGCGGCCTTTGACTACTCGATCGCCGAGCCGATGCACCGCAACCCTGAGGGTGAATGGGTCAAGGCCCTGCTGGCCGTGGCCAGCGAAAACCTCGGCATGGAACACAAATTCGGCACCTCTGCCGGCGCCACTTCGGTCCATGAGTTGCCTAATGGCGTGCAGTTCGGCCTGGCCAGGCCCGAGGTCAAGTACACCGGCCACAACGACAACGAGTTCAAGACCGTCGACCAGTTCCTGCTGGACCTGCAGATCGTGACCGAAATGTTCGGGCGCATCGGGCAGATGCCGAAACTCTGATCCCTCCTTTCGGACCCGCTATTCTGGCGGGTCCATTTTTATGCGATTGGGGCTGGGTGGCCTTCCATGCCTGGTCGACAGGATCCTTTTATGCCGCTGAGTTTTCATAAAATGCACGCCAATGGCGATGACTTCGTCATCGTGGACTCGCGAAATTCGGCCAATCCAATGACAAGCGCCATGGCCCGGCGAATGGGTGATCGGCACCGAGGAATCGGGTTCAATCAACTCGCGGTGGTGCTCAATTGCGATGATGCCGTTGCGCGCCTGATGTTCTGGAATGCCGATGGTTCCGCCCTGGATGCGTGTGGCAGCGCAACGCGAGGGGCCGCGGATATGCTGATGCGCGAATCAAATACTACGTCGATAACACTGCGAACCAACCGTGGCCTACTCACGTGTGAGCGAACCTCAAGCGGTGCGATTTCCGTCAACATGGGAGAACCGCTTTTCGGCTGGTCGGAAATTCCCCTGGCGCTGGAACTGGATACTGCTGTTTTACCACTGGCGGGTGACCCGGCAGCGACCAGTATGGGCAATCCGCACTGCACCTATTTCGTCGATGATCTAACCGCCGTCGATATAGCGACCCTCGGTCCAACCATTGAAACCAACCCTCTATTCCCCCTCAAGACGAATGTGCATTTCGTCCAGATCATTAATCGAAAGCACATTCGATTGCGCATTTGGGAGCGCGGGGGCGGGATTCCACTCGGCTCAGGTTCCTGCTCTTGTGGCGCCGCTGTTAACGGCATTCGTCGTGGCTTGTTAGATCATTGCGTTGAGGTCGAATGTGATGGCGGCACCGTAACGGTTCAATGGGATGGCGTGGGACCTGTCTTTCTCATCGGGCCGGTAGAGACAACGTTCTCGGGAACCGTTCACGACAGCCTCTCCTACAGGCTATGAATCGGCAGCCATCGCGTAACTGACCTATTCTGAATCGACCGACAAAAGATCACCCTTTTGAGGTACCTGAACTCGTTACAGCAATGGAGGCTGGATGATGAAGGAGCATTCAATTGAGTTTCGCGCCGCAGAGGTGCATACGCCGCACACTTCGCCCCTCGCCATGACCCGTTCCACCCAAACTCCCACGCTCAATAGCCGCATCGAGCTTTACACCCAAGAGGCGATGGTCAATTGGCTAGGCCCGTTGCAGCTGATGCGCACGGGCTTACAAACGGCCGTTGCCACCACAATGGGAGCCTTCGCAGACCCACGCGAAGTGCTGGCGATGCTCAACCCTCGGGACTCTAACCCGCCTATCCAGGTGGTTGCCGACGGTGACGTGTGGATCGATTATCTGGCCGATACCGGCGATGGCTGGGACTCTACCTACTCGATGGCGCTGTGTGTCAGCCGTGCTGCCGAGTTGCCGGAACACCAGCTCTCACTACCGCGCGGCGACGTGCTGCTGCTCGGCGGCGATCAGGTCTATCCCACACCGGCCCGCAATGGATATCGCACCCGTTTCCTTGATCCTTTCCGCGCCGCATTTCCCGCGCCGGTACCCAAGGAGCGCCCTGGTGACCAGGCCCAGCCCGTACGGCAGCCGGGTGCGCCGTGGATATTGGCGACGCCTGGCAACCACGATTGGTATGACGGTCTGCGCGGTTTCTCCCAACTGTTTTGCGAGCAGAAGCCCATCGGCGCCTGGGAAACTCGCCAGCGCACCGGTTACTACGTGCTGCAGTTGCCCAATGGCTGGTGGGTCTGGGGTCTGGATCTGCAGTTTGAATCCATGATTGACCGACAGCAGAAGCAATACTTCCAGCAGATGCACGCCAAATTGCAGCCAGGCGATCGCGTGATCCTCTGCACACCCGAGCCGAGTTGGGTGGATGAGGCCGAACGGCTGGCACGCGAGGAGAGCAAGGCCTTGCCCTCGATCGAAACCCAGACGCCGCGCTTTCGCAGCCTGCGCGAGATCGAGGAACTCTTGGGTGACCACCTCGCGGTAGTGTTGGCCGGAGACTCACACCACTACGCGCGCTACCAGCCAAAAGCGGGCACCCAGGCGCCGCAGCGCATCACCTGCGGAGGCGGTGGCGCCTTCTTGAATGCCACCCATCACCTTCCCGATCCGCCCAAGCCGATCAACGTTGGCGGAACCCGCCAGCATTACGAGCTGGCAGCGGTCTACCCGGCCAAAAAGACCTCCGAGCAACTGCGTAATCGGGCATGGCGGCTACCTACCCGCAATCTCTCGTTCTGCGCCATGCTGGCCATCTTGTACCTGCTGTTCGACTGGATGGTACAAAGCGCCAGCACGGTGCCCCACCCGGCACGAGGCAACCGCAGCCTGATGGACGTGTTGTCTGACCTCCAAGCGTCTATTCCCAACATCAGCGAAGTTTGGCGACATCTGCTCCTGGTCTTGTCACACAGTCCTTCGTCGGTGATGTTCGCCGTGATCATTGTGCTGGGTTGCGCCGTGTTCTCTGCCGCCGGGGTCAAGCGCACCCGAAAGCTCGCCTATGCCATTGGAGCTGTTCACGGGGTCCTTCATCTGGGACTGGCGATCGGACTGCTGTGGCTGATGGGCCGTGTCAACATCCACTACCTGCAGTTGGAGGTTGAAAACCTGCACCAGGTTTTGTTGTTCCTGGCGGAGACACTGGTGCTGGGCGGCAGCTTGGGAGGCCTGTTGTTCGGTGCCTGGATGGTGATGGGCAACACCTTTTGGGGGCTACATAGCGAGGCGGTTTTTTCCTCGCAGTGCATCGCCGACCACAAGTGTTTCCTGCGCATGCACTTCAAAGGCGACCAACTGACCATTTACCCACTCAAGTTGGAGAAGGTCTGCCGGCGCTGGTCCCTGGGGTCGGGAGTCGCCAAACTGGCGAAGGTGCAGCGCACCTGGAGGTTGCGGGCAACGCCTGAAAGCACTGGCCCGCGATTCGTGCCAGCCTCGGGTGAGCTCGAACTGCAACTGATCGAGCCGCCCATCGTGATTCAAAGCGGAAGAACCGCCCCATGAACGCTTCGTAGGAGTCAGGCTTGTCGGCGAAGGCGCTTTCAAAGACACCTTCGCCGGCAAGCCTGGCGCCTACACAGATGAAGCAGATATCAGAACCAGGTTTCCATCTGTATGCCGTACTGCCATACACCGCCGGCGTTGAAGTCCGACTTGCCGAAGTTGTCTGTGGAACTGTATCCGTCCA
Organism: Pseudomonas sp. NPDC089918; assembly: GCF_050280605.1. Classification (NCBI taxonomy): domain Bacteria; kingdom Pseudomonadati; phylum Pseudomonadota; class Gammaproteobacteria; order Pseudomonadales; family Pseudomonadaceae; genus Pseudomonas; species Pseudomonas sp. NPDC089918. Next base: position 10,356 of record NZ_JBNNVP010000058.1, on the reverse strand, counting down.
GATCCGAAGACCAGTTCATCAGGCTTGCGAATACTCGCAATTCTGGACGGGTGAGAAGGTCTCCAACGTCAGGTTTGAATGTCGGGGCAATCGTGAATTTCCAGAAGTTACCATCGACCGCATTACGTTGCAGGTAGCCCTTGGGGTCGAGGTCCATGGTTTGCCAGCTCATCTCGTAGGCCATCTCGAAATTGCTGTTGATTTCATTGGCCAACCGCACGTTCAAAGTCATCCAGCGGTAGTCGTCACCCTTGACGTATCTGTCCTTGCTTTGTTCGGCCAGCAAACTGGGGCCTATGCGCCAGCCGGGGGCAATGGGCGTCTCGCCGTAAAGCGCCAGACGCAGCGCGCGGGCATCGTCGATCAGCTCGCCATCCGCACCGATGTTCTTGACCTCTGCCCCCAGACCTTGCCCGTAGAGCAGCGCTGTTTTAAAGAAGCCTTCGCGGCCGAAAAAGTCTTTCTGGTGATTGGCCAGCATGCTGTGCAAGCCGGAATCCGCAGGCGTCAGGCCCGCTTCATTGGTACGAGTCCGAAAGTCGTTTTTCTTTGAGCCAATGCCATTGAACATCCACTGCCACTGACCATTATCGAAGAACTGGTTGGAGGTCAGGATGTAGCTTTCCACATCGGCATTGACACCGCCCTCACTGAAATCCCCATAGTTACGCCCCATCAAGGAATAATTCGAGCGCCAGTTCTTGTTCATCTGCACATCGTAGATTCCACCTCCAGTGCCAGCCAGATAGACGACGTCCGAGTCCAGCCAGTGGATATCGAAGTTGTCTCTGTCGAATCGTTTACCCGCCCACAGGGTGGAGTTTTCGAACACTGAATTGCCCTTGAAGGCGGCGAGATGATCGAGCTCGGTAAACACCTGACGCACGTTCAGATTGCTCTCGTCGGCGGTCCAGTCGTTGGAGCTTTCCACACCGTCGGCGATGGACACCGTGAATTTGGATCGGGTGCCGTTTTGCGCATAGAGTTCTTTCGACAGGTCTATGCGCATGTAGGTGTCGTCTTCGTTACCGAGTCGCCCGACGGCACCACCGACTGAACCGGCCGGCGTTGTGTAAGGGCCGCCACGACCACCACCCAGCCCATCGTTGATCAGCAATCCGGAGCGGGCGTAGCCCTTGAAGCTGAAACCGTCAGTCAGGTGTCCGCTACTGTCCTGCTTTTCCATGCTTTGCTGACGGGCTTCGAGTTTTGCCAGTCGAGTGTCCAAAGTGGGCGCCGCAGTGGCGGCTTCAGTAGACGCCGCCGGCTGCAAGGCGGGAGTCGCCAGTTTGATCTGCTGCAATTCCCTGGCGAGTGCCTGGGTTTGCTGCTCGGCTGCGGCGGCGCGTTTTTCTGCAGCGGCGGCACGCGCTTCAAACGCGGCCATTCGTTGTTCCAGAGTCGCGGCCTGAGTGGTCGCCGCCGAGGTGCCGAGTACGCCTGCGAGTAGCCAGCTTGATGCTTTCTGCATGGGGGATTTCCTGTTTTGTTTTTATTTTTCTGTCCTGCGACCGGCCTTTTTTCGTGAATTGTTAATTGTCAAAATCCACCAAAAAAAGGATGCCTCATCGCAAATACACTGCTACATTTGGCGATGTTAACGTTAACTTTTCTAAAAACAAAAATAAAGAGGGCTTTATGAAACACCTCAAATCTCTTCTTCCAGCAACACTGCTTACCCTCTGCGCCGGGCTTCCATCCCTCTCGAGCGCAGCCGATTTGACGATCTCGTGTGGGGCGGTAGGTGCGGAGTTACAACTCTGCAAAGAGGCTGTCCAGGCGTGGTCGAAACAGACTGGCAACAACGTCGAGGTGGTTTCCACGCCTAACTCGGCCACCGAGCGATTGTCGTTCTACCAACAGATCCTCAGTGCGCAGTCCAGCGACATCGACATCATTCAAATCGATATGGTGTGGCCGGGAATGTTGGCCAAACATCTGCTGGATCTGCGCGAGGTGCTTCCCGCCAACGCGACCCAGGGCTATTTCCAGGCACAGGTGGACAACGCCACGGTGAACGGACGGCTGGTGACGATGCCGTGGTTCACCGACTCGGGCCTGCTGTATTACCGCAAGGACTTGCTCGAGAAGTACAACCAGCAGGTTCCCCGGACCTGGGAGGAAATGACCGCTACCGCCAAAACTATTCAACAGGCTGAACGCACCGCCGGGAACCCCAATGCCTGGGGTTACATTTTTCAGGGGCGCGCCTACGAGGGCCTGACGTGCAATGCGCTGGAGTGGATCAGCAGTCAACCGGAAGGCGGACTGGTCAATTCACGAGGCGACATCGTGGTCAACAGTCAGGCCTCAAGAACAGCGTTGACCCTGGCGAAAAGTTGGGTCGGAGACATCTCCCCGCGCGGCGTACTCAATTACACCGAGGAAGAAGGCCGTGGCGTATTCCAGTCGGGCAATGCGCTGTTCATGCGTAACTGGCCGTATGTCTGGGCCCTGGTCCAAGGTCAGGACAGTGCCGTAAAAGACAAGGTCGGGGTTGCTCCCCTGCCCCGCGGCGGCGAGGCCGGCAGCCATGCATCCACCCTCGGTGGCTGGGGCCTGGCGGTATCGCGTTACAGCGCCCATCCAAAACTTGCCGCTGAACTGGTGAGCTACCTGACCAGTGCCCAAGAGCAAAAACATCGTGCCCTGATAGGCGCCTATAACCCGGTTATCGAATCGCTGTATCAAGACCCCGAACTGCTCGCGGCCATGCCTTATTACGCTCAGCTGCACAGCATTCTCAACGATGGGGTGATGCGCCCCGCCTCCATCACTGCCGATCGCTATCCACGGGTCTCCAATGCGTTCTTCGATCGAGTGCATGGCGTGCTGGCGGGCGAGTTGCCTGTCGATCAGGCGCTGGCCGAACTGGAAAGCGAACTCACGCGCATCAAACGCCGGAACTGGTAAGCCACAAGGAAGGAAATCACCATGTCTGTCTCTTCTACCCATGCCCCCTATGATGAGCTTCTGCTCACCAGGGAAACGCCCGTACAACGTCGCCGAGTGCGCGCCGCCTGGCTGTTTCTGACGCCGATGTTGCTGTGTCTGGCCCTGGTGGCAGCCTGGCCGCTACTGCGCACATTCTGGTTCAGCCTGACCGACGCCAACCTGGCGGACACCGGTGGCGGAACCTTCATAGGCTTTGGCAATTATCTGTTCCACAACGGTTCCAGCTGGTCGGGCATTCTGGTCGATCCGCAATGGTGGAACGCGGTGCGCAACACCTTGTATTTCACGGTGGTGTCGGTGGGACTGGAAGTCGTACTGGGGCTGCTGGTGGCGTTGCTGCTGAACATCAAGTTCACCGGACGTGCTCTGGTGCGTGCGTTGATTCTGATTCCCTGGGCGATTCCGACCATTGTCTCGGCGAAGATCTGGTCATGGATGCTTAACGACCAGTTCGGCATCATCAATCACCTGATGCTGAGCCTCGGCCTGATTGACGCGCCCCTGGCCTGGACGGCGGATGCAGATCTGTCGATGTGGGCGGTGATCATCGTCGACGTCTGGAAGACCGTACCTTTTGTCACGCTGCTGATGCTGGCGGCCTTGCAGATGTTGCCGAGCGATTGCTACGAAGCCGCCAGGGTCGATGGCATTCATCCATTGAAGGTGTTCTGGCGTGTCACGCTTCCCCTACTGATGCCCGCATTGCTGGTGGCGGCGATCTTCCGCATCCTCGACTCGCTGCGGGTGTTCGACGTCATCTATGTGCTGACCTCGAACTCATCGAGCACCATGAGTATGTCGGTGTATGCCCGCCAGCACCTGGTGGAGTTCCAGGACGTCGGTTACGGTAGCGCGGCCTCAACGCTGCTGTTTCTGGTGGTTGCGGTCATCGCCCTGCTTTATCTCTACCTCGGACGCCGTCAACTGGAGGTCCGGTCATGAACCTGCGCCTACTGAAAAAAGCCCTGTTGCGCCTCGGATTCTGGTGCCTGATCGGGGTGTTGCTGCTGTATGCAGTCTTCCCTTTCTACTACGCCATCGTGACTTCGTTGAAGCCGTCCAGCGCCTTGTTCCAGGTGAGCTACTGGATCGACAACCCCGACTTCTCCAATTACGCGGCGGTGCTCAATCAAGCCTCATTCCTGCGGGCGATCGGCAACTCGCTGGTGGTTGCGCTGTGCGTGGTGACGCTGGCGCTGTTCCTCAGCCTGACCGCCGCCTATGCCTTGGGCCGGGTGAAGTTTCGGGGGCGTGGCACGGTCTTGATGATGGTCCTTGGCGTGTCGATGTTTCCCCAGGTCGCGGTGCTGTCGGGGCTGTTCGAAGTGATCCGCGCCCTGGGCCTGTACAACACGTCCTGGGCATTGATCCTGAGCTACACGATTTTCACCCTGCCCTTCACCGTCTGGGTGCTGACCACGTTCATGGGGCAACTGCCCCATGAACTGGAAGAAGCGGCAATCATGGATGGCGCCTCGCCCTGGGTCACGCTGACCCGTGTGCTGTTGCCGCTGCTCTGGCCCGCACTGGTCACCACTGGCTTATTGGCTTTCATCGCCGCGTGGAACGAGTTCCTCTTTGCCCTGACCTTCACCCTCACCGACACGCAACGCACGGTGCCGGTCGCCATCGCCTTGATTTCCGGCGGCAGCCCCCATGAGTTGCCTTGGGGGTTGTTGATGGCTGCATCGGTGGTGGTCACCGTCCCACTGGTGATTCTGGTGCTGATCTTCCAGCGCCGAATCGTTTCCGGTCTCACTGCCGGCGCGTTAAAGGGTTGATGCCCAACAAAGACAAGGAATAGCATCGTGATCAAATTGAAACTGGACAACGTGAACAAACAATTGGGCGGCGCGCGGATTCTTCGCGACGTCAGCCTGGAAATCGCGGCGGGTGAATTCGTGGTATTCGTTGGCCCTTCGGGCTGCGGAAAATCGACCCTGCTACGACTGATCGCCGGACTGGATTCGATCTGCGGCGGCGACCTGCTGATCGACGGGCGTCGGGTCAACGACCTGGAGCCGCGCGAGCGTGGCGTCGGCATGGTTTTTCAGTCTTATGCGCTGTACCCGCACATGAGCGTCTACGACAACATCAGTTTTGGTCTCAAACTGGCCAAGACGGACAAGACCAGCCTGCGCGAGCGCGTGCTGAAAACTGCGCAAATCCTGCAGTTGGACAAACTGCTGCAACGCAAGCCAAAGGAACTGTCTGGAGGGCAGCGTCAGCGCGTGGCCATGGGCAGAGCCATGGCGCGGGAGCCGGACATTCTGTTGTTCGACGAACCGCTTTCCAACCTGGATGCATCCTTGCGGGTGCAGATGCGCAACGAAATCGCCCGACTGCATGATCGACTCGGCTCGACCATGATCTACGTCACCCACGATCAGGTTGAAGCGATGACCCTGGCCGACAAAATTGTCGTGCTCAATGGCGGTCGCGTAGAACAGGTCGGTTCACCGCGCGAACTCTATGAGCGCCCGGCCAGCCGCTTTGTCGCCGGTTTCCTCGGTTCGCCCAGAATGAATTTTCTGTCGGCGCGCCTGCAGACGCCAGGCGAAACCAGCCTGGTCGATACCCTCGTTTGGGGTATCACGTCCCTGCCCTTCGACAGCTCGAACCTGGCGGCAGGCACGCCGCTGAGCCTGGGGATTCGCCCGGAACACGTGTCGCTCAAGGCGGCGGATGGAACCGCCGGCGTCGTGGTGACCGCGGTGGAATACCTGGGCAGCGAAACCTATGTGCACCTCGAAACAGGTCAGGACGAGCCACTGATCTGTCGTTGCGAGGTCAGCGCCGGATGGCAAGCGGGTGATCGGGTTGAGCTGCAGCTGGACATCGACAACCTGCACCTGTTCGACGCCGACGGCGCGGCCTTGAGCCGTCATCCACACGCCATTGAAACCCTGCCGGCTGGCGTCCCTCTGCGCTCGGCACGAGCAAGCGCCCTATGACTGTGTCTTTGAATTCCATGAGTGTTCCAATGTCCGCTGCAATTGAGCTTGCGCAATATGCGCTGAGTGATGGCCTGTCTCGCGTCATCGATGATTATCGTCCCGGTTATCATCTTGCCCCCCCAGCGGGCTGGATGAACGACCCTAACGGGGTGGTGTACTTTCGTGGCGAATACCACGTGTTCTACCAACACCACCCCTTCGACCCGAAATGGGGCCCGATGTATTGGGGGCATGCCAAGAGCGCCGATCTGGTCCACTGGCAGCATCTGCCCATTGCGCTGGCGCCCGGCGATGACTTCGACCGCGACGGTTGTTTTTCCGGTAGCGCGGTAGTGTGTGGAGACACCCTGGCACTGATCTACACCGGGCACACCTGGCTGGGGGACGTGGGTGACGAACGCTACATCCGTCAAGTCCAGTGCCTGGCGACCAGCAGCGACGGCACTCGGTTCGTCAAGCATGGCGCCGTCATTGAAACCGCGCCGCAAGACACGATCATGCACTTTCGCGACCCCAAGGTATGGCAGGAGGATGACTGCTGGTACCTGATTGCCGGCGCACGTCTGGGCGATAAACCGCTGCTGCCGCTGTACCGTTCCACGGATCTGCATACCTGGGAGTTCCTCGACTATGTGTCTAGCGGCAGCGAGGGCGATGGCTACATGTGGGAGTGCCCGGACCTGTTCCGGTTGAACGGGCGCGATGTGCTGCTCTACTCCCCTCAGGGCATGCAACCCGAGGGTTACGAACGGCTCAACAAGTACCAGACCGGTTATCGAGTGGGCCGACTCGACAGTGAATGGCACTTCAGCGGCGGGCCTTTTATCGAGCTGGATAACGGCCACGATTTCTATGCCGCGCAAACGCTTCTGGCCGCCGATGGCCGCCGCCTTGTATGGGCGTGGCTCGACATGTGGGAAAGCCCGATGCCAAGCCAGGCCCATCATTGGTGCGGCATGCTCGGCGTGCCGCGCGAACTTGAACTGCACGCCGATCGCCTTTGCGTGTACCCGGCACGGGAGCTCACCGCTCTGCGCATGGCGCCATTGCCGGGCGTGTCTTGGTGGGATGGTTCGGGAACCCGGTGCGTGCCGGAAGTGAATGGCGAGATGCTCGAAATCCATGTGCATCTGGATTTGCGTGGCTGCACCAACGGCCACCTCGGAATCGCCTTGCGTTGCAGCGACGATGGCCACGAAGAAACCCTGCTTTATTACGATGCGTCGCTGCAGCGTTTGGTGCTTGACCGCAGCCGCGCGGGTGCGCAAGTCACCGGCCAGCGCAGCGTGTCGATAGACCCGACACAAGAGCGACTGGAACTGCGCGTATTTCTCGATCGTTCGTCCATCGAGGTGTTCGACGAAAACGGGCGCTTCAGCCTCAGCAGTCGGCTCTATCCACGGCCCGACAGCCTGGGCGTGAAGCTGTTTGCCAATGGGAGTGGCGGGCGTGTCTCGATTCCCAAGGCATGGCCTCTGGCCTCGGGATGGCTGTGAGCGGCGTCATTCGAGTCGCGGGAAACCCGGGCCCTGTGTCATGATCCTGCGTCAACCTGACCGGCCTCGCCTCGCATGACTTCAGTGAAAGACGTTGCACAGCTGGCCGGCGTGTCCCTGATGACGGTTTCTCGAGCGCTCAATAATCCGGAAAAACTGAGCCCCGAAACCCTTCAGCGGGTGCGTCGCGCCATTGACGAACTGCAATTCGTACCGAGCCTGTCGGCGCGCAAGATGCGCGGCGACAACCTCCAGTCGCGCACAATCGGTGTATTCGCACTGGACACCGCGACCACACCGTTCGCGGTCGAGTTGCTGCTGTCCATCGAACAGACCGCGCAGCAGGCGGGCTGGAATGTGTTCATCCTCAACCTGTTGAGCAACCCGCCCACCGACCAGAACATTGACCTGATGTTGTCACACCGTCCCGACGGGTTGATCTTCAGCGCCATGGGGTTTCGCCAGGTGAGCATTCCCGAACGCTTGAAGAGCAAACCTCTGGTGCTCGCCAATTGCCTGGCAGATGACAGTCGCTTGGTCAGTTACGTGCCAGATGACGAAACGGGGCAGTATCGAGCCGTACATCACGCGTTGAGCCAAGGTTATCGGCGCCCTCTGTGTATCAATCTGCCCAAACAGAGCCTGGCCTGGGGCTTGCGACAAAAAGGCCTGCAGCGTGCCTGTCAGGTATTTGGCCTTGCGCCTGACGCACTCCTGCAATACGACCTTTCCGATCATGACGCCTATGGTGAAACCGCAGCCATCCTCGACCGGCACATCATCGAGGGTCGCCCGCAATTCGACATCCTGATCTGTGGCAACGACCGGATTGCCTTCTGTGCCTATCAGCTGTTGTTGGGCCGAGGCCTGAAAATTCCCGCCGATGTCGCCGTGCTCGGCTTTGACAACATGATCGGCATAGCCGAACTGTTCATCCCGCCGCTGACCACGGTGCAACTGCCGTACTACGAGATCGGTCGCAATGCAGCCCGGCACCTGATCGAGGCCCTTGAAGTAGAGGGTGCCCAGCCGGTTGATTGTCCATTGGTGGTCAGAACGTCGTTGTGAGCCATCAAAAACCTTTACCGAGGGCCAGCGCTCGGTAAAGGGCTGAGTGTTTACTTGAGCGGAACGAAGTTATCCGGCATTCGATTCACCGCCAATTTCCCCCAGCATGATGACCTTTGTTCATGATCGCTGCCACGCCGCGCCCTCACGCCTCATCCCGCCTCCCCCTCCCGAGTAGTCCGAAACTCCCACATCGTCTGGGAGTATCCGCCGATGCGCGATCCTCGGCGCTTATCCATAGTTGCGACCAATGGTCAACGGTCAGGCCTTGATGACCGCAATTACCCAGGAAAAAGTCATGACAATTGAGCAAAATTCATTGCTGACGAACGCTATGAGCGTCGTGGCGAGCGGCGCGAACGTTTCGCTGGACGAAACGTCCGGTTTGCAGAACGCCACCGCCACGCCAACCCCTACGGGAGACGCTGACGACAACGACATTCTGGTGACCTCCCTGCCCTCGACCTTCGCTACCCGTTTGACCGCACTGGGTGCCGGGACCGCAACGGGGGCAGCGTTGAGTGGCTATACCGGTGCCGTGGGCAATACGGGCAGCAATGCGTTCACCGTCACCGCGGACCCCGGAGCCACTATTACCAATATCAGCTTCGTCGACAGCAATGGCGCACCGCTCAATGGCGTGGACAGCGGCCTGGATACCCTCAATGGCACCAGCATCCTTCTCTACACGGATGCGAACAACGACAACATCGTTCTGGGCCGGGCCGGTGGCTCGACCGGCGCGATCGTGTTCGCCGCCTATATCGAAGAAACCGGATCGCCGGTCTCCGGCGGCAAGATCTGGACCGTGGAGTACCAACCGCTCAAGCATCCAGATGCTGCGAACGCCGATGATTCGCTCAATCTGCTGAATAAGGTGTTCATCGGAGCCAGTCAGGACCTGGAATTCAGTTTGGCCGGTGTGCCCTCCGGTGCGAACCTGTTCCTGATGTTCACGAAGGCAAACCCGACAACTGAAACGGTCAATGGTGTCGTGCGGATCACGGATCCCACCATCATCGCCACCGGCAAGGACCCCGCAGACCAGTCAAGCGGCGCCAATATCAACACTGGCGACACGATCATTACCAGCCAGGCGGCTAACCCGACCACCTTCGGCACCAACAATCAGATGATTACGGAACAGGATGGCATCCGCTTTTCGTTCGTCACCGGTGCCAGGCAGGATGTGACCATTCCCAACCTGAGTCAGACCGAAGCAAATCTTGAATCCAACATCGACTTTACCGGCGTCTTCAACGCAAGGATGGCTAATTTCGATGTCGTGCAGCTGCAAAGCGGCAAGAGTGCCATCGTAAAAATCAGCGCATTCACCACCTTGGCTGAACCTGGCGTGAACTTCATCAACGGCTATGCGGGTGATACGCCGGTTGCCATCACCAATGTTCGCGTCTTCAACAGCGCCGGGGTGGTGATCGAGAATTCAAACGGTTCGGTGAATGATCTGGCCATTGGCATCACCTTTTCCGGTGGGGTTGCTACCATCACCGGCGTTAAAGCCGGCTACCAGATTGAATACACCACAACGTCGGATCACAACCGCGTGCTCATCGAGAACGGAGCGGCCCTCGATGCCAAGGGCACTGCCCATGCCGATTTTGATATCGGTGGTTTTACGCTGGTCCAGGCATCTATTTCGAAAACCGAAATCGGCTCCAAAATGATCTTCGAGGACGACGGGCCGGCGGCGGCCGGAACCGCCGTGACGGGAACCATCGACGAGGACGGCCTGGCCAATGGCATTGCCGGCGGTACGGGCGACGTGGCTGGCGAGGCGACCACGGCCAGCGGCAGCGTGACCGGTATCTTCCAGTCCGGCGCCGACACGCCGCTGACCTATGCCTTGTCGAGTAACACCA